>CBFDAH010000006.1:0-42723 GCA_965602785.1 uncultured Syntrophobacterales bacterium
GGGAGGCCTTAAGGCCTTCCCCTTCCCCGGCTCCCCTAAAGGGGGTTGGGAGGGGAGTGTGAGGGGAGGGCGGGGGATCTGCGATCCCCCGGCCCTCCCCTCACTTTTCCTAGACATGATACGGGTGGCCGATGAGGATAGTTTTGGCCCGGTAGAGTTGCTCCAGGAGGACCAGCCGGGCCAGTTCGTGGGTGAGGGTGAGTCTCGACAGGGCCAGCCTTGCGTGGGCCGAGGCGAGGGTGGCCTCATCCAGTCCCAGGTGGCCGCCGAGGAGGAACGTCAGAGGTCGTGCCTCCTCCTCCCTCCTGGCCAGCCAGGCCGCGAATGCTTCGGTGGTAAACTCCTTCCCCCGGGGGTCCAGGGCCGCCACAAAGGCCCGGGGCGGGATGGCGGCTATAAGGCGCTCCCCCTCCCTACCTTTAATCAAATCAGCAGATAACTTCTTCCCTTCCCTTTCCTCCCCCACGCTTTTCATGCTCAGCTTAAAAAAGGGGCGCAGTCGCTTGGCATAGAAATCCAGGCCCTCTTTGACGAAGGCTTCCCGGGTTTTCCCCACCATGAGGATGGTAATCTGGAGCATTAATTCTTGTTGGTTCGGTGGAAATGTGGGAGAAAAAGCTTCCCACCCTCCCCAACCTCACTTTTCACAACCCGTGAGGGTAATTGGTAAAGCCGGGGCTTGGGCCCCGGCTTTACCAATTTCTCTCACCCCCTATGGGATTGGGGGAGGGGGTGTGGGGGAAGGGGTAAGGGGCCGCGCTCCTTAGCCCCCTCCCCCACTATTCTCCTCTAATAGCAAGAATCTGCTCTTGGCGGTGGCGATCTTGCGGTTATCGCTGGTGCGGGTGATTACGGCTTCCGCGGTGCGGCGGTTGCCGTTCGGGGTGGTGAGGACCCCCCGGACCCGGATGGCTTCGTCGGGTTTCAGAGGCGCATGGAAGCGCACTTCCATGTTCAGGGTCAGCCCCGGCCCGGCGAAGTGCCACACCGCCTGAGCCATCATCTCGTCCAGGAGGGTGGAGAGAAGTCCCCCATGGATAACGTCAGCCCAGCCCTGGTACTCCTTGGGCAGGGCCAATTCGGTTTCTGTGGCCATTTCCTCCGGGAAATATTTCACCTTGATCTTCAGACCTCGGGGGTTATCCCGGCCGCAGACAAAGCAGTAATTATCGTCGATGGCAATTATCGGGGGAGGTTCTTTCAGAGGATTCTTGGTCATTATCAGGCCATTGATTTTACAAATTCCGGTTGAAACCTTCCGACTAGCCAGATCAGGATGCCCGGGCTACCGATTTTATTAAGGGGTTGGGGGACGAAGTTTTAAAGAAAAAGTAGGTGCCCTCGATACTTAACACCCTCCTTCAATATAACATTCACAAATCTTTATTTGGGCTCCGTGGGGTAGCCGGCCTGCTGCCACTCCTCCCAGCCGCCTTTCAGGGCCATCACCCGGGGAAAACCCCTCTGCAACAAGAGCAGCGCCACCCGGGCGCTGCCGGCTTCATTGTATCAATCGCAGTACACCACGATTTTCTTGTCCTTGGGCAGGCTGGGGCCCCAGATTTTCACCTGTCCGGGAACTTGACGAAGCGCGCCTTTGATCTTTTCCCTGCTTTCTTGCCAATCGCTGGGAATTCTCACATCCACAATAATCACCTGGGGATCGGAGAGCCAGCTTTTCAGGGTGTCTTTGTCCACCCGGGGCACTTTGCCACCGGCCCAGGAGACCCCGGGGGCCGCCAGGGCCAGGCTCAGGAGCATTACCAGGGCCCATACCGAAACCTGTCGCATTTCCTCTGCCTTTCAAGGTGTTCCAGGGGCTGGAAAGAAGGCCTTGTGCCACCTTTTGGGAGGCCAATCGTCTCCTTCCCAGTCGCTCCCCATACCTGCAAAATCTGCTGGGCCGGTCCTACTTGGGCGATGTGGGGTAGCCTGCCTTCTGCCACTTCTTCCAGCCGCCTTTCAGAGCCATGGCCTGGGGAAAACCCATCCCGCGCAATTGCCGCGCCACCCGGGCGCTGGTAGCCTCGCTGGGTCAGGATCAGTATAGGACAATTTTCTTGTCCTTGGGCAGGCTGGCGGCCCAGGTTTTCACCTTATTGGGATTCTGGCGGACGGCCCCTTGGATCTTTTTATCACTCATTCGCCAAGACCAATTAGTTCTGACGTCCACAATGAGCACCTGGGGATCAGAGAGCCAGCTTTTGACGGTGTCTATATCCACCTTCAAAGGTTCCTTGCCGGCCCAGGCGACACCGGAGACCGCCAGGGACAGGCTGACGAGCATTACCAAGGCCCACACCGAAACTTTTCGCATGTTTCCCTCCTTTTAGGGTTTATGTGAGGTGTCAGACGGTTGTCCCCTTGCCACCCGGGGGAAGGCCGCTCGTCTATCCCTTCGGCGTCAATTCTAGCAACTTGGCAATCTGGGTGGCCAGATCGGTGGTTTTGCCGGCGGGGTCTTCAGTCTTTGGAGTAAGAAGCTGCGGCCGGTTTTGATATTCATGCTTCGGCGTCACCTCGAACTCCGGGGGGAAGGTGTTCTCGAAATACATCTCCTGGAAGCCGATAAACTTGAGGTGATGCGCGGTGGCGTCCAGGACCGCCACTTCGTCCCGGTCCAAAAGACCCGCAGCCTCCACTGCCCTAAGGCCCGCCAAAGACTCCCCGCCCTGGGTGCAGGCGATGTGGCCGTGGCGGTTGGCCAGGAGCATGCTGTCCATGATCTCCTGCTCGGTGACCTCCACCACCGCCACGCTCCCCTCCGTGGCCCGGCTGCGGTATTCCTCCACCAGGCGAATGACCCGGGGCATGCTCACGGGATTGCCGATCATGGCCGCCTGGGCCACGCTGGGCGTCACCGCCACCGGCACAAAGACCCGCTTCGCCTGGTCGTGCTCCAGGTAATAGCGGAACACCGGGTTGGCATGGCGGGACTGCACCCCGATGACTCGGGGGAGAGTCTCGATGATCCCCAAATCGTGGAGCCGCAAGAACCCCTGCATGACCGCGGTGATGTTGCCGGCGTTGCCGATGGGCACCACCACGGCCTTCTCCCTCAGGTCATAGTCGAACCACTGGGCGATCTCGAAGGCGTAGGACTCCTGCCCCCGGATGCGCCAGGAGTTCTTGGAGTTGAGGAGGGCCACCTGGTAATTGTCCGCCAGGCTCTCCACCACCTTCATGCAATCATCAAAGACCCCGGGAATTTCCAGCACCATCGCCCCGGCCCCCAGGGGCTGGGAAAGCTGCTGCGGGGTGACTTTCCCGCGGGGCAGAATCACCGCGGAGGCGATTTTATCTCCCAGGTAGGCCCCATAGAGAGCGGCGGCCGCAGAGGTGTCCCCGGTGCTGGCGCAGATGGCCAGGACCTTCCCCAGGTTCTGGGAGGTGACCAGAAAATTCAGGTAGCTCAGGGCCGCGGCCATGCCCCGGTCCTTGAAGGAGGCGCTGGGGTTCTGACCGTCATTTTTGAAATAAAAGGCCCGCCCCACCTCGCCGGCCAGGTCGGCATTGGCCGCCACCTGGGGGGTATGGCCTTCCCCCAGGTAGATGATTTGCTCCAGGGGGATGACCGGCGCGATGAGCTCGTAATAGAGGAAGACGCCCTGGAGGGCCGGCACGTTCAACATGCGGCGGTAGTCGAAGAGCCGCCGCCAAAAATCCCCGGGTTTTTCCTGAAGCCGCGCCTCGTTTTTGTCTATCAACAAAAAGAGCCCCCGGCATTTGGGGCAGGTGTAGAGCAGCTCGGTGATGTCGTAGTGTGCGCCGCACTCCAGGCAGCGGTAGAACATGTCGCCCTCGGGAGCGGGAATCAAATGTGGCCGAATATCTTTAGGGAATTCGTCTATATGCACCGCGGCTCCTTATAATGTTCCCTAAAAGTCGAGACCTTCTAAGACCTGGTTCCTCATATCACTTCAGCACCAGAATTTCTTCGAATAACGGCTCCTTGCCTTCGAGTTTCTTCCCTTGATAACACCGCAGAGGTTCAGTCAAGATGTACCCATAGCAGAGATTACAATGGATGCACACGGCTGGCTTCAAGTTCCCCTCCTCAAGTCTTTTCGGGAAGTTGGGGTCCGCCACCAGGCCGCGAGACATGGAGAGGTAATCGGCGTCCCCGTTTGTGACGATGTCCTCCATGACCGCCGGGTCGGTGATGCCCCCGACCACGAAAACCGGCACCTTGACTTTGCTTTTGATGGCTTTGGCGACCTCACGGTTGTAGGCCTGGGGAGGGTCGGTGCCGTACGTTCCATGGCCGTAGGCGACGGAGCCCACGTCCTCGAGGATGCCACAGCTCACCTCGATGCCGTCAAACCCCATCTCGGCCATCATCTGGGCCATGACCACACCTTCCTCCGGCTTGATCCCTTCTGCAGTTTTGTCCCAGGCGCTGATCTTGGCGAGAAGGGGATAATCCTCGCCCACCTGCGCCCGGCACCGTTTATAGACCTCGTTTAGGAATCTCATTCTATTCTCGAGTGAACCGCCCCACCGGTCTGTTCTTTTGTTGGTATAGGGGGAGGTGAACTGATTGATCAGAAAGCCATGCGCCGCGTGAATCTGCACCCCGTCAAAGCCGCTCTCTTTGACCCGGCGGGACGCCTGGGCAAAAGCCTCGATAACCCGTTCGATGTCCTCCTCCGTCATTTCCTCGGCCACCACCCCGGTGAATTTATTTACCACCGCGGAAGGGGCCAGTGGTTGCGGGACCGCACTGTAGAGACCGCAGTGGGCGATCTGCATGACCATGGCGGTGCCATAGCGATGCCCTACCTCAACGAGTTCCCGATATTTGGGTATATGGCCATCGCTGGAGATGCCTTGCATGCCAAATGCGGCTGAGATGCCATCCGGAGAAATATAGGCGTAGCCGGTAATCAGCATTCCCACCCCACCCTTTGCCAGCTTTTCATAGTACTTGAAGAGGGCCTCGGTGGGATAGCCGTTTTCATCGGACCTGCCTTCATGGGTCGCCGAACGGACCAAACGATTCTTGAGCTCCATCCTCTTAATGCTCGTCTTCTCAAAAAGCACTGACATAATTTTTCCTCATTTCAGGCGATGACATACAGGTTCTTTTCACTGCCACTTTCTTCAGCTCCCCTCTGAGAGCCTCAGCAAAATCCTGGGTGCTGTCTCCAAAAAGAGCCCTGGAAGACAGTACTTCATCTCTTACGGAGTTGAGACCTTTGCAAAAAACCTCAAATCGTCATGGTGGATGGAGCCCAAGCGCCCCCGCCTGCGAACACACAGCCGGGGGAGGCTATTTACTATCGCCCTCGCTTTTAAAACCAATTTTTTAAGGGGAAGTGGGCTGCCATCAAATATGGATTTATTGTAGCCGCAGGCTTTAGCCGGCGCCCGCTTTGGAAGGGACGCCTGTACAGGCGCAGATTAACGAATCAGGAGCCCACGTGCTCACAACGAAGCATGAATATGTAGAACCGCCGCCCCCGGCGGTTCATGCGCCGCCGAGGGCGGCGGCGCTACATTTACTTAGAAAGGTCTGCGCCTACAGAAAATACCCATACGATTGCTATTCCGTCTTAGCTTGGAATATAAATGCCGGCACTCCTTCCCACGCTCCCCCCGGAAACCAGAAAGTGCTCACGTGTCGGCGGACGATGCCCCACCCCCCTTTTTCCGTGAATGGAGCAGGTTATTGCGTGGTCAGGCGGTATTTTTTCAGCTTGTATTGCAACAGACTCTTGGTAATGCCCAGGAGTTCCGCGGCCCGCACCTGCACCTGGTTGCTCTGCTCCAGGGCCCGGCGGATCATCTTCTCCTCGATTTGCTCCATGGCCTCCGGCAAGGGTGTGGTAAGCGGGATAAATCGGTCAATGTCCAGCCTGGACTCCTGGAGCTCGCTGGCGAGCTCTCCGGGCAAATCCTGGGGGGTGATGAGGTTTTGCCCGCAGAGAATCACGGCCCGCTCCATGACGTTTTCCAGCTCCCGGACGTTTCCCGGCCAGGCATACTGGATAAGGAGCTTCAAGGCCTCCGGGCTGAGGTGCACCTCCCCCCGGGCGTTTTCCTGGGCATATTTCTTCAGAAAGTGGACTGCCAAAAGAGGGGTGTCTTCCTGGCGTTGGCTCAGGGGCGGGATGTGCAAGTGCACCACGTGCAAGCGGTAGAACAGGTCTTCCCGAAACCTACCCTCCCCCACCTCTCCCTTGAGCTCCCGGTTGGTGGCGGCCACTACCCGCACGTCCACCTTGATGGTCTTGGTCCCCCCCACTCGCTCGAACTCCATCTCCTGGAGGACGCGCAACAGCTTCACCTGGAGAGCCGGAGACATCTCCGCCACTTCATCCAGGAACAGGGTGCCCCCGTCGGCCAGCTCAAAGCGGCCCTTGCGCATGGACACCGCGTGGGTGAAAGCCCCCCGCTCATGGCCGAAGAGCTCGCTCTCCAGCAGCGTTTCGGTCAGGGCGGCGCAATTCACCGAAATAAAGGGCTTGTCCGCCCGGGGGCTCTGCTGGTGAATGGCCCGGGCCACCAGTTCCTTGCCGGTGCCGCTCTCCCCGCTGATGAGCACCGTAGCCCGGGAGGAGGCCACCCGTTTGACCAGGGACAGAATCTCCCGCATGGCCTTGCTTTCCCCCACGATGTTGGGGAAGCCGTACTTTTTGTCCAGGTCCTGAAGGAGGAGGCGGTTTTGCAGGACCAGGCGGCGGTGCTCCAGGGCCTTGGCAATGGTGAGGAGGAGCTCTTCGTTTTTAAAGGGCTTCAGGACATAGTCCAAGGCCCCCGTCTTCATGGCGGCCACCGCCTTTTCCACCGTGCCGTAGGCGGTCATCATGATCACCGGCAAATCCGGATACAGCCGCCTCAGCTCACCCAACAGCTCAATGCCATTCATCCGGGGCATTTTCATGTCGGTGAGCACGAGGTCCAGGTCGCTGCCTCCGGCGATCTTCAGGGCATCGTTGCCCCCGGGCGCGGTGAGCACCTCATAGCCCGCCTCCCCCAGGAGAGCCTCCATGACCGTGAGGTAATTAACTTCGTCATCAACTACTAAGATAGTGTCCATAAGCTCCTGACTTGCTACCTTGTGTTATTCCCCCTGCGGCAGCGGCAGGTCCGGCAGGGTAATGATGACTGCGGTGCCCTGGCCCGGGGTGCTGTTAATCTTGACGGAACCCTGGTGACTTTCGATGATGCTCCTGACGATGGGCAGCCCCAGCCCGCTCCCCTTTTCTTTAGTGGTGTAAAAGGGATTGAATATCTTTTTCAGTCTCTCGGGACCGATGCCGTCACCCGTGTCCTGGACCCGAATTTCAATGCCCTGGTTTTTGGGCCCGGAGGCCACGGTGACGTTTAAGGCCCCCCCGACGGGCATGGCCTGTATGGCATTCAGTAGAATATTCAAAAAGGCCTGATGCAACAGGTCCGGGTCTGCAGACTGGGGCCTGCCGTCGGTCTGGTAGTCCCGGTCTAAGGTGATATGCAGACGCTCGATCTCCGGTTGGATGAATTCGAGACTCCGGTCCATGACCTTGTCCACCTGGCAGGCCTGCAAACTGGGGACCCGGGGCCGGGCAAAATCCAGGAACTCCGTGACCTTTTCATTGAGGCGGTTGGCCTCCACCACGATGATCTGGGCCAGGCGGTTGTCGGGTTCATAGCGGTTCAGGCGCTCCCGCAAAAGCTCCGCCGTGGAGCTGATAATCCCCAGGGGATTCCGGACCTCGTGAGCTACCCCGGCGGTCATTTCCCCCAGGGCTACCAGGCGCTCCGCCTGGTTGAGCTGGGCCTCCAGAGCCAGCTGCTCCTGTTGGCGCCGGTCCAAAATAACCTCCCCTTGCCTGACGATCAGGAGCAACACCAGAAAGAGCAGCCCCATAATCAGGGTAGAGGTGAGCAGAAAAATCCCCTGTAATCTGCCGGTCTCGAGGAGGTCGGCGGAGATATCCTGGGTGATTTCAAAGACCCCCACCACGGGCCCTGGTTCGGAACCGGGCTTGCCCTCCAGGCGGAAGGGGAAATAGGCCCGGAGGCGCTGGTTGCTGGAGCCCCAGCGGGGCAAGAAATCCCAGAAAAAGCTGCCGCCAAGACGTTCGAAGTGCTGCTCCCCGAAAAGGGCCTGCTTTACCCCGGTAACCTCAAAGCAGTCTTTCCCCAGGAGCTGTTTGGTGGTGCTGTAGGACAACACCCCCACCTGGTCATAAATGGCCATCTGCTCCACATGAAAGCCATGGATGGTGTTTTTCACCACAGAGTCTAAACGCTTGTGCTGCTCCGGGTCGGCAATGGTGATGCGCCCCTGTTGTTCAATGGCCGTGGGCAACAGGAATTGCTGAAAGACCTGATGATTCAGATTGGCGGCCAGCAGCTTCAGGTACTCCTCACTTTTGGCCTGGGTCATCTTCAGGTCTCTGAGGGCTAACAGCAGAGTGACCATGATGGTGAACACCAGGATGACCACCAGGCTGGTCAGGGCAAAAAACTTGGCCAGCCGGAAGGTTTGCAAATCCCGGCCCGGCTTCCACCATAAGGTTTTCCACCCACCTTGCTTCATGTTTCTTGCCACCTGATTTGTCGAACCTGATGCGGATTGTTTTTAATCATATTATTTTATCATATACCGTGACATCTTGGGTGCAGCCTCGGCAAACTCCTGGCGGTGAGCCTCATACCCTGACCGTCCCAGAAGCCCCAAGGCGGTTTGTTTGCCCCCCTCCACTCCGGGCTGGTCCAGGGGGTTTACTCCCAAAAGACCTCCCACCGCCACGGTGACCACTTCCAGGAGATAAATGAGCTGGCCCACGGTGAAGGCATTCACCTCCGGCAGGCTGAGGCTGAGGTTGGGCCGCCCCGCCTTCATCAGGTTGAAAGCGGTGGCGGTCTCCTCCGCCTTGAAGAGCTCCTTGAACGTGTGTCCCCCCAGGTAGCCCAGACCCTCGAAGTCCCCAAAAAACTCCGGAATTTTCAGGTTATGTTGGAATTTCTCCACCTGCCAGAAGGTGATGAGCTTGTCGTGAGGCCCTTCCCCGTAGAGCTGCAATTGGGAATGCTGATCCGTCACCCCCACGGCTCTAATCGGCGTGCTGCCGGTCTCCACCCGGTGGCCGGAGAGGTCCAGGCGCTTCCCCAAACTCTCGGCCCAGAGGTGGGCGAACCAGTCCGCCAGCGCGGCCAAATTGCCGGCGTAGGGCATGGTCACTAGCAGGTTCCGGCCCTTGGCCCTGAAAAAGAGGTAATAGAGGGCGGCCAGCTTATAGGCCGGGTTGTCCTCTAAGGGGCTGTCCTTGAGGCGCTGGTCCATGAAGCGGGCTCCGGCCAGCAGTTCTTCAATATCAATGCCCCCCATGTGGACCGGCATCAGGCCCACGGCGGTGAGCACGGCATAGCGGCCCCCCACTTGGGGCGGCACGGCAAGGGATAAAAAACCTTTCTCCTCCGCCAGCTTCCTGAGAGGCCCTTTCTCCGGGTCAGTCGTGATAATGAGGCGCTCCCGGATTTTGTCTTCCCCGCCCAGCCTGGATTTGAGGAGATGGTAGAGGAACTGGAATTGTGCCAACGTTTCCGCGGTGGCCCGGACTTGCTGATGACGTTCACCGCCACCCGCTTCATGTTGAGGGCGTCCAACATACCGTACAGGTAGTCCGGATCGATGTTGTCCAGGACCCACAGACCGGCATGGTGTTTCCGCCGGCCCACAGGGAGAATGTTGTGCTAAGGGTGGCACAGGGCCTGGTGCAGGGCCTGGACCCCCAGGGCCGAACCGCCCATGCCCAGGATCACAAACTCCCAGCACCAATCTAGTAAGGGCTTGCCCAGTCGTTTCACAGCCTTGACGACCTCCGTCTCATAAGGGAGATCGAAGAAGGCGTATTTGCCGCTTTCCCGGCCGGCCTGCAGTTCCTCGTGCACCTGGCCCAGCTTCGGGGTCAGGGCCTCCAGCTCTTCGGGGCGAAGGCCGTGGTCTCCCACGAAATCCGCCATGGCATAATTGTAGTCCAGGCTCACAGCCTGGGTGCTCGCCCACTTAGGGTCGTCATAGCGTTTCATCCAGCGCTCCGCTGTCAGGGGGAATATAGAGAAAAGGAAATTCCGGCTGAACTCAGGTAGTTATATCAATGTAGCCCACTTGCCGGGGAGATGCAAGCAGAAAGGCTGGCGCCCTTTTTACCTGAAAAAAAGGAAAAGGAAACGGGAAATCCAGGGGTAGGAGCAGGTTCATCCTTCCTGCGGTTCATCCTTCTTTCCCTAGTGCTTAATTGCCAAAGTTAGCGAAGTTTAAAAAGCGGGGTTTATTCCCCCCTTTTTTAAAGGGGGGTTAGGGGGGATTTCTCTATCCGCTTGAAAATCCCCCTAAATCCCCCTTTTTCAAAGGGGGACTTTATGCATTCCTGATCCCTAAGGGTGCGCTCAATGAGTTACGCTTATTTATGCAATTAAGTTCTAGCGTTGTTCGAGAAAATGCCGCCATAGGCTTGAGGCTGCGCTCCCCCTTGCTCCAGGTGGCAGCTTTTCTTTCGAAAAAAATCCCGTCCTCACCCGTGCATGTGATCGCCGATACCACGGAGCCGGGCCATCTCCGCCTCATGGAGAGGGCCCAGGTCCAGGGCCCGCAGGGCCTCCCGCATCTGGACCGTGCCGGCGGGACCGCACATACATACGTCCACCGCCGGCTGGCTCAGGGAAAAGCGGTACAGATCCGCAGCCTGAGGCGGCTGCTCCCCCGGAGGCATTTTCCCGGGCTTCAGGAGCTGCCCCCACCGGGTGGCGGTGAAGGTGACCACCCCCGGGCGCTCATCCGGGGGCATCGCGAGGATTGGCCCAAACACCTCGGTTTCCGCTCCCCGGTGTGCTGCATTGTAGCGCACGTGAAAGAGGTCGAAAAGGCCCTCCTGGGCCAGCTCGGGAAAGAGGGGGCGGTGATGCCCCGATAGGCCGAGGAACCGGAACATGCCCTTCTCCCGCATCCTCACGGCCCGCGCCAGGATCCTCCGGGACGGCCGTCGGGCGTGCCAGCCCAGGAGCAGCACGTCCGCAGTTTCCAACCCCAGACGCCCCAGGGCCCGACGCAAAGATTCCTCCAGAAGGGTCGGCAGGCGGGAGTAGCTCTGGATCACGACGACCAACTCGTCCCGCTTCCCCCGGCCGCAAATATTCTGGATGGCGTCCCGCATCCCGGCCCGGCGCAACGACCCCCAATAGAAATAATTACAGCCCGCCTCAAAGGCCTCCTCAAAAGCCGCGGCCGGGGCCCCGAAACTCGAAGCCACCCCCAACCGTCCCACCCTCAGACCGGTGCGACCCAATATTCTCGGCTCTCGGAAATTGCTGGGCATAGTTTTGTTTTGGGGGGAGGGCCAGGGACCTCAGGTCCCTCCCCTCCCCCCAAGCCCCCCTCCCAACCCGTTTAGAGGGGCCTTGGCAGTTGAGGCCGCCGGCCCCAACTGTCAAGGCCTCATTGTTCCCCCCTCAAGGGGTTGGGGGAGGGGGTGCGGGGGAGGGGGCAGGGGGCTGCGGCACCTGGCCCCCTCCCCTGCAAAATATCGCCCCTAAAACATCACCTCACTCAGGGCGTCATAGAAGAGGTTTGGGGGTTCTTCTCCGGCCATAAGCCGCCTGAGTGCGTCCACCATGAGTCCGCCGATGATTTGGTTGGTCATGATCACGGCGGGTTCGGCCTGATAGACACAGGAGGCCCGGTCCCGCTCCTTGACTTCGACGTCACGCCGGCCCACGATGTCGTACAGCCCCAGGAGGTCCGCCGGGGTGGGTCCGCCTTTAGCGGGGTCGTACACCACCACTTGCCCGGCCGTGACCCCGGTGCCGCCGCTGATGAGGACCTGGCCGCCTTCCCGGCACTTCTCGCTCAGAATGATCCTGCTCTCGAAATTGTCCGTGCCGTCGAAGACTGCGGCATACTCGCTGAGATCGGTGTCCCGGGTGACGTAGGCTGTCTCAGCTTTTACCGTTATCCCGAACCACTCCTTGAGTCTTCGGGCCAGGGCCTCGGCCTTGGGTTGGCCCACCGCGTCCCAGAACAGGACCTGGCGGTTAAGGTTGGTGATCTCCACCGGGTCCGGATCGATAAAGGTGATATTTATGAAGCCCGCCGCGGCCAGCCCCAGGCCCACAAAGTTCCCCAGGGCCCCGGCGCCCACCACCGCGAGGGGAGTCTTGTCGAGAAGGTTATTTGAAGGGGTGGCTGGGGAGCCATGCTCCCCCGGCCTTCCCTTCAAACTCCCCTCCCACCCCCCTATAAGGGGTTGGGGGAGGGAGTTTGAGGGAGGGGGCAGGGGTCCGCGACCCCTGGCCCCCTCCCGCAAAGTAAATGTCCTTAAGCCAGCCCGGGTATACAAAACCACCTCAGGGGTCACCGGCTCGTCCAGGAGGAGTTTTTTCACTTCCTCCAGGACCAATCCCGCGATGACCAGGGCCAGCACCGGGTCTCTCTGGCGGAGAGCGGGCAACTGTTCCGGCGCCAGCATCTCCAGGAGTTCCCGCCATTCCCGCCCTTGCCGGTAGGTGAAGAGTTGGGCCCCGGCCAGCCCATCCTTTTCCCAGCTGAAACCCCGCACCAGGGGGAGGCCCTCCCGGTGGGCCAGGTTCAGGAGAAGCTTGGTGGCAAAAGCATGGTGGGAGAGGTCCACCAGGACAGCAGAGCCTCGGACCAGGTCCTCCAGGAGGGGATGGCTGAAAAAGCCGGGAAAAAAGGCGATCTGGCAGTCCGGGTTGAGGCCCCGGGCCGCGGAGATTAGGCGCGGGTCCAGTTCCGGGGCCACCACCATCAGGCGGTTGATCCCCAAAGCCGCGGCCGAGGCCATCACCAGGCCGGTGAGCCAGGGGTCGTCCCCACACACCCCCACCCGGGCCCGGGTCAGGGCCTCCTGGTTCCACCCCGGGATGCGCACCTGCCGGTCCAGGCGCTCATCCTGGGCCTCTGCCTCCTGGGGCGAATCAGGAAAATTCTGTGACATCATCACAACCGTACTTGAACCTGTGCCCTGGTTCTAGTGTCATTATGATCGCCGCGAGGAATCTGGTGTCGTGCTTTGTTAATTACCTGAATTTTTCTCAGTGTTCTGCTTTCCCCCCTTTCGTAAAGGGGGGTCAGGGGGGATTTCCTATGACCACTTGAAAATCCCCCTAAATCCCCCTTTTTCAAAGGGGGACTTTCACGGCTCAAGCATGATCTCGCATGACTCATTTGAATTTGGCTAAATCGTATTTTTCAGCTTCTTGTCTTCTTTCCTCATCAGGGAGAAAGTTCATGTAGGCTTTCCAGCCCGGACACCAATTTATGTGCCATCTCCATATCCTGCCCAACAATGACTGGGGGTTATTGTCATATCGTGATTTGAACCAGCAACTTCCGCACCTGGGCTCTGCCATCTGCACTTCTCCTTGGTTCCCGGTTTTTCTCTATTGTACGGATCCATTGGTCAAAGGCGCAACCGCAGCGCTTATTCATAAACATCTTTCCGGTGGCCCACTTTGACGACGTAAACGAGGAGATTCTCATCTTCGATGGCATAGAGGATGCGGTAGCGGCCTTGCCTTACCCGGTACTTATTTTGCCCGGAGAGTTTTTCGCATCCCGCAGGGCGGGGGTTGTCGGCGAGCTTCAGAATACGTTCGACAAGGCGCTGACGGTCCTTTTTCGACGGGATAGCTTCAATGTCTTTCACCGCCGACGGCTTGATGAGGAGCCTATATTTTGCCACGCCGCTTCAAGTCCTGGAGGACGTCTTCAAAGGGCAGGTTGGGTTCGGGGGCGCGCTCGGCGAAGGCCGCCAGGTCCTCCGCATCCTCGGTCAGGGCAAGCTTCACCGCCTGATTGACCAGCTCGGACACGGACCGATCAGTTTCCGCCGCCTTGAGCCGCAAGGCCCGGTGCAGGTCGGGATCAAAATAGATGGTGGCTCGTTTCGGCACGTTTTTCATGATCCTATTTTAACGCTAAGACGCTTAAACGTCAAGGCGTCAGTTAATTCGCCCCCATATTGAAAGCGGGTTCAGGGGAGATTTTAAATAACCAGTTGAAAATCCTCCTAAATATCCCTTTAGCATAGAGGATTTTTCTCATAGCCTCCCTCAGTTTTCGGCAGTTATTAAGGCTATCACTTTTATGACCTTAGTGGCTCACAACCATTGAGTGCAAGGGAATTTTGGCCCCATTCGGATTTGCCGAGTTCTCCGGTTGAGAGAACATAAGCAGTAAGTTTTGATTTGAGTTCGTTTGGCAATAGTAACTTTAGTCCTGATTTTTCTGCAATCATTTCCATGGTCTGTGTTCTGGTGTGTATCCAGTCAATAACTATAAAATCATGCTCTCTTTTCGAGATAACAATTCCTTTTGGCAGGTTTTCAGCAAGCGCCACATCTACTGCAAGACGGCTTCCGCGAGGTGGCCGTGCTGCAAAACGATGGGCGTTGATAAGTGCTGTTCCCATGACCGGGAAAATAGTTAGTAGTCCATTACCGAGTGGGATGCTCTTGTTATTCCCATGAAAAAACGATCTCAAAGAGGGAAAGCAACTACTTACGTCGGCAAAACCACCTTCTGAGATACCCCCTTTGGCTACTGCGCCATTCATCATCAACACCTGCATTAATACGACGGCTACTGAGATAGGAACCCCTGGTTTTCCTTCAGCAAATTCTGAGACTATAAGCAGACCGTCACCACCAATTTGATGCGCGAAGAGGCGATCCGGTGTTTTGGGATAGACGTTTGTGCCAATAATGCGCAGAGCATTAAGGAGTGCATCAAAGGAGTGGAAGAATTTAATTTCATTTTCTGGATAAATCTTTGAAACACCCTCAACGTCCAAGAATATTGCCCATCTATTCATCGTTACCTATCCTAATAAACAGGGACGATGTCAAAATTATCGAAATCTTCTTCTTTCTTTTTTAAAAGGAGAACCAACTGAAGGCGAACAACACTGCCAAGAGCCTGGCTGATAAAGAACGGCCATTAATGGCCCCTCCTACCATCCCTCACCCCCGCTCCAGTATTTCTAAAGTATTGGCTACGGGGCGGATTCTTTCCTTGACTTCCAATTCCAGGGCTTCCAGGTCCGAAGTTGTGAGTGCCTTGCCGGTTTCCACCAAAACCAGGTCGGCTTCCCGTTTGCTCACGTGGGTCTCGCCGGTGAGGACCCCCCGGGTCTTGTAGTGGATCTCCTGTTGGGTCCAGCCCGCATCGCCGATGACGATGCCGAAGCAAAAACCCCCGTACACCGTCTCCAGAAGCCGGGCTCGCCCCACCGGCACGTCGGTGAGGAGAGTGACGCTCCCTGCGGCCAGGCGGGCGGCCTCTTCTTCCTCCAGGAGCAAAAGCGCCAGGTCCCGGATCACCACCTCCTTTTTGGCCAGGGGCACCTTGAGAAGGGAAGTGACGAAGTCCAGCACGGTGAGTTGGTTAATGTCGTCCACCGGAGAGAACTTGCGGTACTCGAGGGTGCCGTGGGAGTGGACCCAGCCGTTGATAACCCTCCCGGCCGGCAGGGTTTCCTGGAAGGCCGCAATGCCCTCCGGGGTCAGGCTGGTGTAGACCTCCTGGTTTTCGTCGTTCTCGGGGAGCCCCACATCCACAATGACCTCCGGCCGCACCCGCTCCCCCAGGGTGAAGCCGTACCACTCGAAGGCGTCCCCGTGCACCCGCTGCACCAGCTCACTCACGAGAAAGGCCTTGGCTTTGGCAAAGTCCGTCATCAGGACCTGCTCCGGGAGAGACGCCAGCACAATCTCCTGAGGCGCCGCCCGGGCCAGGTCCTTGAGGGCCTTGAACCTCATCCCAGTTTTTCCCGGATGTAGGCCCCGTCTACCATGAGCTCCCCGGTGTAGGTCCCCGGGAGGCGGAACATATCCTCCAGAAGGACCCGGTGGAGGATGCCGGTTAGACCCCGGGCCCCGGTGCCCTCCCGTTTGGCCCGACGGGCGATTTCCCCTAAAGCCTCGTCGTTATAGCGCAGCTCGATGCCCCAGGTTTTCAAATCCTGGGCATAGGCAAGGAGGGGACTGTCAGCGCTCTTGGTCAAAATGTCCTGGAGTTCCTGGGTGGTAAGGCGGTTGTAGATCACCCGCACCGGGAAGCGGCCCACGAGCTGGCGCTCCATGCCGAAGGATACCAGGTCCTCGGTGGCCAGGTGGTCCCGCCAGTCCCCGGTCACATTCTGGCGGGCCAGGCGCTTGCGCACGATGCCCTCCAGGCTGTCATAGCCCCCCCCGGCGATGAAGAGCACATGTTTGGTGGACAGCGTCAGGCGCTCCTTGCCGATCTCCAGGGTGTTGTCCATTCCCTCCACCAGCTTGAGCAAGCCCTTCTGGACACCCTTCCCTGAGACGTCCCGCACAGTGGAGGTTTCGGTGCCGATCTTATCAACCTCATCGAGGTAGACGATGCCCATCTGGGCCACGTTGGGGTTGCCGCCCCCGGAGATGAGGAGGTCCACCAGGATGTCGCTGACGTTGGTGCCCACGTAGCCCACCTCGCTGAACTTGGTCATATCCTCCACCACGAAGGGCACCCCCACCAGCTCCGAGGCGGTCTCGCTGGTGTAGGTCTTGCCGCACCCGGTGGGACCCACCATGAGAATGTTGGCCTTGGGGGTGCGGGTGCTCTTGAGGGCTCCCTCGATATCGGCGTCATTTCCATCCAGGGCCTTCTTGAGCGCGGCGCCCAGACGACGGTAGTGGAAGGCAATGGCAGTGGCGATGATCTTCTTGCCTTTTTCCTGACCGATGACAAAGCGGTCCACGTCACTCTTGAGGTCCACCGGAGTCTTATTAAAATCGAGAATGTGCCGCACCGCCTCGTCTACCTGGCTTTCACGGAACTGCTCCACCTTTTCTTCGAGACGCCGCCGCTTGTCATCCTTTATGCCGCGTGGCATGTTCTCTCCTTGCTGGTTACTTTTTGTTAAGGGAGGGGGCTAGGGGCCATGGGCCCCTACCCCCTCCCTCAAGCTCCCACCCCCAACCCCATACAGGGGGTTGGGAGGGGAGTTTGAGGGGAGGGCGGGGGAACCGCGTTCCCCCGGCCCTCCCCTCAAATCACGTAAAATCATTTTCAAACAGCGCCGCAAAGTGGCGGGTCGCCAGCGCTTCGGGGGCCAGCTCGGGACACCTGGTAAAAAGTGGTCCGGAAAGGACGATTTCCTCGGGACTGGCAGCCCAGGCCAGGTAGGGGTTGTCGGCCTCTGCCAGGATTTCCTTGATTGCCCGATACTCCTCCGGCGTGGCCAGGAAAAACAGGGGTGGCTCATAAAGGTTTTTATGGGTATCCTGGTTAGATCGAACTAGATCCTCTATTTTCGTTGCGGTCATCTGATTGATCATTTCACAAAATTGCTCTCCAAGCCGGTGATGGCGCACCAGGCCCCCCACGTGGGCAAAGAGGGACCGCGGGAAGGGTTCTTTCTCCTTCCCCTGGATTCGGTCCCGGCGCAGAGAGTCCTTGAGGTCCATGTCAGGTGGCCTGGTTCTTCACTTTAAGCTGCCCTGAGGCGATGAGGGGGTGGTCAGCCGGGATGCGATAGTCTTCGAAGTCCACCAGTCGCATGGTTCCCGGCAATACGAACAGTCTGTGATAGCCTTTACGATGCCGGCCGTCATAGCTGTAGACCAGAGTGTTGATCCCTTCTTCCAGGGCCTGGATGACGTTTTTAGCCGAAAAGGTGAGGTTCTGGCTTTCGGGTCCCATACAAATGGCCTGGCCGGAGCCGTGCCGTCTGAGAAACGGGTGTTTGTAGTGGTCTACCACCACCGGCCGCAGGCGTCCCATGGTATTGACCGCCACCCGGCAGTCCGGGAAGTGGTAGATCCGGCCGTAGAAGTCCCGGAGGGCGTAGGGGCCGATACGCTTGTAAATCCGGTATTCCCGCCCATTCCTCATGCGGGAGAAACCGAAACCGTCCACTTCCAGGTGGCCTTTTTCGGCCACATAGAGAAGCACCGCCAGGCGTCCCTCCTGAGCCGCGGCCCAGCGCTCCCGGTCCGAAATCTCCTGAAGCAGCCGGGTGCGTTCCTCGGCCAGGAGCTGGGCTGTCAGGGCCTCCTCCCACCAGACCCGGAGTTTGGTTGTGGACACCAGGCCCTCGGGGAACGGCTCCGGCTCGAGGGGGGCGGCCTCCAGGCGGTGCAGCGCCTCCTTTAAGGGGGTAAGATCAAGGAATTTCCGGGCCTCTTGTTCAAAGTGGTAAGGCACCCCGAACCGCTCCCGGATGAGGTCCAGGATCTCCCCTTCCTGCAGGCGCCGCCGTTTTTTGAGCCCATCCCGCCTGAGAAAATGCGGCAGGATGTGGAAGACAATGGTAATGAGCTTGGGGTCCAGGGCCAACCCCAGGAGGTCGGCAGTGAGGGAGTACCGCTCTTTGAGGGACCGGACTCGATAAGCATGAACCTCTGGAAAAAACTGGGCGTAATTGTTCACCAGCGAGGCCGCGCTTACAGCCTGGACGAATAGTCTTTCCTGAACGGTGAGGACGGCGGGCAGCAGGGAGGAAGTGAGGCCTCCGGAGGTTTTTTTATAAAACCGCTCTGGGGGAAAAGGGTTCTGAACCTCCTGATGGATGTCCGGATCCAGAAGGAGAGGGAGATACAGGTGGCCCCGATGCACCAGGATTTCCAGATCAGTTGCTAAACACTGCCACATCCCTGCTCCTGTCGCACCCCCTAAGGGGAGCGGCCCCCCTCCTGGGGCTTGATGGCCCGCACCGGCACATAGAGATAGGATTCTCCGGCTGCAGTCTCCTCGACGGTCCCGAAAATCTGGGCCGGCCCGTCGATGTCCTGGCCCTGGCAGAGGAGCTTTCCTCCTTGCAACTGCCGCTGGATGTCCTCCAGCACCTGGCGCTCCTCGATACTGAAGTCCGGGCGTCTGAGGGCCTGGTCGCAGAGCTCCTTGAGGGTGCTGCCCTCATAGCTTCCCGGCTCCAGCACCACAATGAGCCCCTCTCCGGCCTGCCCGGGAATGATCTCCAGGACCAGGGGCAGGGGCTTTTGTATGGCTTTCGGTTCCTCTTCCGGTTTTACCTGTGTGTCTGGCATGTTACTCCGCCTTTCCGAAACAGTGCGTCAGAGTATACACATTATTATCGCTCATTTCACCAGGTCCGCAAGAGGCCTCACCTCTTCAGAGAGCTGAGCAGGTTGATTACCCGGGCCGCCACCCCACTTCCGGTGCACACAGTTTCCGAGACATCCCGGGGACCCTGGCAGGTCCCGGTGAGAAAGACCCCGGGCCGCGTGGATTCCAGGGGATGAAGAACCGGGTGCCGGCTCTCGTAGAACCCATGTTCATCCCGGCTTGGCTCCGTGTCGGCAAAGGGCAGGTTTCCTGGGGGGGCCTCCAGCCCCACCGCCAGTACCGCCAGGTCCACGGGGAGGCGGCCCCGGCGGCCCCCTTGTTGATCCTCATAGACTATCACCGGGCCTCCGCCTGCCTCCGCCTCGATGCGCCCCGGAAGACCCCTGATGAAGCGCACCCCGGCGTTTTGCGCCCGCCGGTAGAGTTCCTCGAACCCTTTGCCTGAAGTGCGAATGTCGTTGAAAAAAATGCTGACCTCGGCGTTGGGCACATGTTCCAGGGCCAGCATGGCCTGTTTGATGGCCGCGGTACAGCAGTAGCCCGAACAATACGGCAAAAAGCGTTGATCCCGGGAGCCCACGCACTGGACAAACGCCAGGCGCTGCACCGGCTGACCCTCCGGGGTGAGGAGATGCCCCTGGGTGGGGCCGGTGGCGCACACCAGGCGCTCGAATTCGAGATTGGTGAGCACCCCGGGGAGGCGCCCGTAGCCGTACTCCCCTCGCCTGGCCGGGTCAAAGGGCCGGGCCCCGGTGGCCAGCACCACGGCCCCTACTTCCAGGAGGCGCTCCTCCGAGCGGGACTCGAGGTCAATCGCCCCATGCTCGCAGGCCTCCAGGCACATCTGACAGTCGATGCAGTACTCCTTCTCGATGGTGGCCACCAGGGGCACCGCCTGGGCAAAAATGACCCGGATGCACTTGCGGGACTTGAGCCCCAGGTTCCAGCGGCTGGGGACGATGACCGGGCAGACCTGGGCGCAATTCCCACACCCCACGCAGCGGCTCATGTCCACGTAACGGGGTTTGAGGGTCACCTCCACCGTGAAGCGCCCGGCCATCCCGGAAATACTGGTGACTTCCGCAAAGGTGAGCAGTTCGATGAGGGGGTGGGCCGCGGCGTCCACCAGCTTGGGCCCCAGGATGCAGATAGAGCAGTCCAGGGTGGGAAAGGTCTTGTCCAGTTGGGCCATGGTGCCGCCGATGGACAGAGAGGATTCCACCAGATAAACTTTGTGCCCGGCGTGGGCCAGGTCCAGGGCGGTCTGGCAGCCCCCCACGCCGCCCCCCACCACCAGGACCTCCCGACTGGGGGGCGTCTCCCCCGGAGCGGCTCCAACCTCCTCCTCCCGGCCGACGAGAACCGCCCCCACTGCCTTTTCCAGGTCGCCCTCGGCCAGGACGTCCACCACCTGTAAAGGCTCCTCCCCCGCCAGACGCTGGAAAAGGCCATGATGACGCCTGGGCCCGCAGGCGGCCACCAGCCACTCCGTCGCTTCGGCTTTGAGTCGGGGGGCCCACTCCTCTAACCCCGCCGGGGTGCAGAGCGGCGGGGACACCTGCACCTCAAGCCCCGCCTGGGAAAGGCGTCGGGCCAGTTCCTGGGTTTCCACCCTAAGGTCCGGACAGGCGCACAGGAGGATTTTGCCTCTGGCCATTACTTCCCTTGGTTGTTCCGAAAAGGTATGCCACTCTGCCCGAGAGGCGGACCCCCGGGTCAGCCCTTTTTTAGGGCGACACCTGGATCGGCCCCTACAGGTAGCTGTGTTTGATACTATGCCTCATGGTGCAGAACCGCCGCTCCCGGCGGTTCAGGCGCCACCGGGGGTGCGGCGCGACATTTTCCTATAAAGCTTGCGACTACATCCGGCCAATATCAATCTGATGCACGGATGGCGAATTCTTAACCGAAAATTCAGGTTTTGCCACCCGCTTGCTTGACCGGCTCCTCTATCTCCAGGGCCGCGGCCATTTCGGTGATTACCCGTTGAAAGGTCCTGCCCTCCGTGGCCGAGATCCACTCCAGGCGCAGGCGGGAGGGATCGAAGCCCTTTTTCGCCAGCTTGGGCCGGAGCTTTTCCACCCGGGCCTGGGCCTGTAAATTACCCGAGATGTAGT
Source organism: uncultured Syntrophobacterales bacterium (assembly GCA_965602785.1). Classification (GTDB taxonomy): domain Bacteria; phylum Desulfobacterota; class Desulfobaccia; order Desulfobaccales; family 0-14-0-80-60-11; genus JBGSLA01. Next base: position 21,184 of record CBFDAH010000006.1, read on the forward strand.
GGCAATCCCCCGGGGGATGGCAACCCGACACCAGCACCTGGCCCGCGCCCCGCTCGAAAGCCCGGATGATGAACTTGGGGTGAATCCGGCCGGAGCACAAGGTGCGGATGATGCGCACCTGGGGAGGATAAGCCAGCCGTGACACCCCGGCAAAATCCGCCCCCGCGTAAGAGCACCAGTTGCAGCAGAAGGCCAGGATCTTCTGTTCCGGATCCACTGCCAGGGCCTCGTCGATCTGGGCCAGGATCATGTCGTCGGTGAAGCCCGCCGGGATGACCGCCCCGGAGGGACAGGCCCCGGCGCAGACCCCGCAGCCCTTGCAGGCCGCGGTTACCACCCGGGCTTTTTGCTTTTTTCCCTCCCCCACCATTTCCATGGCCTGAAAAGGACAAGCTGCCGCGCATTCCCCGCAGCCCACGCAAGTCTCCGGGTTCACCTGGGCCACGAGGCCGTCCAGGGTGATGGTCTCATGGGCCAAGAGGGCCAGGGCCTTGGCCGCGGCGCCACTCCCCTGGGTGAGGGATTCGGCCAGGTCTTTGGGGCCCTGGCAGGCGCCGGCCAGAAAAATCCCGTCCAGCACCGTCTCCAGGGGCTTGAGTTTGATGTGGGCCTCCAGGAAGAAGCCGTCCGGCCCCACCGGCAGCTTCAACACCTCCCGTAAGGGCGCCCCGTTCCCGGCGGTCATGCCCACCGCCAGGACCGCCAGGTCCACCCGGTCCTCCGTGGGGACCTGGAAGGGTTCATTGAAGGCCCGGATGAGCAAACCTCCGTCCGGGGCGGCCTTCACCTCCTCGACGTTCCCCCGCAAAAACAGCACTCCCGCTTCCCGGGCCCTGGTGTAAAGGGCCTCCCAATCCTTCTTGGTGGTGCGGATGTCCCGGTAATACATCCGGATGCGGGCTTCGGGGAGGCGCTCTTTCAGCTCCAGGGCCTGCTTCAGGGCCGTGGGGCAGCACACCCGGGAGCAGTAGCGGTTGCCCTCCTCCTCCCGGGAGCCCACGCACAGGAGAAAGGCCACGTCCCGGGGCTCGGGCGGGGCGTCGGGAAGGATAATCTCCCCCTGGGTAGGGCCGTCCCTGGCCAGGAGGCGCTCCAAGGCCACCGTGGTGATGACCCCCGGCAGGGCAGCCCAGCCCTCATAGCGGGTCCCTGCCGGCTCAAAGGGAGCAAAGCCCGTGGCCACCACGATGGTCCCCACCGCAAGGTGATGTTCATTTTCTCCGGCTTCCAGATTGATGGTGTCCCGGGGACAGGCCGCTACACAATCCCCACAGCGGTCGCAGTGCGCCAGGTCCACCGCATAGCGGCCGGGAAAGGCGTGGGGCGCCGGGAGGTAAATGGCGGTCCGGGTCTTCAGGCCCGCGGCCATGGCGTCCGGGACGGAGACCGGGCACACCTCGGCACAGCTGCCGCAGCGGTCGCAGGCTTCCCCCACCCGGGGCAGCGTCTGGCGCACTGTGACCGTGAAATTCCCCAGGTGGCCGCTCACTTCGGTGACCTCGCTCTGGGTGAGCACCCGGATGCCGGGATGGAGGGCCACCGCCGCCATGAGAGGATTGAGAAGCGCCAGGGCGCTCTCCCCCTGGGGGAAGGTTTTGTGCAGCCGGTTGGCCATGCCTCCCAGAACGGCCTCCCGTTCCACCAGGGTCACGGGATACCCGGCGTTGGCGACGTCCAGGGCGGCCCTGAGCCCGGCGGGCCCCCCGCCGATGACCAAAGCCTGCCGGGTCATGGGCACCTCCCGGTCCTGCAACGGCAGGGCCAGGCGCGCCTTGGCCAGCCCCATGCGGATGAGCTCCAGGGTTTTCTCCTGGGCCGCCTCGGGTTCGCCGGCGTGCACCCAGGTGCAGTGCTCCCGAATGTTCACGATCTCCAGCAGGTAGGGATTGAGCCCCGACTCCACCAGCAACCGCCGGAAGGTGACTTCGTGGAGCTTGGGCGAGCAGGCCGCAATGACCACCCGGTTGAGACCGAAGTGCTCGATATCTTTTTTTATTTCTGCCTGACCGGCCTCGGAACAGGTATAGAGATGGTGGCGGGCCACCACCACCTCGGGAAGCCCCTGCCCCTGGGCTGCCAGGGCTTCTGGACTGACCACCCCGGCGATGTTGAGGCCGCAGTGGCAGACATATAGACCGATGCGAAGCTCTGATTCCATGAATCTCAATCAGGTTGGGGACCCGGTGACCATCCCCTCAGCATTGTATCTCGAAATAACCTTATGAATCCTGGTTTCTCCCTCTTCCTCGGGGGTAGAGGGAACCAAATTCTGCAAATTTTAAAAAAATATCTCGAATGCTAGTCCAGTATTTCTTAAGTATGTCTAAAAGCCATTGCAAAACTGCGCTTATCCTGAAATATCATCCTGAGCCGAAGGCGAAGGATCTAGTAATTAATTGCCAAAGTTAGCGAATACTTAAAAGCGGTTTTTATTCCCCCCCTTTTTTAAAGGGGGGTTAGGGGGGATTTCTCTATGCCCTTGAAAATCCCCCTAAATCCCCCTTTTTCAAAGGGGGACTTCAGGCGTTCCTGATTTTAGGAGGCTCGCAATTACTTACGCTGATTTTCGCAACCAAGTATTAGTTCGAAAAATAAGTCCTGAATTATTAACCTCTTAGACTATCGCACTGTTTTCCGGGAGAGCAGCCGGTTCACCGCCTCTATCCAGGCGTGGGAGTACTCCCCGGGGGTTGCCACCACCTCCTGGCGGTCCAGGGTGATGGCCTCATAGTCGCAAATGTTGTAGCACACGCCGCAATACGTGCAGGCCTCCGTCCGCCGGAAAACCCGCTCCTCCTCCCGCACGATGGCCTTGACGGGACAGGCCTCCACGCACAGAACGCAGTCCGGCGGGCATTTGCTGTCGTCGATGGTCAGCTCGCCGATAAATTTGGGATTGACCGCCAGAGACTCCTGCTCGCATACCGTCAGGCACTGGGTGCAGCGCAGGCACAGGTCGGGCTCGGGCATGGTGTTTATCCCCTCGGGATCCAGGACAATGGCCTGGCGGGGACAGACCTCGAGACACTTGTGGCAGTGCTTGGGGCACTCGGTGAGGAGGCCCCCCACGAGCTTCAATTGCTGCCGGCACCAGTGCTCCCGCCCTTCTCCACTTTCCTGGCAGGGCTCGGTGCACCTTTCCTTGTCCATCCTGATCTTGTCCAAAAAGGCCGCCAGGCCCTGGTGGTCGAACAAAATGGTCTTGGGGATGCCGTTGAGCCTCAAGCTCACCGCGCCCGTAGGGCAGAAGTGGGCGCATATCTCACAGAGCACGCAGACCCGGGGATCAATGGTGATGTCCAGACCCGCATCGCCGACGCTGATGGCCACCGCCCCCCGGGGGCACACCAGAGAGCAAATCTCGCACTTGAGACAGACCTCCTTGTCCAGGCGCAGCTCCACCTGCTCCTGGTACATCCGGAGGTTCAACTCAATGGCGCTCCTGGTTTCCCGTTTGACGATGGTCGCTTTCACAGGGAATATCTGACTCGCTGGCGCTTTCCTCAGCCTTTTTTCTTCTCTGTGGCCAGTTGCTCATGAAAGCGGACGGCCATGAGCTTCAATTGACGGCGGCGCAGATTAATCTTCACGTCGGGGAACTGGATGAGGAGCTCCTCGAATTTGTCACAGATCGCCAGGTCGGAACACTGGGAGCAGTGCCCCAATCCCCGCTCCTTGGCGCACATTCGGATGGGGCAAAGTTCCAGGCCCCGCCCGCCCTTGCAACCCGGGCATTCCGTGTGCGCTAAAAACCAATCCAACCCCCGCCGGAATTCCGAGAAGCTGAAGGTGTCATGGTCCGGAAAGCAGTGGACCCACCAGTTGGCCCGAAAGCGCTCCAGGTGTTCTTTCAACAGGGCCACGGTCTTGAGGAATTCCGGATGACCCAATTGGCAGTCATCGCACAGACCGCAGTAACTCTCTCTCATCATGTTCTTCTCCTTCAAAATGCTCCAGGGCGGCCCTGATCTGGGCGGTTAATTCGGCCTCGGTATAACGGCTCATCCGGATGACCCCGGCCGGACACTCCGCCGCGCAGGCCCCGCAGCCCCGGCAGAGTTCACCCCTGATCTCGGGCACCCCCTCCTCATCCACCTGGATGGCGCCGAAGGGACAGATTTTTACGCAGGTCAGGCACAGGGCGCAATTCTCGGCACTGATAATAGCCGTGATCTCGCTTCCCTGGATATCTACCTGGAACAGCAGGGCCGCGGCCCGCAAGGCCGCCGCCTGGGCTTGGGCCACTGCTTCTCCCAGGCTCTTGGGATAGTGGGCCATGCCGCACAGGAAAACCCCCTCCGCCATGGTGTCCATGGGTTTGAGTTTCTGATGGGCCTCCAGGAAGAAGCCGCCGGTGGCGGTGGGCACCTTGACCCGGCGGGCCAGCTCGCCGCTCCCCGCGGCCGGCTCGATCCCGGCGCTCAACACCACAAAATCCGCCGGGAGGGTCACCTCCTCCTCCAGGAGTTCATCCCAGAGTCGCACCATGAGCGGCCGCCGCCGAGCTGAGGTGACCTCCGGGGGTCGCTCCGGGTCAAAGGGGATGAAGACCACCCCCTTCTCCTTGGCTTCCTGGTAGAAAAGCTCCCGGAACCCGTAGGCCCGTATATCCCGATAGAGCACCACCACGTCCACCAGGGGATAGCGTTCCTTGAGGAGCAGGGCGTTTTTGAGAGCTTCCACGCAACACAGGCGGCTGCAGTATGGGTGTTCGGGGGAACGGGAGCCTACGCACTGGACCATGACCACTCGCCGGGCCCGGGCCAGGTCTGACTCACCGGTGCTGATTTTCTCTTCCAGCTCCAGTTGGGTAAGGACCCGGGGGTCCTCGCCGTACAGGTAGCTCCCCTGGGGCTGCATCTCCTGGCCCCCGGTGGCCACCAGCACCACCCCATGCTCCAGGAACCGCTCCACCGGTTCATCCTGGCCTTTTCGGACCACCCGGGACCGGAAGCGGCCCACCGCGCCCTCCAGGGCCACCAGCTCAGTCCTGGTGAGCACTTCCACGTTGGGATGGCGAAAGATCTCCGCCTCGAGTTCCTGAATAAACTTCCTGGGGTCGACTCCTTCCAGAGTGAAGTGCAGGCGTCGGGCCAGCCCCCCCAGCCGGGAGGTGCGCTCCACCAGGTAGGTGTGAAAGCCCTGGTCGGCCAGAGACAGAGCCGCACTCATACCGGCCACCCCGCCCCCCACCACCAGGGCCCGGGGCACCACCGGATAGGTGGCGGGCAGGATGGGGGTAAGCGCCGCCGCCCGGCCCACCGCCATGGCCACCAGCTCCTGGGCCTTATATAGAGCCGCCGCCGCATCGTCCTGGTGCACCCAGGCGCACTGCTCCCGGATATTGGCAAAGGCCAGATACCCGGGGTTCAGGCCCGCGGCGGTCAGCACCTCCCGAAAAACCGCCTCGTGGGTGCGGGGGCTGCACGCGGCCACCACCACCCGGTTCAGCCCCAATTCTTTTATGGTTTCCGCCATCTTCTTGGTGGCGTCCGCCGAACAGCTAAAGAGAGAGTCTTGAACATGGGCTACCTCGGGGAGGTCCCGGACGGACTCCGCCAGCGCCTCCGGATCGATGGTGCGGGCGATGTTGGTGCCGCAGTGGCACAGGAAAACCCCGATTTTCGGCGGGCGTTCGTCCCCGCCGGGCGTTTCCTGGGGAACACCCATCAGAGCGGGTCGGGGGCTTATCGCCAGGAGCTGGGCCGCACCCTGGGCCGCGGCGCTGGCCCCGGTGACGCTTGTGGTAATATCCATGGGCTCCTGGGCCGTGCCGCAGAAAAACACCCCCTGCCGTTCCGTGGCCGGGGAATCAAACTGGGCCCCTTTGATAAACCCGTGTTCGTTGCGGGCAAGTCCCAGCCGCCCGGCCCAGTCTTTCAACTGCGCTCCCGGCCTGAGCCCCACCGCCAGGACCGCCAGGTCGAAGATGCGTTCCTGGGGTCGGCCCCGGGGGTCGGTGTAGCGCACTGTAAGTCCGCCTTTCAGGTTCGGGTGCACCGCGGTGACTCGAGACCTGATCAGCTCCACTCCCTGGGCTTGAGCCGCCTCCAAATAGCGCTCCTGCTCTTTTCCCTGGGCCCGCATGTCCATATAAAAAATCGTGGCCGCGGCCCGGCCCTGACTGAGCTCTTGGGCCACCAGGGCCTCTTTGAGGCTGGCCAGGCAACAAAAACTGGAGCAGTAAGCCGCACCCGCATTCTGGTCCCGGGAACCCACGCACTGGATGAAGGCGATGCTCTGGGGCTCCTCCCCGTCCGAGGGGCGGAGCAGCTTGCCGCCGTGGGGGCCGGTGGCGCTGAGCAGGCGCTCGAATTCCATACTGCTGACTACGTCCGAGTGCCAGGCCCCGGGAAATTCCTCCACCGGCGCCGGTCGGGCCCCGGGCGCCAGGATGACGGCTCCCGCCTCCACCACCAGGGTTTCCGGCTGCTCCTCGAAGTTGATGGCTTCTGCCAGGCATACCTGGACGCAGGGCGTTTGCTTGTGTCCCTGGAGGTGGCGGCAGTCCTCCGGGCTGATGTAAGCCGCCTGGGGTACTGCCTGGGGAAAGGGCACGTGAATGGCCCTGGTCTGGCTGAGCCCTGCATTAAATGGATCGGGAATGCGCTTGGGGCAGACCCGGACGCACTCGCCGCAGCCCGTGCACTTGGCCACGTCCACGTAGCGGGGCCGGCGGGCCAGGAAGGCCCGAAACTCCCCCGCCTCCCCCTCCAACTCCACCACCCGGGTGAGGGTGTGGATGTCAATCAACGGGTGTCGGGCCGCCTCGAGCAACCGGGGGGCCAGGATGCACATGGCGCAGTCGTTGGTGGGAAAGGTCTTGTCCAACTGGGCCATCAGGCCCCCCAGGGAGGGGCCTTCCTCCACCAGGGTCACCGGCAGGCCCACTGCGGCCAGGTCCAGGGCCGCCTGGAGGCCGGCGATACCCCCACCCACCACCAGCACCCGGGAGCTGGCCATCCGCGTCAGTGGCCGCATCAGCGCCATCCTGACCTACTCCTCCTCCGGTGGCGGGATGTCCACCTCGGCCAAAACCCGGGTGAGTTCCGCCTTGAGGTTGGCGCCGTCCTCCGGGGCCATGAGCAGCGCGGCCAGGAGGCGGCGCCGCAGTTCCTGAATCACCTTTTCCCCCTGAGCCAGGCGGGCGGCTCGGGCCGGGCTGACGGTCCCTTCCCGCAGGGCCAGGTTCCTGAGCCCCTGGATGATGTCCAGGAAACGCACGTCCTGGGGGCAGGAAAAGGAGCACTGGGCGCAGCGGACGCAATACCACAGGGCCGGCGCAGCCAGGAGCGCGTCCTTCTGACCATAGAGAATCTGGCGGATGATACGGCTGGGGCTGAACTCCGGCTCGATCTCAGCCACCGGACAGGTAGCGGTGCACACCCCGCAGGCAAAGCAGCGCATCAGGTGCTGGCAGCCCGGCTCCCGGGCCACCTCCTCTTTGAAGAGGGGATCGAGGTCCTGAATGTGCAGAGTGTCGTCCATGATCATGCGTTTTGGGAGAGGGGGCCAGGGGTCATGGACGCCTGTGCCACCGGGACTGAGGTCCCCCGGCCCTCCCCTCAAAAGATTTTCGCAACAGTCTCATAATATATAGCCCTTCCATGTATAAGCTATAATGCTCTATAGGGAATGTCTGACTGACCGATTTCTACACCCGCATCTCGATGAAATGCTCTCCAACATTCATGGGCAAACTGACTCGCAAGCCTTCTATCTGCCGCAGGCCCGATAATTATTTTTTTCAATGAACTTGCTACAATGGTTCGCCAATCAAATTCTCTGTAGCGGATCAGCGAATATGGACGTTTTCTATATTTGACGCCATCTAGCGGCCCTACTGGGTTAACCTGAAGAAATCTATGTTCTTTTTCATTTTCATATGCATTGTGCTTGAAAAGTAATGCCGAGCGGAAAATCGGCTCCGCAAATCTAGTAGACAATTCTGTTAAGTATCTCGCAATTTGTTCACTAGTAAAGTTTCTCCCTCGGGGGAATGAATATAACGGAAGAAACTTATCTATAATGTCCTCGTGTATCTTGTGAAGCTCATCGTCTTCATACGTAATTGGAAACGTATAATGATCACTATTATTCGTAGCTGAGTCTTTAAATGCTTGAACAAGCAAGCCCCTATCAAAGCCGATTGTATAGCCGCGCCCGTTATCAGCGTAAGCTCTCCACTGCCCAAGGTCATCGCCGTCCTGGCTAAAACAACAGACAAAATAGTGTGCAAATTCCTCAACACTTTCTTCAAATTTATCAAAAATCTTTGAAAATAACTTTAACTCTGGCGGCCCTTCCTCTGCTTGTTGTTTCATTATCTCAACAGCAGGGTTCAATCCATGCCTTAGCTCTGTTGGATCATTTAAATTAAATATATCAGTAAACCACAATTTGCCACTTTCCAGTATTCCTCGCAGCCCTGCTCCATCTGTGTAATGGTATATAAGAGACGGTGGCGGCTTTTCATCGAGTTTCCGAGTAAATGAATTCACAATTTCATCTGCCTGACGATAAAAGTCGTCAATCAATTGCATTGCTTCATTTGGAACTTCGCTTTTCATAAGACTTTATAGTCGTTTCCCATTATTTTATTTGACCAGAACAAAAAATACTTACAAAGATAACAATTCCTCCCCATTCTTTTCCTACCAGTTAATTATAGCTACATAAATTAATATTGGTAACGTAATAAAAAGGAGTCTTTTTAAACACATGATTAAATCAGTCATATATGTCTAACTTTACCAAAAGGTAATGGCCTCCGTGGGACAGTGCTCGGCGCACTTGTTGCACTTTTCCGCCGCCTGCAGCATCCGGGTGCAGAGTTCCTGGCGTACCACCACCACGGTACCGTTCACCACGTGAAAGACTACCTGGTCCTGAGGCCGGGGACCCCGGCCCAAACGGGCCTCCGTACAATTCCCCAGGTGGTGTTCGCACATGGCCACACAGATGCCGCAGCCGTTGCATTTCTCCGGGTCGATGTGCATGGCCGGGGGCGGGGTCGCTTCCAGGAGCTCATGCAGGGCCTCGATGTAGCCGGCGAACTCCGGGGTGTGAAGGATCGGACAGTCCTCCGGGGCCGCCTCCCGGGCCACCAGCCGGACAGCAAACTCGGCACAGGTTACCCCGCACTCCCCGCAGTCGGCGCCGGGTAAAAATTCTTGGAATTCTTCAGCGGTGGCCATGATCTTGTCGGGTGTTTCAGAAATACCTTTTACAAATTACCAAATATTTCCAAAAAATTTGCGCAGCCAAATCCCACTATGTGGTTGGGGAAGGGGGTCCGGGGTAGGGGCAGGAGTCCGCGACCCCTGGCCCCCTCCCCCGATATCCTCCTAAACCCCCGCCCAAGTAGCGCCATCCAGGTCCTCAGGCACCCACAGGTTCTCCTGGCGGAAACTGCGGTATTGGCAAAGCTCCGCCACTAGTGCCGTGGCCTCCGCCCCCGTCCGCCGGTAGCAGGTGGCCCTGGGGACATGGGGCCGGATCAGGTTGAAGTCTTTCACCACCACCAGCCCTCCCTTGAGAAGCGTCCGGCAACGCCCCACCCAGGTTGGCCAGAGGGCTTGGGCGCCTCCCGGAGCAGGCTCAAAAAGAGCCACGTCGGCCCGGGCGCCGGGACCCAGGTGCCCCCGGTCGGCCAGCCCCAGCAGCCGGGCCGGTAGGGTGCGGGTGGCCCAAATCCATTCCAGAAAAGAATACTGCCGCGGGCTCACCGCCTCTCCCCAGAACTCCTGGCGAGCTTCCCCATCCCCCAGCCAGGCGAAGAACCGGGGATAATCGGCCACCGGCCCTTGCATGGCGCCGGCCCCGGAGAAAGCCGCCTGGGCTCCCTCATAGGCCAGGGCCAGGGTAAGGGCCCGCCGGGCCTGGTCTTGCGCCGCCGGGGGGGCCAGGGACAGGGAGCGCCAGAAACCCAGGTCCACCTGGACGGGAAGGCCGTTGATGCCGGGATAGGCCCGGGGCCAAATCAGCCCCCAGTCAGCGGTGGTCCCCTGCTCCAGGTGGGCCAGGGCGGCCTCCACCAGATCGTCTGCGGTGAGGGCCGGTCCCAGGGCGGCCAGATGAAAGGCCCGGGGCTCCGGCAGGGCGGCCCGCAGCACCTCCGGGGAGGCCTCCACTAGCAGGGTCGTCTGCAGGACCTCAGCCAGCCGGGCCAGCACTTCCAAGGTCTCTTCCAGAGACAGGGTTCGGTAGGCGTAAAACTCCTGGCGGTGCCGCACCCAGGGCTCCACCACCCTGAGGTTCAAGGCCCGGGTCTGCTCCAGGAAAAACTGGAGAGTTTCCGCCACCTCGGCCAGCTTGTCCGCATCCTTGAGCCACAGGTCCAGATCCCTCAGGTTGATCACCAGGGAGGCGGAGGCGTCCACCACCGGCAGGGCCGTGAGTTCACGGTGGACGTAGGCCGCGGTGGCCAACGTCAGAAAAGGCTCGTGAACGTGAGTATACCCCAGGGCGGCATAGGCCTCCCCCAGTTTTCCGGGTGTTGGCAGCTCCCCCCAGAGGCGTAGGAAATTCAAGCCGTAGGTAGCCGTCTGCCCCCTCAGGTCGATGCCCCCAGGCACCACCAACTGGCCCTGAGCCTCCACCACCGCGTCCACCTGAGGGAGACGGGAAACGATGCGGTCCCCGTCGATATACAGGTCCCGGACCTCCCCCTCCCAGCCCTGGGCTGGGTCGAACACGCGGCCTTGGGCGATCTTGAGACGCACGTCTAGACTCCGGGCGTTGTTATTCTTTTATAACGCTGGCCTTTTCGATGATGATATTTTCCTGGGGCACGTTGCGATGCTCCCCCACCGCCCCGGTGGGTATCCAGGTCATCTTGTCCACCACTTCCATGCCGTCAATGACCCGGCCAAAGACCGCGTAGCCGTGATCCTGGGGCTCGGGCCCCTTGTAGTCCAGGTCAGTATTATCCACCACGTTGATGAAAAACTGGGCCGCAGCGCTGTCCACGGGGTAGGCCCGGGCCATGGCTATAGCGCCCCGCTCGTTGGAGAGCCCGTTATTGGCTTCATTTTTGATGCTGGGGTGGGTGGGCTCCTTGTAAACCATACCCGGCCCATGTCCCCCCGCCTGTATGAGGGCGTTACTGATCATCCGGTGAAAAATGAGCCCATCATAGAAGCCTTCCTTCACATAGGTCAGGAAATTGGCCACCGTCAACGGGGCCTGTTCGGGGAATAGTTCAATCTTGATGGACCCCCGGCTGGTTTCTAATTCCACCACGGGATTATTCGGTGCGGGTTGGGTCATGGTGTGCTCCTTTCAGAGTCCGACTATCTATTTGGGCATGAACGGGTCGTTTAAAAATCTCTTTCAGAAAAGTGATGGCAGGGGGACCCATCTGTTTGCCCTTTGGCGAAGCCAAACCCCTATATGGGTTGGGGGAGGGGGCAGGGGCCCGCGACCCCTGGCCCCCTTCCCCGAAAACCTTCTTGTCAATATCCACATCAACAAAACAAGGCCAGGTCGGACAGCACCTGGTGGGCCCCCGGCCAGGGCGAGGAGGTCAGGGCGGTGAGCGGCATCGGCAGCCCGTCCAGGCGATAGGCCACTTCTGCCATTTCCACCCCCTCCATGGCCACCGGGAAAAGCACCGTAGCCTGGGCCGTGGTGCGGTTGGCAAATGGGCTCAATACCACCAGGGGCACCTGGCGGCGTTTCAGATCCTGAACCTGTTCATCTGGGAGAAACCACAGGAGGTCGGCCCCTGACACCAGGACGGCATCCACCTCCCGAAAATCCACTGGGGTAAAATGGCTGACAGCCTCGCCGCCTTTGAAATCCGGGGCTCCCGGGCTGCCCAACTCCCTGAGGAGCAGGTGGTAGAGGCCGGCGCTGTTGAAATCCCCCGAGAGGGGCAGAAGGACAAAAGGGCGCTCCCGGTTGAGCCAGGCCACCAGGGGGACCAGGTGCTCCAGGAGCTCCCGCCCCGGCCCGTAGCTCACCCCCCGACCCAGGAACAATACTCCATAGGTGGCCTGGGCCAGGAAATCGGCCAGCTCTTCCGCTCCCGGAGAAATCAAGGCCCCTGCCGGGCTGCCGGTCAACCGGGCGGTAAGCCCCGCGGCCAGGGCCAGTTCCTGGCCGGGCTCCACCTGGACGAAGGGCCGGCAAAATTGGGCCAGTTCCGTGGGATAGATATCCACTGCCGCCACCCGCCGGTCCTCCACCCCCCGCTCGGTGAAGCGGCCCCGGGCAAACACGGCGTAGCGCACCAGATGGCGGGGCGCGGAGTGAATGGGGTTGGCCCCCCAGAAGAGCACCGTGTCCGCCTCGTCCCGAATGACCTCCAGGGGTGCGGTAAAGAGGCCGTGAGCCTTGACGGCGGCGTAGTAGGGGGCCATGAAGCTCAGGTCGGCCGGCTCCAAACGGGCCTTGAAACCCCGGGCCAGCTTCAGGGAAGCCTCCTGGGCCCGAACCCCGGAACTGGTGAGGCCGTAAATGAGGGGTTGGCGAGCCCGGGTGAGCAGAGTCGCGGCCGCCTCCAGGGCCGCCTCATAAGTCACTTCCTGCCGGCGTCCTGGACGGCCCACCTGGAAGGCCCCCAACCGGCTCCGGGGGCTCTTGGTGCGGAATTTCTTGGTGGACAGGAACTTGCCCACTCCCCAGAGGCAGACATTAGCCACTGCCGTGATGCGGCCGCCCTCCAGAGTCACGTCCAGGTCGTCACAGAGGCAGCTACACCCGGGACAGACTAGGGACTCCCTGGTCATACTTACACCTGAAATGGTTTAAAGAATTTGTATCATACCAATAATGGCCGGGGATGCCCAGCACTATTTCCTTCCGGCGTGGTCCATCGGTCCTGGCGGAGAAGGCCGCCCAAGCGCCCCTTAAGCCTCCCCTGCCCCTGTTAAAATCGGCCCCCCCAGACTCCGGTGACAGCCTTCCCGTAACTCTTGGCCAGGTCTTGGGGATGACATCAACATGAGACTGGGGCGCCCATCTCTCCTGTCCAAACACCACCAAGGGAAAGGGAAATAAATTGGGGCCGGCAAGTTTTTGGGCCAGCACCCAAGCTTCGTTTCGCCTTCTGAACAAAGATGTTACTTTTTTAAACCCACTTCTTGGCCGTTTTTTTATAAAGTTCTTGAGATTTCACTTATTTTTCCCTTGGCACATCTTTTGAAGTGATACATACTTCGAAAGGGGCTTGCCATGAAACCCAAACTCATCGACCGGCTCATAATGATCTGTATCTGTTTTGACCTCGTCCTGGGCTTCTGGTACATATCCCAGAACTTTCCCGCCCATAGCCAAATGATTGCTGCTGTTTTCTAGGCGGTAATCTATTCTTGCCCCCCCATTCCCCCCCGTGGGGGGGCGTTCCCTAAATTCATATTTCCTGTTTTATCTTCCTGTCATCAAAGCAAAAGGGCTTTTCCCGGCCGTCCCCCCGCCTGGTGAGGCTGGCCATCTCGACCCGGCCATCCCAACTGGTCAGCCAGCCTATACCCGTGGCTCTTCTTTAAAGGCAGGGTGGCACGGTGTCAGTGAGCTTGTCCGGCCAGGAGTAGGCGCAGTAATAATAGAACGGGGCGTCACAGAAGCATACCTGGGATTCCTCGTGGAGCAGGTAGACGCACCGAAAGCAGCACTCCGGCATTTCATCCGCACCCGCAAAGGGCACCCCATAACCTCCGGCCAGAAATTTCTCCAGATTAAACATACCCGCCTAGCCTCTCCCTCCTCTTATTACTCAGAGCAAAAAATTGATTAACTGTTGGAGCCTTCCTTTCATCCCCTCTCCCTTGAGGGAGAGGGTTAGGGTGAGGGTGAAAGTTAATCTATTTCACGCTTCCAGTAATAGCATACTCCGCCCTGAGTCGGCGCCACCCGCAGATAATGGTTGAGCGCAGCCCCTACCCACCCTGCTAGGGTAATAAAAAGACCTCTTTTCTGCAAAAGGTTTCCAATCCTGGCACTAGAAGCCATTGCAAAACCTATTTTTCTGTCATCCTGAACAAAGTGAAGGATCTCAACTAATTGAAAATGATAGATTCTTCGCTTCGCTCAGAATGACATTTTGGGAGAATTGGAAGTTTTGCAACAGTTTCTATGCCCTTATCACGAGACTGCCCTCCCAAAGTCCGCCAATCAGCCCCAGGGGCAGACCCGGCTGAGCCACCGGTTTAGGGCCGACAGCAGGGTGCCCCGAACAGAGAACTATACTTGATAACCCTCCCTGTCATGACTTCCAGATTTACCAGGGCTCATAAACCAGTGCGGCGCAAAGCTTCGGCGGTGAAGGCCGAGAGAACCCTGCCCCCTCACCCGCAACTATGTGCTACAATTTAACGATAAGCTACGAGATTTCTGTAAAAGTGCCGCAACTAGCAAAAAGGCCGACCTTTATTTCCCCCTCCCCTGGTGGGTGTGTAGACCGGGGACATAGGTAACACATGTTCGGAGACATGGGTAACAGATTTGGGTGGCATATCGTCTCGAGGGGGAGGGAATTGCCCGCGGCCCTTGGGCAGCTTATGGGCTTTTTCAGAGCTTTTGCGACCTCTCAGCAAGTCGCCGAAGTATCCCCGGACGCTGGGCCCAGGGCGTCCAGGGGCGGTTGGTTTAAGGTCCCGGGGCGGTGGTCCCGAGTGACCCCAAACCCGGAGGCAATAACTTGAAAACCGTGGCCATCGTGAACCCGGCAGCGAGGCGCCACCAGGCCGGCCGCATCTGGAAGACTTTGCTTGAAACCCTTAAGCACCAGGCTCCCCACCTCACCACCTGGTGGACTACCTCGCCGGGCCAGGCGGAAGTGCTGGCGGCCCGGGCCCGTCGGCAAGGGTATGAGCGGGTGCTGGCGGTGGGGGGAGACGGCACCGTATTTGAAGTGGCCAACGGCTTGTGGTGGGAACCCCGGGGTCGACTCCCCAGTATCGGCCTTATTCCCCTGGGCACGGGCTGCGATTACATGCGGAATTTTCCCCGGGGACCAGCTCTCAGGGACTGTGTGGACCAGGCCCTGGGAGAGGCTACCGTGGCGGTGGCTGTGGGAGTCTTGCGGGTCCAAACCCCGCCCGGCAAATCCCTGGAGCGGGTTTGTCTCAACGTTCTGGGATTAGGCTTTGATGCCCAGGTGGTAAGGCGCATGCGACGGCAGCAGCTTCCCCTGAGAGGTAAAATCCCCTACTTCCTCAGCGGACTCCAGGAACTCCTCTTCTATAACCATTTCAGACTGACCGGCCAGATGGATGGTGAGTCCTTTGAATCCCATTCTTCCCTGCTGGTGGCCGGCCTGGGGCGCTACTTCGGCGGCGGTATGAACATTACTCCCGGAGCCTCCCTTCAGGCCGGATGCTTCCAGGTGGTGTGGGACCAGGGGCTTAAGCGGCTGGCCATTCTGTGCCTTATGGGGAAAATATACACCGGCGGCCATCTGGCCCATCCCCAGGTTCAATCCCGCTTTGCCCGCCACCTGGAAGTGACCGCCGACCCGCCTGCCGTGGTGCAGGTGGAAGGAGAGCTGGTGGGGCAAACCCCCCTTGAACTGCGGCTGTCTCCCCAACGCCTGCAGGTGGCCGCGGCAGGGTGTTTTCTGCAGTGAGTTCCCCTCATTTTTTCAGGGAAGTTGCTGTTTAGAGTCGCACAAGACGAATGGTTATGGAGGGGCGGAGGACCACTGGTCCCCCGCCCTCCCGTTAGGGTATTTTAGTGGGGGGAGAGGGTTTGGGAGAGGGAGCAGGGGCTAGTGGCACAGGTGTCCTCACCTGTGAAAGCCCGGTAGCACGGGCTTCCAGCCCGTAGGCACCCCCCTCTCCCAAAAAACTATTTGCTTCAATCTCAAATTGACACTGTTGCCAAAAGGCGAATTTGACCACAGGTTGTCATTATGAGCCGCCTCAGTCGGCGAAGAGTCTCGCTTTTCCAGGATCCTGATGAACTATAGGGTGGCCCGGACCAATCCCGACCGCTGCTACCAATGCGGTTTTTGCGATTCAGCCATTCTGTGCTTCGGCGAAGAACGGTGCACCGGCTGCGGCAGTTGTGTGGCCGCCTGTCCGGCTGAGGCCCGGGAATGGCACGTCCGGGAGGAAGACCGCCCGCTCCTCACCATGGTTATGGATGGGGAATCGGTGGCAGTGCCGGAGCGGCTCACCGTGCTGGCCGCCCTGGAACACCAAGGCTACCGGGTGAGCCATTTCCCTGGCGAAGGGGACCTCACCGCGCCCTGCCGCACCGGCGGTTGCTGGGCCTGCGCCGTGCTGGTGAACGGCGTTCTCAGACCCGCCTGCATCACCCCTGTAAGACACGGCATGGTGGTGGAGACCGACCCCCAGAAACTGGCCGCGGCGGGGCCCCGGCGCCTGATCTCGGGCTTCTCCGGTCATATGGTGGGCGGGGTCGGCACCCCCTGGCAAGCCAAGGCGGACCGGGCGGGCTGGATGGAAGTGGCCTGCTTCGCGGCGGGCTGCCTCCTGCGCTGCCCCACCTGCCAGAACTGGGAGACCACCTTCCGCTCCCAGGGCGAGTCCCTGGCCCCGGCGGAGGCCGCCCTGCTGCTGTCTCAGGCCCGGCGGCGCTACGGCGTCCAGCGCCTGGCCATTAGCGGCGGGGAGTCGACCCTGAATCGCCCCTGGCTGGTGGAGTTCTTGCGAAGCTTACAAACCATGAATCCAGACCCGGAAGCCCGCCTCCACGTTGACACCAACAGCGTCTTTCTGACGCCCGCCTATTTGGAGGAGCTGGTGTCAGCCGGCATGACGGATATCGGCGCCGACCTCAAGGGGCTGGAAGTGGCCACGTTCCAGAGAATTAGCGGTATCAACGATACGGCGCTGGCGGCCCGTCTGCTGGGCCAGGCCTGGAAGGCCGCGGAGTTTGCCCTCCAGGAACTCTCGGACCAGGTATTTGTCGGCATCGGCTTGCCCTATAACCAGGCCCTCATCGCCCCGGAGGAGATTGCCGCCATCGGCGCCCGGCTGGCGGCCTTGAGACCCGAGGTGCAGGTGACCGTGCTGGACTACCGCCCGGAGTACCGGCGCCTGGACCTGGTCCGCCCCGGCCTGGCGGAAATGCTGGGGGTCAAACGCCTTTTGGAAAGGGCCGGTTTGAAGAAGGTGGTCGTTCAGACCTCCCAGGGACATATTGGGCCCGGTGAGCCTTAGCTCCCGTGGCCCCCCATCCTGGGGAGGTTTTCAGACTTCACCCGGGGCGCCGCGGCCCCCTTCCCGGCAGATCTCGTTACTGGGAGAAAATTTCCTTCAAGAACATCTGCATATATTGCCAGGACCTGGCCGCGGCTTTGGCGTTATAGGCCACCCCCTTCTTTTTATCGCGGCCGGCCCCGGGATTGGTAAAGCTATGCACCGCGCCCCCGAATAAGATCATCTGCCAATCGGCTCCCGCCTGGCGCATGGCCTCTTGGAACGCCGCCATATCTTTCGGCTTGATCATGGGGTCCTCTTCGCCATGCAGGATAAGAAATTGCGCCGTGCACTTTTTCATGTCTTCAGGCGTGGGCACGGTCAACCCCCCGTGAAAAGTTACCACCCCCCGCACCTTGGCCCCGCTGTAGGCCAACTCCAGCACCGTGGTGCCGCCGAAGCAGAAGCCGATGGCCGCCAGACGCTGAGGATCCGCCAGTTTGTGGGCGGCCAGCACCTTCAGCCCCGCTTGGGCCCGCTGCCGCATCAACGGCGTGCTCCTTACATGGCTCGACAGAGTCCGGGCCTCTTCCGGCTTTTGGGTAACCTTGCCTTCCCCGTACATGTCCACCGCCAAGGCCACATATCCCAGGGCGGCCAGTTTCTCGGCCCGTTGTTTGGCAAATTTATTGAGGCCCCACCATTCGTGCACCACCAGCACCCCGGGCCTCTTGCCCTGAGTGGCATCGTCGTAGGCCAAATAGCCTTTCAGGGTGGTGTCATTCTGCTTGTAGGTGACCACTTCCGTCACCACCTTGGCGGACGCGGTCCCTCCCACGAGTAACGTCAGCACCATTACCAGCGCCAGATGCATGAGGCTCCCCTTTCTTTCTCAGGTTTTGGACTCTGGGCATCCCTGCCGTTATGGCCCAGACACCTTATAAAACCAGTGCTGTCCGGTATGATAATTATCTCATATAATGACTAATGGGAGATATTTTCCAGAAGTTCCTAATTTTTTTTGGATTTTTTCATGGCGAGATCAACCCGCCACCTGTATCTGGATAGCAAATCCCCTTCAAGCTGAGAGGTGATTACCTGGCAAGGGAAAGCTCTGGTGTCACAGGTTTTTTACCTGTGCCGGCGCAGGTTAAAGCCTGCGGCTACATTTTTTCTTTTGAAGATGGGCCGATACTGCAAATTCCTTACCGGACACTACTGCCTTTCCCCTGGTTTACTACTATCGAACGGTGCTGTCCTGGAGTTCATCATAGTTGACCAACTCGGGAATAAAATGCTCAAAAAGGGGTGGCATAATAATACAAGTTAAAACAAGACCGAAAATAAGAATAATATTTGACATACTTATCTTAGTCTTTTAAAACAACCTAACAGCCAGCATAGCATTTTTCCTTTCAGGAGGAGCTCCCATGGAAGTGATCGAGGCCATCCATGCCAGAAGAGCGGTAAAATATTACGACCCTGAGCACAGTTTTACTGACGAGGAAATCAAGCAATTACTGTCTCTGGCAATCCTGTCCCCCACAGCTTTCAACATCCAAAACTGGCGATTCGTAATTGTAATGGACGTTGAATTAAGAAAACAAATAAGAGAGGTGGCCTGGAACCAGCCCCAAGTAACCGACGCTTCTCTGTTAATAATTTTGTGTGCAGATCTAAAAACCTGGGACAGAGATCCTCGACGCTACTGGCAAAATGCTCCCAAGGAGGCACAGGACTTCATCATTCCCGCCATTGATGGCTACTATCGGGACAAGGAGCAGGTGCAGCGGGATGAAGCCATGCGCTCCTGTGGCATTGCCGCCCAGACTCTCATGCTGACGGCAAAAGCTCTGGGATATGATTCCTGCCCCATGGATGGTTTTGATTATGACGCGGTGGGGAAGTTGATTAACCTCCCCGAGGATCATGTGGTGGCCATGTTTGTGGCGATTGGGAAGGGAATCAAGGAGGCTTGGCCGAGGGGTGGTCAATTGCCCTTAAGCGACGTAGTGATCATAGACCGATTTCTGTAACTGCTATTCTTGAGCGTGTCCCTAGGTGGCTCAGATCCAAAATCCCGGTGATACCCCATCACCTTTACCGCAGCCAGGGTCATGGTCAGAAAGGCCGGCGCCTTGGTGGGGGTGCATCTCAGGCTTCATGCTCCGAGGCGCCATGCTGGGACGTTTTCCTCTAATCAGGGGTGCCCGTGGAGATCTTTGGCAAAGTCATCCTTAGAAGCTATTGCAAAATTTCCAATTCTCCAAAATCTTATTCTGAGCGAAGGGAAGAATCTATCATTTTCAATTAGTTGAGATCCTTCACTTTTTTCAGGATGACTGAAAAATAGGTTTTGCAAGGGGTTCTAGCGGTCTAAGAACCCCAGGCATTCACCACCCGGTCGTACCGACTCAGAGGATAAGAAGAGGGATGATATTATTGAATACTGGATTGAATTAATCGAGTAGCGTGGAGGAATCTCACCCCCACGTCCTTCCAGAACTGGACATGAGTCGATCTTCTGAAAAGCACTCTCGATCAACATGAATAAGCTTGGCTCGGTGCCATATCACTTGCCAAACTCTGCACCTTGCGCCCTACCTTGAAAAATTTCGTATATGATCCGTATATCTAATTGGGCTCCCTGCGGTGAGGGAAATTCCGGTTAAAGCTTCAGGTCTAAAAAATGTTACTATTTCTTAATGGGTTGACTTTTATCTCGTTCCCCAGCTCTGCCGGGGAACGGCAATTTCTCCCAATCTCCAGATCAGCGATAGGTTTCCCAGCAGAGTTTTTTCATTAAACTTGCGTCCCCATGCGGGATTGGGTACGAGAATTTATCCGCCTGGCGGATAATTAAAAGTTGAAGGTTCGATACCGGAGGCGAAACCCTGGACCATCTTCTTGCCGTAGCCTCGCAGTTCACCCCTCAGGGCATAGTCCTGGACATCCGGGAATATGGCCGCGGTAATGTCAATGACACCTTCCTGGTAACGGTGGGCCGGGTTCAGCCTAGAGCATCCCGGGAGGTCCCGGGGGAATCCCGATTTATCCTGCAGCGTCTGAATACGGAGGTGTTTCGGCAGCCGGAGCTGGTCATGGGGAACCTTGGCACCATGACCGAGCATGTGCACCGGCGTCTTACCCGTCAGCTCCTCAGCCCCGGCCGCCGCTTCGAGGTGCCCCGGGTGCTCCTGGCCAAAGACGGCCGGGACCATATTCTGGACCCGGCAGGGTCCTTCTGGCGGGCCCTGAGCTTCATTGAACACGCCGAGACTTTCGACATCCTCAAGGACCGGGACCACGGGCGAGAAGTGGGCTATGCCCTGGGTCTGTTCCACCAACTCCTCAGCGATCTCCCCGCCGAGGGCCTGGCCGACACGCTTCCAGGGTTTCACGTAACGCCGGGCTACCTCAGGCTCTATGATGAGGTCCTGGCGGCCAAAGGCGCACCCCCCTCAGCCGAAGTTGATTATTGTCTGAGGATGGTCGAAGAGCGCCGGGCCTGGGCACCCGTCCTGGAGGAGGCTAAAGAGCACGGTCGGCTGAGGCTCCGGGTCATACACGGCGATCCCAAGGTCAATAACGTCATGCTGGACACCGCCACCCATGAGGCCGTCGCCCTGGTAGACCTGGACACCGTCAAGCCCGGCCTGGTGCATTATGATATCGGCGACTGCCTGCGCTCGGGCTGCAACCGCCTGGGAGAAGAAACCATGGCGTGGGAAGAGGTGCGCTTCGACCCCGACCTGGGCCGGGCCATCCTGGAGGGCTATCTCCCCCTGGCCCGGGACTTTCTCACCGACCACGACTACGCTTATCTCTACGACGCCATCCGCCTCATCGCCTTCGAGCTGGGCCTGAGATTCTTCACCGATTACTTGGCCGGCAATGTCTACTTCAAGGCCCGGCACCGGAAGCACAATCTGGCCCGGGCCCTGGTCCAATTCAGGCTCACCGAGAGCATCGAAGATCAGGCCGAAGCCATCCGTGCCGTCATCCGGGACCTGAGATGATCAGCGTTCAGCTAGCAGCAGTCAGCTTTCAGCAAAAAAAGCTGGAGGAAAAAACTCGGAGCAGTATTGGCTGACATTTATAGGGCAATTCTTGGCATTGATTAACAGGCTGCTTCCTGAAAGCTAAACCTAACGTTAAAAACAATTGCCCCTGTTTTCAGATTGTAACCGCAGGCTTTAGCCTGCGCCGTGGGCACGGCAAGCCGTGCCCCTACAGGAGATATTCCCCATGAACGGGAAACCTTGACAGTCCAAGAAATATTCTGTTTGAAACGCCATAATTGCTGCCGCTATGTTGAAAAGCTGAATGCTTAGCATGACATGAACCACGGCGATTTTTCCCTCAAGCCCTTTTCGGGAGAAGCCCCCCGGTTCTCCCTTAAGATCACCGGCGCCATCGCCCGACGCGG
>CBFDAH010000007.1:0-40561 GCA_965602785.1 uncultured Syntrophobacterales bacterium
GTGGGGGGAGGGCAGGGACCTCAGGTTCCTGGCCCTCCCCCCACAAACCACTACTTTACAAGATATGTTCAAACTGGCCTGGCGCAATACTAGGAGGCACCCGTTGCGGGCTATCTTGACCGTACTGGGCATAGCCCTGGCGGTATTGGCTTTTTGTCTGCTGCGTACCATGGTGGCCGTGTGGGATGCCGCGGTGGCCTCTGCCTCGCCGGAGCGTCTGGTCACCCGTAACGCCATCTCCTTGATGGTTCCCCTCCCCGTGGCCTATTACCCCCGCATCAAGTCCAATCCCAACATCACCTCCGTCACCTACGGCCAGTGGTTCATGGGAATTTATATCGACGAAAGGCATTTATTCCCGCAATTAGCTTACGAACTGCCAACCTATTTTGAGATATATCCGGAATTTATCGTGCCGCCGGACCAGAAAGCCGCTCTCCTGGGGGACCGGAGGGGCGCGGCGGCCGGTCGCCGGTTAGCCGACAGGTACGGCTGGCGCCTGGGTGACACCATCATCATCAAAGGCACCGCCTTCCCGGGGGAGTATCGCTTTGTCCTCCGGGCCATTTATCGCGGCAGCGATCCCACCATTGACGAGGGGCACTTCCTCTTCCATTGGGATTACTTAAATGAGATGATAAAAAAGGTTGACCCGGCGCGAGCCGACCGGGTCGCCTGGTTCATCTCCCGGGTGCCCCGGCCGGACCTGGTAGGACCTACTGCCGGCCAAATTGATGCTTTGTTCAAAAACTCCATAGCGGAAACCATAACGGAAAGCGAAGCCGCATTCCGCACCGGCATGGTCTCCATGACCTCCGCTATTCTTATGTCCATCAAGGTGGTCTCCTGGGTGGTCATCGGCGTCATCCTCATGGTTCTGGCCAACACCATGGCCATGAGCGCCCGGGAGCGTCAGGGGGAATACGCGGTGCTCAAGACCATGGGGTTTCAGCCCCGACACCTGACAAGCCTCATCATGGGAGAATCACTGCTCCTGGCTCTGGGGGGCGGCCTCCTCGGGCTCCTTTTGACCTTTCCCGCGGTCCACCTGTTCCGTGTCTTGCTGGGGCATTATTTCCGTATTTTCCCGCTGACCCGTACTACTCTGGCCCTGGGTTTAGGCTCTGCCCTGGCTATAGGGGTTCTGGCGTCGCTCCTGCCCGCCTGGCGGGCCGCTCGGGTGGGCGTCGCCGAGACCCTGGGTAGGGTGGGCTAGAGAGTCGGAGGCGTAACCGAGGAGTCGTATAAACCGATGCCCATTCCTCTGTCCTACAGCTACCGCAACCTCCTGGCCCGGCGGCTGACCTCCTTCCTCACCGCCGCAGGCATGGCCCTGGTGGTTTTTGTCTTTGCGGCGGCCCTGATGCTCACCGCAGGACTGCGTCAGACCCTGGTGGCCACTGGTTCTTACGACAACGCCGTGATCCTTCGGGCCGGGAGCGAAACCGAGGTGCAGAGCGCCATAGATCGCAGCCAGTCGGGGATTATTTCGTCTCAGCCCGAGGTGGCCATGGGGCCGGAGGGGCCCCTGGTGGCCTCTGAGGCCATCGTGCTCATCAACCTCCCCAAGCGGGGCACCAACAACCCCGCCAACGTCATGATCCGGGGGGTGCAGCCCGCCTCCTTTGCTTTGCGACGGGAGGTGAAGCTCGCCGAGGGGCGCTGGTTCAAGCCCGGCTCCAATGAATTGGTGGCGGGGGCCCAAGTGGCCCGCCGCTTTAAAGGCGCCGGCCTGGGGGAGACCCTGCGCTTTGCCATGCGCACCTGGCGCATCGTGGGCGTCTTCGATGCGGGCAACACCGGCTTTTCCTCGGAAATCTGGGGGGACGTGGAGCAGCTTCTCCAGGCTTTTCGGCGCACGGTGTTCTCCAGCGTCATCATGCGCCTCAAGGACCCCCTGGCCTTTGAAGGCTTGAAGGCCCGCCTGGAGGCGGACCCGCGCCTGCCGGTACAGGTGCGCCGGGAGGTGGAATTCTACGAGGCCCAATCCAAGCGGCTGGCTGACTTCATCCGCATCTTGGGGATGGTGCTGACGGGTATCTTCGGGCTGGGGGCGGTGCTGGGGGCCATGGTGACCATGTACGCCCAGGTGGGGGCCCGCATCGGCGAAATCGGCACCATGCGTGCCTTGGGATTTCCCCGGCGGGATATTTTGCTGGCCTTTCTCCTGGAGGCGGCCCTCTTGGGGGCGGCCGGCTGGGCCATCGGCCTGATTCCCGCCTCCCTGTTGAACTTCTACACGCTGTCCACGGTTAATTGGTCCAGCTTCGCCGAGATTTCCTTCCGATTCAGCCTGACCATGAGTATCGTCCTCCAAAGCCTGGCCTTCGGCGTGGGTATGGGCCTTCTGGGAGGGCTCCTCCCGGCCTTCAAGGCGGCTAGGCTACCTGTTCTCGATGCTTTGCGGGCGCCCTGAGATCAAGGGAACATAGTGGTCCCGGCCACTTTCCGGCACCCGGGGGGAATCTCGAAAAGCCGGTCTCTCTGTTTGCCTTCCCGGATATTTTTATACTCCACGGAAAACTGCCGGGCGGGACAGACCGTCTTGATGGGCATCCCGAGCTTCGGGGACACCCAGAAGGTTTGGCGCAGCAACCCTCTATAGCCTCCCCGGCAGTTCACTTCGACGCGGTCCACCTGATAGCCGTTCATCTCCTCGGTGCACACCCGGCGTTGGGAAATAGCCTCCGGGGGAATCTGCAGAAACTGACCGGGAAGCTTGGTCACCAGGGGCATCTCCACATACTTCTTGTCAAAGGGCATGATGACCCACACCACCTTTTTGTCCCGCCGGACGATGGTTATGGTGTGGCCATCTTCGTCCAGGAATTCCTGGCGCATCTTGCCGTCTTGTACAAAGATTCTTCCGGGCATGAGCCGGCCCTTGTCTTTGAGGACCATTTGGGCCGAGAATTCCGCCGCCGCCAGGACGGCAGGCAGGGCCAGGGAGAGAATAATCAGGAAAAATATCTTTTTGGGGAGAGAAGAGACCATGGCTGACCTTCGTGCTCGGGAAAAGGCAACTCTACCAGGAGCCAGCTTATTCTGGAGCGAGGTCCTATTATACGAAATTAGTCACAAAGGTCAAATGAAGATCCGGCCAGACCAGGGGACCAGGCCAGGCAGCGAAGGAAGAGGCGCAGAGGTGCATGGGGGAGAAGCCCGGGGCACCAGGACAGGCCACCACATATGCGGCGAGGCTTGAGGGGAGAGTATGGGGAGAGGCCGGTGACAGAGAGTCCTATGCTTCCCCCCACTCGAGGCAATCCGCCCTCACCCCCGGCCGCAGCCGAGGCCCTGGCCGGTGAGTTGGAAATATTCGACCCCGGCGCAGGCCAGGCAGGTGGGCTGGCCCTTTACCAGCCGGACCCGGGGCTCCATGACGTCCTCGCCGCACTGGGCGCAGTTCACCGAGGCAAAGATGCGGGCGTAGGGTGGGAGGGTGACGGTCAGCTCCTGGACCAGGAGGGCTTCCTCCAAGGGCCGCTCCAGTTCCTTCCGGGCCATGGCCGGCCAGACATGGTGGAAGTGGTGCAGCTCCTCGGGAGTGGCGTTTCTCTGGACCACCACCTTCTCGAAAAGGGGCCCCGCGGCGGGGTAGCGGTCGAAAAGCTGCTGCCGGTACTCAGGGCGCACCACCAGGCGCACCCCCCGGCCATTCCCCCGGAGGGCCACGGTCACCGCGGTTTTTCCCAGGTCCTTGTAGATGAGGGCGTTGTTGCCGAAGGTGCAGCCGGTGACCACCTGGATGCCGTCGGTGAAGCAGTTGTTGCACTCCACGATGGCCACCACCTCCTCCATGCCGGTGCTGCCCGTGCCCAGGTGGTTCATGGCGTACTGGCCCGCTTTCACCCCCAGGGACACAAAAGGGCAGAGGTGGCCGTGGATGGCTTCGGCCTGCCGCAGCAAGCCTTCCAGGTCGCCGCTTTTAATCATGGCTTCGATGGGTTGACGGGCATTGGCAAATTCATGCAAAGCATCTTCTCCTTTAGGGGCGTGGATTTCTTGGCGTTGGTTCAAACTCCGGATGAACCCCTTTTAGGCTATTTCTTCGGCGGTCCAGGAAAGGGCATCTTCATCTTGCGATACCCTTTGGGCGGCTCGAACAGGGAATCCGAGAGCTTCCCCGGTTTGATATCTTGGTATTCCATGGAAAAGGAGCCGTCTGCGGAAGTCATCTTTATCGGCATTCCCAATTTTTTGGAGATCCAGGCGTAGTGTTTCGTAGTTTTCCCTTTATGCGAGACGGTGGTTTCATACTTATCGCATTCATACCCGTTGATTGTCTCAGTGCCCACCAGCTTCATGTTGGGCTTATCCTTCGGGGACATCGTCATCATTTTTTGTTTAGGGTCCTCGGTGGTAGGCATCTCCAGATAAGCTTTTTGCTGGGGCATAATGACCCAGACCATTTTTTTATCGGGGCGCACTATCATGACGTGGGTTTGTCCTTCCACCTGACTTTCATTTCTCACTTTGTGCCCTTTTATGTAAATTTTGCCCGGAATTTCCTGACCGTGCATTTTGGTGACCACCTTGGCGCTGAACTCCGTCGCCTGGGCCAGGCCCACCCACATCAAGAGAAAAGCTCCCATTATTACCAAAAACAGACAATGCTTGCGAACCTGCATGATACCTCCTCGGATTAGCGTTGGTAGGGGGATTGTCACATATGCTCTAAGGGGATAACACCCGGTTTCAATTTTACCCTGACACCGCCTTTGTCATGACTGCACTCATACAAAATTTTTTTCCTTTTGTCGATATGCTCTGTGAAATGTTCGGTCTCTCCGCCGGGGAAAACAGACATTTTTTCTCCCTGCCGCTTTAGTCCAGGTCGGGGAGCCACCTGAGGAAGGGCCCGCCATAGCGGTTTAGCCAGTGGCGGCGGGCGGCGTACTCGGGGAGCAATTTCCCCACTTCCTGCCAGAAGCGGGGTGGGTGGCCGGGGACAATGAGGTGGGTCAGTTCATGGACCACCACGTAGTCCAGGATCTTAGGCGGGAGAAGGACCAGCCGCCAGTTGAAGCGCAGGCGCCCTTTGGTGTGGCACTCACCCCAGCGCCGGCGCCAATCCCGCACCTCCAGGGGGGGTGCGGTAAGACCCATCCGGGGGGCGAAGTGCTGCACTTTGGTGATAAGAAGACTTTCGGCTTCCCGGCGGTACCAGGCCAGGAGTTGGGGCCAAAGGCCCCCTGGTTCCGTCCCCGGTCGCACCAGTAAGGCCCCATCGGTCAAACGGATGTCCGCCTGACCGGGGGGGACTAGCCGCAGGGTCAAGGCCTCCCCCCGGTAATAGAGCTTACCGGCTTCCAGGCGGGCCCAGGCCTCCCGCCGCTCTGCCTGCTTCCTGGCGATCCAGGCCTGGTTCTTTTCGAGGACCTGATGGAGGGCCCTCTTTGACAGGCCCTGGGGAGCATACACCACCAGCTCCCCTGAGTCCGTGACCTTGAGGCCCACGGTGCGGCGACGCCGACTGACCCGGAGACGATAATTCAGGCCTCCCAACCCTGGGTGGAGTTTCTCGGAGCTGGACATGACTGGCAACTTTTCCTTGAATTATCTCTATCTTTTCAGTTAAATTATTAGACTTAACGTGTCAGGCTCGGATTCCCACAACTGGTTTCCTAGTGTGTAAACCTCCCGGGCCCTCCCCAGGAATTTGTAACGCTCCAGGGGGAGGAAAAAGCCAGGGAATCTAAAGCATTTCCACAAACCCTGATTGCAAAGGAGGGACGGGCATTGAGGACTTGGAAAAGTTTTTTGGTAATGAGCATGGTGGCTGCGGGCCTGGTGCTTTTAGGCTGCGGCCAGGAAAAACCCAAACCCAAAGCGAAAAAGGCGCCGGCCAAACCCGCGGCTAAAGCCCCGGCGGCCAAAGCCGCGGCCCCAGCTCCGGCGGCCAAGGCCAAAGGCAAGACCGTGACCATCGGCTTCACCGCTTCGAAAACCGGGAAATTCAAAACCGAAGCCGGCCGGCAGATCAACGGCCTGAACCTCTGGATGGAGCAGGTCAACGCCAAGGGCGGTGTTAAACTGGCCGACGGCAGCACGGTGACTTTCGCCTTTAAGGACTACGATGACGAAAGCAACAAGGACCGGGTCCAGGAGCTTTACACTCGACTCATCAACAACGATAAAGCCGACTTTCTCATCAGCCCTTACAGCAGCGGCCTGGCTGACGCCACTGCGGTGATCGCCCAGCAGTACGATAAGATCATGGTCACCACCGGCGCCGCTTCCGATTCCACCTACAAAAAGGGCTACACTCTCATCTTTCAGTCCTACACCCCGGCCAGCCGGTATCTCACGGGGGCCATTGACATGCTGGCCAAGTTGGCCCCAAAGGCCAAAAAAGTGGCCATCATTTCCGAAAAGGCCAAGTTTTCCCAGGATGTGGTAAACGCCCTGAAAGCCTACGCCCAATCCAAGGGCTTCGAGGTGGTCCTCTTCGAAGGGTATGACAAGGATACCACAGACTTTGCCGCGTTCATCAATAAGATTCCTAAAGGCACCGACGCGGTCATGGGGGGTGGCCATTTTGCGGACACCAGCACGTTGTCCAAGCAGCTCTATGAAAAGAAGATCAACGCCAAGTTGTTCGCCTTCCTGGTGGCTCCGCCCGAACCCAAATTCGCCGAAATCGGGGAGGCCTGTTTTGCGATAGTTGGGCCCAGCCAGTGGGAGCCCGCCGCCAAATACTCCCCCGAGGCCGCCAAAGCTGAAGGCATGGATTGGTTTGGGCCTTCGGTGGCAGAGTTCGTGGAATCCTATAAGAAAAAATATGACAAGGAACCCACTTACCACAGCGCCGGCGGCTTCGCAGCCGCGTTGATCCTGCAGGCGGCCATTGAAAAGGCAGGGTCCATTGACACTGCTAAGGTGCAAAAAGCCCTGAACGACATGAAGGTCATGACCTTCTGGGGCGTGACCAAGTTTGACACCAGCAAGGAAAATCACGGTCTCCAAGTTGGCCACGACATGGTCTACATCCAGTGGTTTAAGGACGACAAAGGAAAATTCGTCAAGAAAATCGTGTGGCCCGAGGCCGCGGCTGCAGCCAAGCCCTTTGTGTGTCCAACCCGGTAACGATTCGGTGAACTTCTCATCATTTAGAACCCAGGAGGAAGAGTCGGTATGTGGGAGCAACTGATCAATTCGCTAACCGATGGATTCCTCCTGGGTTTTGTCTACGGCCTGGCCGCCATGGGCCTCTCCCTCATCTGGGGAGTGATGCAGGTCATCAATCTGGCCCACGGGCCCGTCATCACCATAGGGATGCTGGCGACCTATTTCCTGTTTGTCCACCTGGGGCTGAACCCCTACCTGGGGTTGATACTGGTGGCAGCCCTGGGCTTGGGAGTGGGTCTGTTGATCTACGTCGTGGCCGTGCATCGGGTCATCTCGGCCCCCCACCTGTCCTCGCTCTTGGCCACTTTCGCCGTGAACATGATCATCCTGGGTACGTTCAACGCCGTGTTCGGCGGGGATCAGAACAACATCAACTTTTCTTTGGGCTCTTTGAGCATCGGCTTTCTGCATATCCCCTTCTCACGACTCCTGGCCGCTTTAGGGGCGTTGCTCTGTACCGCCTTCCTTTACTTGTTTCTCTACTTCACCCGCCCGGGGAAGGCCATCCGGGCGGTGGCCAACAACCGGGAAGCCGCAGAACTTATGGGCATCCCTTCCGCCCGGGTTTTGGCCCTCAGCTTCGGCCTGGGATCCATGCTGGCGGTGGTGGCCGGCTCCCTCATCTCCACCATCTTTCCCTTTACCATTTTTAGCGGCTTCCCTTATGAGCTCAAGAGTTTCGTTATCTGTGTCTTGGGTGGGCTGGGGAACCCTCTGGGGGCCCTTCTGGGAGGGCTCATCCTGGGGCTCATGGAAGGGGTGATCCCCATCTGGATGCCTACCAGTTGGGTGCCGGTGGTGGAGTTTGGGCTGTTTGTGTTCGTTCTGGTGGTAAAGCCCACCGGCCTTTTGGGAGCGAAATAGATGCGGGCCCTCAGGCAACCCGGTCTGTGGCTTTACATCCTGGCTCTTCTCATCTGGGGTTCGGTGGTTTTAATCCTTGACGATCACACCCTGCGGGAGACCTCCTTCACCCTGTTGATGTACGTGGGTCTGGCTTCCAGTCTCAACATCCTCTTGGGCTATACCGGATACGTCAGCTTCGGACACATCGTCTTCTTCGGTCTGGGGGGGTACCTCGGCTTCTATCTCATCAGCATCCAGGGATGGACCCTTTACCCTGCGGCCCTTCTCGGGGGAGTGTTTTGCGCTCTGGCGGCCGCCATCATCGGGCTGGCGGTTCTCCGTCTCCGGGGAGCATATTTCGCCCTGGCCACTATCGGGGTCAACGAAGCTGCCCGGGCTTTTGTCGGGAATTTCAAGCCCTTTGGCGGGGCCACCGGGTTATCTTTAAATTACTCAGTGTATAACCTGTACGGCGGCTCCATCAAGGCCCTGTGGCTGGCCTTCATCCTGGTGTGGCTGACTGCCATAGCCGTGGTGGTGACGAGTTACCTGGTCAAGCAATCCCGCTTCGGTCTGGGGCTCGTGGCCATCCGGGAGGACGAGGATGCCGCCATGGTCATGGGCGTCAAGGCGCCCCGGTTCAAGACCTGGGCCTACGCCCTTTCCGCCTTTTTTCCGGGGATTATCGGCACCATTTTCTTTTTCAAGAACGGCAACGTGGAGCCGCACGACGCCTTTCGCCTCCACATGTCCATCGAGACCCTGGTAATGATCATGTTGGGGGGGCAGGGCACCGTCTTGGGGCCCATAGTGGGGGGGGTGACCTATGAGCGCCTCAGGGGCTACCTGCTTATCAGCCCCCTCTTCAAGAGCCTTCACCTGGCCTTCTCCGGGGTGGCCCTCCTTCTTATCGTTCTCTTTGTGCCGGCTGGGGTGGTGGGTTGGTTGCGCCACCGCTTCCCTAAACTGAGGGGGGTGCTGGAATGATTCTCGAAGTGAAGAGCGTCACCAAGCGTTTCGGGGGGCTCCAGGCCCTCACCGATGTCAAATTTGATCTGACGGCGGGGGAAATTCTTGGGCTCATCGGCCCTAACGGCGCGGGTAAAACCACCCTTTTCAACGTTATCAACGGCGTTTTTCCGCCGGATAATGGCAAGGTGATCTTCCGGGGAGAAGACATCACCCGCCTGCCCGCCTATGAGGTGGCCCGCCGGGGTCTGGCCAGGGCCTACCAGGTGGTGCGGCCCCTGAGCGACCTCACCGTGCGGGAAAATGTCATGGTGGGGGCCTGTTTCGGACGGGAACGCTTTTCTCTGGCCGAAGCCGCAAAAGTCGCCGACAAGGTCCTGGACCAGGTGGGGTTGGCCGAGCGGGTCGACCTGCCGGCCGGCAGCCTGAACGTGGCCGAAAAAAAGCGGCTGGAGTTGGCCCGGGCTCTGGGGTCTCAGCCCTATTTATTGCTCCTGGATGAGGTGTTGGCGGGTCTAAACCCGTCGGAAATCACCGCCATGCTGAATACCATCCGCCAGATCCGGGACAGCGGCATCACCATCCTCATGATCGAGCATGTCATGCAGGCAGTGATGAACGTCTCCGACCGGGTTCTGGTCCTGGATTACGGCGAACTCATCGCCCAGGGGTTGCCCCAGGAAGTGGTCAACAACCCCCTCGTCATCGAAGCTTACTTGGGCGACCCGAAAATGACCCAGCGGTTGTTAGAGGGCGCAAGTTGAAGGGGGGCCGGAGTCTCTGGCCTTCTCCTTAAAAAAACGTGTTAAGAGAAATAGACCATGGCCGTCCTCGAAGTGCATGATTTAGCCTCCGGTTACGGGGAGGTGCAGATACTCTGGGGGGTTTCCCTCAAGCTGGAGAAGGGCAAGCTTACCACCCTGGTGGGGTCCAACGGGGTGGGGAAAAGCACACTTCTGCGCGCCCTTATGGGCCTTCTGCGTCCCTGGCAGGGGAATATTACCTTCCAGGGCCGGGACCTGACCCGCCAGTCCGCCCATTCCCGGGCCAAGGTCGGGGTTGTCATGGTCCCGGAAGGCCGCCAACTTTTTACGGACATGACGGTCTACGAGAACCTGGAGATGGGGGCCTTCCCGTCCCGATCCCGGTCCCACTTCCAAGAGAACCTGGACCGGGTTTTTGAGCTCTTTCCCCGTTTGGCGGAACGCCCCCAACAGAAAGCCGGGAGTCTCTCCGGCGGTGAACAACAGATGGTGGCAGTAGCCCGGGGACTCATGGCCCAACCCGAAGTTCTCATCATTGACGAACTCTCCCTAGGCCTTTCACCCCTTTTGGCCCTGACTCTCTTTGAGTCCATGATTCAGCTGAAAAAACAGGGCCTCACCATGCTCCTGGTAGAACAAAACGTAGCCATGGCACTGGGGGTGAGCGAATACGCCTACGTCTTAAGCGAGGGGCGCGTCACCCTGGAGGGCGAATCCAGACAGCTCCTCAAAAACGACGAAATCCGCCGGACGTATCTGGGGATGTGATTGAGTTTGTGGGGGGAGGGCCAGGGAGCGCGGCTCCCTGCCCTCCCCCCGGCATTTTTCTACCCCTGTAAGGGATTGGGGGAGGGGGTAAGGGTCTGGGACCCCGGTAGCACGGGCTTCCAGCCCGTGGGAACCCCCCTCCCCCAACTACCATTCGAGGTAATACCATGGCTAAGATGGCATTTCTGTTCCCCGGGCAGGGGTCTCAGTATGTGGGCATGGGGCAGGATCTATACGAGACCGATCCCGGGGCCCGGGAGCTGTTTGATCTGGCCGAGGAGGTCACCGGGCTTTCCCTGAAGCGTCTGTGCTTCGAGGGGCCCATGGAGGAGCTTACCGAGACGGTGAACCTGCAGCCCGCGGTCACCGTGGTCAACCTCTGCCTGCACCAGGCTCTGACCCAAGGGGGAGCGGTGCCGGTGGCGGTGTGCGGTCACAGCCTGGGCGAATACAGCGCCCTGTTTGCCGCCGGGGCCCTGAGCGCGGCTGACACCGTGAAAGCGGTCCGGGAGCGGGGACGTCTCATGCAGCGGGAAGCCGAGCGCCACCCCGGGACCATGGCCGCGGTCATCGGGATGAGTGCAGACAAACTGGAAGGTGACCTCAAGGCTCTCCTGGCCGAGGGTCCCCTGGCTCTGGCCAACTTCAACACTCCGGAGCAGACGGTAATTTCCGGCACCAAGGAGATGGTGGCCCGGGCCGGAGAGGCGGCCAAAGCTGCGGGAGCCCGGGTGGTGCCCCTCAAGGTTTCGGGGGCCTGGCACTCCCCCCTCATGGCTGACGCCTACCCGGACTTCGCCGCTGTTATTGCCACCCTGGCCTTTCACCCTCCCCGCCTTCCCCTCTACCTCAATGCCACCGCCGCGCCGGAGGCTGACCCGGAGCGTCTGCGCCAGGCCATGTCCAAGCAGCTCACCTCCCCGGTGCGCTGGGCCGACCTCATCTTAAACCTCAAGGCCACCGGCGTGGTCACCTGGGTGGAGGTAGGCCCCAAGAATGTCCTCAAGGGCCTGGTGCGCAAAATCCTCCCCCAGGAACCGGCTGAAAGTTTTTATAACGTGGAAAACCGGGCCAGCCTGGAGGACTTCCTGGCTAATTTGAAGTAAGGGCTGGGGCTTATGGCCCCTGGCCCTCTCCCTCAAAAAATTTACCCCCTACACCGGCCCTCTCCCCGACATACCTGGCCACCGTCGCCACCGCCTCCTCGGGAGCCGCGGCGCGGACCTGGGGGTAGAGAGCGGCGCAGTCCTCATACGACAGGCGCCCGGAAAGCCGATAGGCCCGGATTTCGTTGGTGAGATGGGGGGCTGGGTCCGCCCCGGGGGCCATTTCTCCCTTTTCCAAAAGCTGGATATGGATCAGGCTGCGGGCGGCCAGCAGGTTTTCCTTCTCCGGTGTAATCTTCCCAGAAAAGATGTACTGCAGGGTCAAAAGATCCCCGGGACCCAGAGGCCGAGGCCGGTTAATGGCCACATAAGAGGGGGAAGCGAGAAGGTACGTGGGTTTGAGGGTCACCCCATGGGGGAGCTGCTGTGCCAGGGCCTTTATCAGGTACAGGTGGATGTAGCCGGCCTCCACGTAAAGGCGGGGGAATTGGCCGCTGAGGGGGGCCAGAGCCTGGGCCCGGAGGTTGTCCCGGAGGCGGAAGCGGGCGGCGTCCGACCGGGCGAAATCCTTCACCGCCGCCACCACCCGGGGAAAAGGCGCAGCGTGGGCCACACCGTAGAACGTGATAAGGGTCCGGCTGGCCCAGCTTTCGGCGGCGTAAACCTCCTTGAATTCCGGCCGGTTCTCCACTTTTTCCCGGGGCACCCCATCTGACAGAAGTTCGTGGATCTGAATGAGCCGCTCCTGGTATGGCTCCACCTGGAAAATGGCCTTCCCTTCCCGGCTCAGTCCCCTGACCAGCTCGAGCTGCCGGAGACTGAAATCATGGAATTCAATATCCTTGTCCTCTAGATAGTCCGCCGCCGCGATGTCTCCGGCCAAGAGAGCGGGAAAATCCACCTCCGGGGCCTCCTCCAGCGCAATGGCGTCATGGCGGGCCATTTCCTCCCGGGCCGCGGGCAGCACCTCCAGCCGATGAGAAGAAAAGCCTACGGTGATGAGGGGAAGGCGAGTTCGAGTCATAACAGGTATCCAATCTGGGGCGAACCAGGATGTGATGCTATAGGTAACTGGGTATCAGGGGAAGGGCCGGGAGGCTTGCTCCTTGTATCTATCCTCACTTTCAATACTCCACCTCCACTAAAAACAGTCCCTGGGGCGGGGCGGTGGGTCCGGCCAGGCGGCGGTCCCGTTTTTCCAATACCTCTTGCACATAAGCCGCAGGATATTTTCCCTTACCGATTTCCACCATGGTGCCCACCAGGCTCCGCACCATGCCCCGCAAGAAGCCGTTGGCGGTTATGCTGAAGGTGAGCCACTCGTCGGCCTCCTGGTGCCAGACGGCTTCCCGCACCTGGCGCACGGCATGGCCCGGACGCCCCCCGCTGGACCGGAAGGCGGCAAAGTCATGCTCCCCGGAAAGGGCCTGAGCGGCCTCCTGCATGGCGGCGGCATTCAGGGGTCCGGCGATCCACCAGGCGAAGTGGTGGTGGAGGGGCGAGCGCACCGACCGATTAAGGATCCGGTACTCGTAGGTCTTCCAGCGGGCGTCGTAGCGGGCGTGGAAGGCGAGGGGCGCTTCCTCGGCCTCCAGAACGGCAATGTCCAGGGGCAGGAGGGAATTGAGTCCAGCCCCAAAAGCGCGCAGGGGTATGGTGCTCTTGGTGATGAAGTTGGCCACCTGGCCCCGGGCATGCACCCCCGCGTCGGTGCGGCCGGAGCCGATGAGGCGCACCGTCTCCCCGGTGAGTTGTGACAGGGCGGTTTCAATAACCTCTTGGAGAGACAGGGCGTTTTTCTGGCGCTGCCAGCCGTGGTAACGGGTGCCATCGTATTCCAGAGTCAGGCGGATATTGCGGCGGGACCCCATGGCGCGCTGCGTTTTGGCCTCAGGAAGATGGTGAGAAAAGTTTTTCGGGGGACCAGGGATCACAGACCCCTGGCCCCCTCCCCCGAAAACGCTTCTTCAACATCCTATTAAGGTGCGAAGGGCACCACGTCCAGCCCCAGGGTCTCGGGGAAGCCCATCATGAGGTTGAAGTTATGCACTGCCAGGCCGGAGGCCCCCCGGGTGAGATTGTCAATGACGGACAGGACGATGACCCGACCCCTTTCCTGGTCCACCTTGAAGCCCAGGTCGCAGTAATGGGAGCCCCGCACCTGCTGGGTGGAAGGCCAGGTTCCCGGGGCGTGGAGGCGGACAAAAGGGTGGTCCTGGTAGAAGGTCTGGTACAGTTCGAAGATAGCTTCGTCGTTGAGGGGCCTTAGGAGCTGGGCATAGAGGGTGCCCAAAATTCCCCGGCTCATGGGCGCCAGGTGGGGGGTGAAGGTCACCTTGACGGGCTCGCCGGCCAGGAGAGTAAACTCCTGCTCCATTTCCGGGGTGTGGCGATGCTCCGCCACCTTATAGGCCCGGAAGCTGTCATTCACCTCGCAGTAGCTGGTAATGAGGCTCGCCCCCCGGCCGGCGCCGCTCACCCCGGATTTGCAATCCGCGATGAGAGAGTCCGGGTGCACCAGGCCTTCCTGGACCAGGGGCGCCAGACCCAGGATGACGCAGGTGGGATAGCAGCCGGGATTGCCCACGAGGCGGGCGGTGCGGATTTTCTCCCGGTGCAACTCCGGCAGGCCATAGACTGACTCTTTCAGGAGTTCCGGGGCGGAGTGGGGCTGGTACCAGGCCTCATAGACTGCCTGGTCCTGGAAGCGGAAGTCGGCGCTCAGGTCCACCACCCGCAAGCCGGCCTCCAGAAGACCCGGGACGAGCTCCATGGCGGTCTTGTGGGGCACCGCCAGGAAGGCCACCGTGGCCTGAGAGGCCACGGCTTGGGGGTCGGGGAAAACGAAGGGAAGCTCGACGATCCGGGCCAGGGCAGGGAAGACCTCTCCCACGGGACGGCCCTGGTACTCCCGGGAGGTGAGGGCCGTAAGGTCCACCTCCGGGTGCCGGACCAGAAGACGCAGGAGCTCTAGCCCGGTATAACCGGAAGCTCCAAACACCGCCACTTTCACCCGGGCGGCCATGGCGTCGACACTACCGTTTGGAGTACTGACAGCCCCGGCGGGCGCCACGGCGGCCGTACTTCTTGCGTTCTTTGATGCGGGGATCCCGGGTGAGGAGGCCGGCTTTCTTGAGGGCGGGCCGAAACTCGGGATTCAGGACCACGAGAGCCCGGCTCAGGCCGTGCTTGATGGCCCCGGCTTGCCCCTCCGGACCGCCGCCCTGGACATTCACCAGGATGTCCAGCTCGGGACCGACGTTCACCAGGTTCAGAGGTTGGCGGGCCAGGTTACGGGTGGTCTCCAGGGGGAAGTACTCCAGGAAGTCCCGTTGGTTCACCACGATGCGGCCGGTCCCCGGGCGCAGGTAAACCCGGGCCACGGCGCTCTTTCTTTTGCCTACGGTGTGGATGTTGAAGGCTTCAGCCATCAATCCTCCCAGGTAAGGGGCACCGGTTGCTGGGCCTCGTGGGGATGCTCCCCGCCGGCGTAGACTTTCAACTTCTTAAACTGGTGCCTGCCTAAACTGTTTTTGGGGAGCATGCCCCTGACCGCGTGGCGCAGGAGATCCTCCGGTTTCTTCTTCAAAAGGTGCCGGGCCGAGATTTCTTTCAAGCCGCCCGTGTAGCCGGAGTGGCGGTAGTAGATCTTCTGGTCCAGCTTATTGCCGGTGAGCTTCACCTGCTCGGCGTTCACCACCACCACGAAGTCCCCGGTGTCCATATGAGGGGTGAACTCCGGCTTGTTTTTGCCCCGGAGCACCATAGCGATGCGGCTGGCGAGCCGTCCCAGCACTTTCCCCTGGGCGTCCACTACGAACCAGCGGCGGGGCACCTCCAATTTTTTGGCCATGTAACTTTTCATGTGCGCCTCGTGGAAATTAACCATAGAAATATAACTGGCAAAGCAAGAATTTGTCAAGTTGATATTTTCTTCGGAGTTTGGGTTTTCTTCCCTTGGGAAGAAAAAAGGCCTTCCCCTTTGGGTCTTAAAAAATGGGAAATATAAGAGTCTTGGGACGATTAAAATTTCCTTGACAAATGCAGGACGTTTTCTCAATATGTACCTGAAATAGTGTATAGAACAAATATATTTAATGAAAGCATCTAAGCCAAAATAGAGCAAGGGGAACTGCTAACCCCCTCCCCAAATTTCCGACTTGCTGGCTGCCCCGGTGGGGAAACCCGGACATATGGTTCTTTCCCATCTTCTTAGAATGGTAATCACCGTCTAAGATCACTCTGCGTCAACCGACATTACGGGCCATCTGCCGCGTCAAATACCCATGGAAGCGAACCGTGACGGGATGCTCTCGTCACAGGAGAAATTATTAGAGAATTTCGTAACAAGGGGGGACTCATGGACAGCAATTTTTTTAGGTGGTGGTGGGGGTTGTTTCTTCTGGTGGCTCTGGTTCTGGGTGGAGCGGATTGGGGGCTGGCGGGTGCGCCCCGCCCGAGCGGCCAGCCCGGTGCGGGCCCTCAGCCAGGCGCCGGTGCGGAGGAGTTTTTCAGGGGTGTTTTTCAGAATGTGTTCGGAGGTGTTGTCTTTGGGACCCTGAGGATTGCTCCCAACGGGGATGTTTACCTGCATAACAGATATGGGGAATATAATCGGTCTGCACCTGATGGTGTTTCATGGCCGTCCGGGCCAGGCACCGAAGCCTTCCGAATTCCCCGGCAGGATCTGGAAAACGCCACCGACGCGCAATTGGGCAAGTATGCCGATGAGATCCTCAGTAAAACTGAAGTGCCATATGGTGAGGTTCAGCTTGGAAAAACGTCTCAAACATCAAAATTAACCAAACAAAATATAATAAGCAAATTGAAAGAAGCGCGAGATACTTACCGGCAGGAGGCCAAAGCAGGCCGGACCCCCGCCACCGACATACCGGTGGATCAGTATTTCAAGAGCGTCCAAGAGGCCAAAAGCAAGAGGGCGCAGGAAAAAGGCCAGAAGGGGGCTATGAAGACGACCCCGGGTGTGCCTTCAGCCGGAGCGTCATACGCTGGCGTGACGCCCCGCTGGATGGAGGGTATGTATGTGGAATTATACGGCGGGGCCAGCTTCATCGGCAGCTCCAGTATCACTCCCAGGCTCAGCAATACCCAACGGTTCGGCAACAACACATTCATCACCAACACCAACTTTAACTTCCCGGGGAGGGTGAACCCGGCACCCCAGATAGGCGTCAAGATCGGGCAGTGGGGCTGCCCCATGATGGCGAGGGAGAGGCCCTTCTGGAACTACCTCGGCTGGAACTTGGACTTGAGCTACCAAAACTACAGCATCCCCCGTCAGTTAGGGACCTATCGGGAAATCCAATTCCTTAACGGCAACCCGGTGTCCCAGCAGGAGGGCAAGGCAGAGCTCTTTGGGGATGGGGGGTTTTTGAACATTAGTTGGCAGCTTAACGTCAGATACGGCTTCTTACCCACCAAAGAAAAGCCCTTCGGGACCGTCCAACCCTTCGTGGGGGTGGGGCCGACCGTCGTGATTAACACTTTGGAGCCCACTGTCGGTTTTAGGGAGGTAACCTGGTTCAACAACCAACCGGTGATGATCCCCCTGAACAACGACTTGAACTTTGGGAGACAGACGGACGTGAGCGTGGGCCTAAAGGTGGATGCCGGAGTGCGGTACTTCCCCCTCGAGAACGTCTTTTTAGACGTGGGCTTCCAGTGGACCTACGCCATGCCCAGCTTCAGGCTTACGCGGGGGAGTTCCCTCATTGATTTTGAAACTGACATTAATAGATTCGGGGTTAATATAGGATTGGGCTATCAATTCTGAGGCGGATCAAACAATGGGGGGGCCTCGGCCCCCCTGTCAATTTCAGGTCTAGATTAAAAGACCCCCCACCAATCCTCCGCCACCCCTTTTTTTCCAGGCCCCTTCAGATTGCCGCGCCGGCCCGCCGGACCGGCCTTGGCATTTATCACCCCACCCAGTCGGGGGCTCCGGGGTTGACGTCGTCCCGGAGATTTTCCAGGTTGCGGACCTCTTCCAGGGAGAACAGCGCCACTCCGGGAGAGGCGGGCGTTGGGATATCCCCCCGGCCGGGTGAGGTGAAAACCACCCCGTGCCAGACCTCCCCTTGCCCTGCCGGCCCCATGGTTCGCTGGTAATCTCCCCCCCACCAGTGGGCCAGGGCCCGGGCCTGCGTTTCGGTCAGCCGTGTTGTGCCTGCCATGTTCAGCTCCCTATCTCGAAAATCTTTCAAGGAGTTATCATGAATAATATCATTTTCCCCTAGGGAGCATCCAGGTGTGGGCCCAGAACGGGCGGACACCTGGGTCCGCCGATACACTTTGGGGTTTTTCAAAGGGAAATTGAGAGCTCTGAAAAAGGCTTTGTCCCTGGGGAAAGGCTTTCATAATCCCCCTAAATCCCACTAGTGTCCGGTATGCAAATTGCCTTGAATAACAACCAAGGCAAGATTATGTACCAGAAATGCCTAATTTCCTGATTTTTCGGAGAACAGGCCCTGCCCCCCACCTGTGTCTGGATATCAAATCCCCTTCATGCTGAGAGGCGTTCCTCCGATAAGGGAAGATTCTGGTGGCACAGGTTTTCAACCTGTGCCGGCGCAGGCTAAAGCCTGCGGCTACATTTTGCCCTCCTGGAGATGGTCCGATATTGCAAATTCCTTACCGGACCCTACTGGGTCAGGGGGGATTACAAAACTTCTCCTGAGAGGAAAGGTCTACCTTTGTACTTGTGCAGGGGTCTTAAATTGATACACCAGTGCTTCAGACAGGCCGGCGGCTAGGGCAGGATCTCCACGGTAATGGGGAACTTGGCCACCTGGAGGATCTCATCCATGTCCGGGTTGGTGAGCATGACGCAGCCATCGGTCCAGCCCAAGAGAATAATCCAGGTTCCCAGGTATTTCTCCAGATGGAAGGGCAGGGCCGGCAGGCCGTGAATTTCCACCGCCCCGCCCGTGTATCCCCTGCGGCGTTCAGTGGAGTTGGGATAGGTGATATAGATGGCCTTGTGATACCTGGTGGGGTGCTTGACAAAACAGTGGTGATATATCCCCTCCGGCGTCTTTTTATCTCCCTGATTGGTTTTGGGGCCGGAGTTTTTCCCCAGGGCCACCAGATAAGATTTCACCGCGGTCTGGCCGTCCATGAGCAAGAGCCGGCGCCTGCTCTTCTTGACGACGATCTTATCAGCTGTCGTCCCAGGGGACGGGGGGGGACTGGTATAGAGGAGGGCAGGCAACAAGAACAGGAAAACCACACCAAGGACGATCGCGGTAAGGCGCGTCACCATCTCAACACAACTATATCGGAGGAGACCATGGGTTAAACAACTGTGGTTAATATATCATACCTGCGGGTAACCGGCTTGAGGGGAGACCAAGCTCACTGTTCGGGTTCAGGTTGAGGGGGTTTGGGGGGGAGTCCCTTCTGGGGGGCGGTCAATCGTTTCCTGACGTAGTCAGCCCAATCACCGCAGGGTTCCAGCTCCAGATAGCGGCGCCAATACTCCCGGGCCCCGGCCAGGTCCCCCAACCGTTCCAGCACCCGGGCCAGATTGAAGCAGGCTTCGGAAAAATGGGGCTCCCCGTTCAAGGCCTGACGGTAAAGGGAGACAGCCTCGGGTAGGTGCCCCTGTTCCTCCAGGACGCTGGCCAGGTTGAAGGTGGCCTCCAGATGTTGAGGCTCCGACTCCAGGGCCTTGGCATAGTGGGCCGCGGCGCCCTCCGGGAAGCCTAGACGGTACAGGATGTTGCCCAGGTTAACCAGGGCGTCGGGGTGGTTCGGCTTCAGGGCCAGGATCAAGTTGTAAACCCGTTTGGCCCCATCCCACTCCCCGTGGTGCTCCTTTTCCAGAGCCGCCAGGAACAGCCGACTTAGCTGCTCTTCGGGGAGGGACAGGGTCTCAGGGGCCTCGGCCTCGAAATCCAGGACAAGTTGTCCCTCGGGAGTGAATTGCTGGCTTTTCTGGGCCAAGATCAGGCGGCGGCCACCCAGGATACGCACCTGGGCCAGGGGCTGGGTAAGTTCGGGATGCAGTTTCTTGAGGGTAGCGACGCACCTCTTGAGGCGCTTTAGGGACACCCCCTGACTCCGGAGGCGCTTCACAGTGCGCAGGGCCACCAGTCCCTGGAAGTCAAAGGCCAGACCCTGCTGGGGTCGTCTCAGGCTGGTTATCAAACCCAGACGGGCCCACCGGCGGAGGCGCCCCTCGGAGATACCCAGAAGGCGGGAAACTTCCCGGAAGTGAAACTCCTGCGTCATGGCCGCGTTCCCCTATGACCTCCGTCGTCCAGAGGTGGCCCAACGCTATTGTCCTGTCAAAATGCCATATCCGGGGACCAAATTTCGCAAACTTTCCCGGCAAGCCCGGGGTCGGGAGTGAGGGTCTTCTTTCCCGGTTCCCAGCCTGAAGGAGTGGCTTCCCCGGTGGAGCGGTTGAGTTGGCAGGCTTTCACCTGTCGGATCATTTCAGCGACGTTGCGGCCGATGGCCGGCGCCAGGACCTCCATGGCCTGGATAACGCCGTCCGGGTCGATGAGAAAGCGGCCCCGCAGATTCAAGCCCAGGTCTTCATCATGCACCCCGTACAGCATGCCGATCTTGCCGCCGAGATCGGACAGCATGGGATAAGGTAACCCCCCAGGGACCATTTTAGAGAGTTCCCCTTCTTGCCAAACCTTGTGAGTGTAAACGGTGTCCACGCTGATGGCCAGGATTTCAGTCTCCATGTCCTTTAGGTCGTTGTATTTGACGGCAACTGCCGTCAGTTCCGTGGGTCACACAAAAGTGAAGTCGGCCGGATAAAAATACAACAACACCCACTTGCCCCGGTAGTCCACCAACTTGATCTTTTTGATCTCACCGTCGGCATAGGCCATGGTTTCAAATTCAGGGGCCGGCTTGCCGATCTGCGCTGCCATGGAATTTCCTCCTTATCTAAAATACATTTGGAAGTTAAGGTCAAGGTTTTGCTAGTCAAGGCCGGATAAGTTTTGGCGGTTGCCCTATTTTTTGCCGAGCCACCCCATTTTCCTGAAATAATTAAACATGATCCCCGCCATAAGAACCATCACCCCAAGGACGACGAAATAGCCCCAAGGCCATTCCAACTCCGGCATGTACTTAAAGTTCATGCCGTAGACGCCGGCGATGAAGGTGAGGGGGATGAAGATGGTGGCGATGATGGTGAGGACTTTCATGATTTCGTTCAGGCGGTTGCTGACGGTGGAGAGATAGATGTCCAGTATACCGGCGAGGATGTCCCGAAAGGCTTCGATATTGTCAATGACATGGATAACGTGGTCGTAAACGTCCTTGAGATAGGGGACGGTGGTGTCTTTGATCAGAGGAGACTCGCTGCGTTCCAGATGGTTGATGACTTCCCGAAGCGGCCACACCGAGCGACGCAGGAGGATGGTGTCCCGCTTCAGTTGGTGAATGGTATGCAGGGTGGTCGGGGTGGGACTGGCCAACAGCTCGGCCTCCACCTCCTCGATTATCTCCCCCAGGCGCTCCATGATGAGGAAATAGTTATCCACAATGAGATCCAGGAGCGCATACGCCAAGTAGTCGGCGCCGGATTTGCGGATACGGCCTTTGCCGGCTTTCAGACGACTGCGCACGGGGGCAAAGACGTCCTCGTCTTGCTCGTGCAGGGAGATGACATAGTTCTCCCCGACGATGTAGCTGACCTGCTCGGTCACGACCTCAGTGGTTTTTTCCTTAAGATGCAGTATCTTGAGGACAATGAACAGGTAGGAGCCGTAGTCTTCCACCTTGGGACGCTGATCCATATTGAGAATGTCCTCCAGTACCAGGGGGTGCAGGTGAAAACATTCTCCCAGCTGTTCCAAGTGCTCCACCTTATGGAGACCGTTGACGTTGATCCAGGTGACGTGATCGGCTGCCCCGGGCATAACACATTCCCGAAAGTCTTTTTGGGTAACCTCAGTGTATTCCTGCTCGTTATAGGTCACTATGGTGATCTGGACCTCTTTGTCGGGCCTGTCACCGAGATACACCATGGCGCCGGGGGGCAACCCGGTTTTTCTGGACCTTTTTTTGATGAGTTTGGGCATGGCGGGATCCCTGAAAGGTCCGAGGGGAAAAAACGTTAAAAAGGACACGGCAGCCTTGGAAGGATGATAGAA
This sequence comes from uncultured Syntrophobacterales bacterium, assembly GCA_965602785.1. Taxonomy (GTDB): domain Bacteria; phylum Desulfobacterota; class Desulfobaccia; order Desulfobaccales; family 0-14-0-80-60-11; genus JBGSLA01. Next base: position 21,727 of record CBFDAH010000007.1, read on the forward strand.
AATCAGCCGGACGTCGTCAAGGGAATTCACCACCAAACCTGGCGAGATTACAAGAGATTAGGTCTTCGACCTCAGAAGGTGAGGGCCGGGGCGGGTTTGCGGGAAAAGGCAGGGACTCTGGGCCCCGATACTAGGGCACCCCGGCAGGGTCAGGTTTTCTAAGAAGTGGGGAGGGCCGGGGTTGGCAAGCTGATCAGAGTCCCGCCAGGGCGCGGACTTCGCCAGAGGGCGGCAAAACGGGGAAGGCGACCTTGAGGCAGAGAAGGGCCAAAAAAAGACTGGCCGGGTGGGGGAGGAACCCGGCCAGTCGAGGTGAAAGGAGAAAATGGTATATGAACTTTGATTAAGGGGGGGATGTGGGTACCTTAGTTTGGGTCCATATACATCTTATTAAGCATGCATGTCTTATGCCATGTTGCCCATAGTTAAAAATATTAAACAATTTCAGCAAGATATAATTTTCAGGGTCAGCGTGCCAGCGATTTTGGTACAAATTTTTTTACGAATCTCGCCCAAACTTGGCCCCTTAGGCCCTCAATGTATGGATTTCCCTAAACTATTTTTTTGCCAGGCCAGCGCCGGGCGATTCAATTTTTTGTTCGACCTTATCCATCCTCTAAGAGAAGATGGTCGGCCGCCAGGCGGGCCCGAAACCCGGGAAACACCAGGGTGGTGGCAAAATCCTCCACCACCAGGGCCGGCCCGGTGCAGGTGAAGCCCGGGGCCAGCTCCGGGCGGTAATATACCGGCGCCGCTACAGGTCCGTCCGGCAGCCACACGGTGGCCCGCCGGGGCAGCCCCGGGAGGGCCGCCGGCAAGACCGGGGTGAGGGGCGGCAGGGTGGCGGGGGGCTCCGGGGCCAGGCAGGAGAGGCGCAATACCACCGCCTCTATCCATCGATCCGGGAAGTCATGGCCGTAAAGGCGGCGGTGCCGGACGTGGAATTCCTCCAGAAAGTTGGGGCTGTAGGGCACTCCCAGGGTGTAGGTCTGCCCCAGATAGCGGAGCTGGACCTCCCCGGTCACCCGGATGGCCCCGGGGTCGAGGCCGTCCCTAGCCATCTCCGCCAGCCCCTGGGCCCGCAGGTCGTGAAATGCTTCCTGCACCTGAGCCCAGGTCAGTCGGGGGCCGTGCCACAAGAGGGTGCGGGCGAAGTCCCGGCGCAGTCCGGCCAGGGCCATCCCCAAAGCGGAGAGCACCCCGGCCTGGGCGGGGAGAAGGACCCGGCGTATGCCCAGCTCCCGGGCCAGCTCGCAGACGTGCAGGCCGCTCGCGCCGCCAAAGCACACCAGGGTGAAGTTCCGGGGATCATAACCCCGCTCCAGGCTTACCGCGGCCAGGGCCTTGGCCATGTGGCTGTTGGCCACCCGGATAATACCCAGGGCCAGCTCCTCGGATGTCACCCCGAAGTCCCCAGCCAGACGGGACATGGCCTTTTGGGTAGCCGTCAGATCCAGGGGCATGCGCCCCCCCAGGAAGCTTTCAGGCAGCAGGCGTCCCAGGAAAAGCTGGGCGTCGGTCACGGTGAGATCAACGCCCCGACCGTAACAGACCGGCCCAGGGTCGGCCCCGGCGCTCTGGGGGCCCACCCGGAGGGCCCCGCCCCGATCCCGGTACGCCATGGAACCCCCGCCCGCCCCCACGGTGTGGATATCCAGGACCGGAAGCCCCAAGGGGTAATCCTGGAGGACGTATTCGCCGGTGAAGGGGATTTCCCCCGCGGCCAGGGCCACGTCCGTGGAGGTGCCCCCCATATCAAAGGTGATCAGATTGGTTTGACCCCAGGCCCGGGCCAGCTTGAAGGCTCCGGTGACGCCACCGGCCGGGCCGGAGAGGACGGTGGCCAGTCCCCACCTAACGGCCTGCCGGGCTGGGAGGAAGCCGCCGTTGGACTGTTGAATAAAAAGGGGGACCTCCGGTAGTTCCCGGGACCAGGCCTTAAGATACCGGGCCAGCACCGGGCCCAAATAGGCGTTGAGGACCGTGGCCGAGGTGCGCTCGAACTCCCGGAATTCGGGGAGCACCCGGCTGGACAATGACACCGGCGCCCCTACCGTGGCCAGGGCTTCCCCCAGGCGCTCCTCGTGCTCCGGATTGGCGTAGGCGTGCAGGAGGGAGACAGCCACCGCCTCGGGTTTCAGGGCCTCAACCTGGCGGCAGACCCGCATGAGTTCGTCGGCGGTCAGGGGGGCAAGAATGGAGCCGTCAGCCCGGCAACGTTCGGCCACCCCCACCACCTGCTCTCTGGGCAACAGCTCGGGGGAGCGGCTGGGGGCCAGGCTGAAGAGCTCCCGGCGGGTCTGGCGGCCGATGCAGAGCACGTCCTCAAACCCCTGGGTGGTGACCAACACCACTCGCGCCCCCCGCCGGGTGAGAAAGGCATTGGTGCCCACCGTGGTGCCGTGAACGATCTCTCCAGACCCCGGTCCCTGGGGACATAGCTCTCCTAAGCCTTGCAGAATGGCCTGGAGGGGATTTTCGGGGGTGGACGCCACTTTGTGCACCCGGCCTTGGCCTTCGCCGAGATACACAAAGTCCGTAAACGTCCCCCCCGTATCAATTCCGATGCGCATGGTGTTTTTAGTGGGGGGAGGGCCAGGGTTCCACAGGCTGGAAGCCCGTGCTACAGGTCCCTGCCCTCCCCCCACACCCCCCTCCCAACCCGCTTAACATGGTAGCACGGGCATCTTGCCCGTGTGGCACGGGCTGGAAGCCCGTGCTACTGTATCTTGATTAAGGAATTGGGGGTGGCCAGGCCCAGTTCCCGGCCCTAGCGGTAGATGCTGCCGTTTAAGGCCTCGATGGCGGTGCGCCAGCCCCCCTGGCCGGGCAGCGTATACGTGAGATTTGCTCTTTCCGGTTAATCGATGAAAAGGTATATTTACCCCAAGATGAGCACTATACGGCAAGCTATCAAAGAGCTTCTTAAGGAGCAACCCCTTTCCGCTCTGGAGCTGTCCCGGAGCCTTTCCCTCCCGGAAAAGGAGGTAAACGCCCACCTGCAACACCTGGCCCGCGCCCCCGGGGCCGGCTACCGCTTTCACCTCATCCCCGCGGTCTGCCGTAAATGCGGCTTCACCTTTGCAAAACGGGAGCGTCTCACCACCCCCTCCCGCTGTCCAATCTGCCGCCAACAGTCCCTTAAACGTCCCCGGTTCGCCATAGAGGCGATCAGGAAGGCGCGGGAGCGTTGAGCCGCTCTGGCGGGATTTCTTTCTTTGAGGCCGCGCCTCGGGGTATGGCGGGGAATTCTGACAAAGGCTCCTGAAAACTTAGTCTTTTTCTGGCAATTGTGCTAAAAAAGGGGCCATGGAACAGCAGGGCACTCCTGTAAAGAATGGTCTGTTGGCCCGGTGGACGGCCCTTTTCCGGAACACCACCTTCCTCATTGTCGCCGGGGTCACCCTGGTGGTCATCTTTCTGCTGCTCGTGCGCCTGCCCATCACGGAATTTATTGAACTCAAGCTTTACGACCTGAAGTTCCGCTACCGGGGGGCCCGGGAGCCTGCCTCGGAGGTGGTCATCGTGGCCGTCGATGACGCCAGCGTCAAGAAGGTGGGTCGCTGGCCCTGGTCCCGGGAAGTCATGGCCCAACTTCTAGGCCGTATCAAGGAGGCCGGACCCCGGGTCATCGGCCTGGACGTCATCTTTGCTGAGCGCCAGGAAACCGCGGCGGTGAAGGCTTTGCGGCGCCTGAGGCGGGACCTGGCTCAGGAGGAAGCGGCCACTCCCAAGGTGCTGGCCCTCCTGGACCAGGAGGAGAAGCGGGCGGACGTGGACCGCCAGTTGGCCCGGGTTATCGGCCAGGGCCCTCCCTCAGTGCTAGGTTTTTATTTCGTGGCGGTGGGAGGGAAAGCCGTGGCCCCCAAGATCGGGGAGGCCCTGGGCCCTAAGGCCATCAAGGCCAGCACCTACAACCTGGTGCGCTGGCTGGACCGGCATCACCGCCGCTTGCCCCTTCTGGGAGCCGAAGGGGTAGAGGTCAACCTGCCGGAAATTACCGAGGTGGCGGCGGGGGGCGGTTACTTCAACATGGTGCCAGACCCGGACGGTACGGTGCGTTGGCTCCCCATGGCCATATCTTTCGGCCCGGACCTCTTTGCCCCCATGGTCCTCGTTACCCTGCAGCATTATCGCCAGAAAGTGCCCATGGGTATTACCGTGTCCCATCTGGGGGTGAAGACAGTGCGCCTGGGGCGAGAGCAAATCCCGGTGGATCGCTTCGGGCGGATGTTCATCAATTACCTCGGTCCTCCCGGCATGTTCCCCACCTATTCGGCGGCCAAGGTGCTGGAAGGTCGCCTCCCCCGGGAGGCTTTGAAGGATAAGCTGGTCCTGGTGGGGGCCACCGCGATGGGCATCTTCGACCTTAGGGTCACGCCGTTCTCCGGCATTTGCCCGGGGATTGAAATTCAGGCTACGGTGGTGGACAACATCCTCCAAAAAGACTTTATCCGCATGCCCCGCAATCCCTTTCTGAGCGCTCTCGCCATCGTGCTGGTTCTGGGACTGATTTTCGGCCTCACCCTACCTCGCCTCCCACCCGTGGGCGCCATTGCCTTCACTCTTATCGTGGCCCAAGCATATATCGTTCTCAACTACCTGGCCTTTAGCTACTACGGCCTGCAGTTGGAGGTCTTTTATCCCCTCCTGGCGGTGGGGGGGGTGTATACCGGCATCACCCTGCAACGCTTCCTGGCGGAAGAGCGGGGACGGGTCCGTCTCAAGAAGGCCTTCCAATCATACGTGGCTCCGGAGGTGGTGAACCAGATCATACGCCACCCGGAGAAGCTGCGACTGGGGGGCGCACGCCGGGAGTTGTCCATCCTTTTTTCCGACATCCGGGGGTTCACCAGTCTCTCGGAAACCATGACGCCTGAAGCCCTGGTGGAAGTGTTGCACGACTTTTTGGATCCCATGAGTGAAATCATCGTGCGGCAGGAAGGCACCATCGACAAGTACATCGGGGACGCCATTATGGCCCTGTTCGGCGCGCCTCTGGATGTCCCGGATCATCCCCAGCGCGCCTGCCGTACGGCCCTAGAGATGATTAAATCCTTAGGGGATTTAGACCGGGAGTGGGTGGAGAGGGGTCGCCCGTCCTTGAAGATCGGCATCGGCATCAACTCGGGGCTGGTGTCCGTGGGCAACATGGGCTCGAGCCGCCTTTTTGACTACACCGCCATCGGAGACAACGTTAACCTGGCTTCCCGTTTAGAGAGTCTGAACAAGTTTTACGGCACTGAAATATTGATTTCCGAAGCCACCGCCCGGCAGCTAGACAATGGCTTCACTCTCCGGGAGGTGGATCTGGTGAGGGTGAAAGGGAAAAAGCAGCCCATTGCCATCTACGAGCTTCTGAAAGAGGGACCTCCGGAGGGGAAGCTGGCCAGCTTTTTAGAGTATTACCTCGAGGGACTGGCCCTTTTCCGGGACCGGCAGTGGGGGCCGGCTCTGGAGGCCTTCCGGGCGGCTACAAATCTCAACCCTCACGACAACCTCTGCGCCCACTACCTCCAGGTGACCCAAAAATTTCAACAAACCCCTCCCGGACCGGACTGGGACGGGGTCACCACCATGGCGGAAAAATGAGGCAGGGGTGAAGGGATTTGAGAAAAGGGCTGGGGAACCTAATTCTCCCGGCCCTCCCTGCAATTAGCCTCCCTCAAAGAGATGGGTGAGGGCCTGGTCGATGGTGGGAAAAAGAAATTGAAAACCCGCAGAAGAGAGTTTTTGGGGCAAGACCTTTTGGCCGTTGAGGACCACCTCGGCGAACTCCCCTAACACCAGGCGCAGCGCAAAGGCGGGGGCGGGCAGGAAGGCGGGGCGGTGCAGGGCCCGTCCCAGGGCCTTGGCAAAGTCCCGGTTGCGCACCGGGTTGGGGGAGGTGAAATTCACCCTGCCGGAAAGCTCAGGCTGCTCCGGCAGGAACAGAAAAGCCCGCACCAGGTCCAACTGGTGAATCCAGGAAAGCCATTGCTGGCCATTCCCCACCGGACCCCCAATGAAATTGCGAAACAGGGGGACAAGCTGCTGCAGGATGCCGCCCTCCGAACCCAGGACAACGCCGAAGCGGGTGACCACCGTGCGAATCCCCAATTCCTGAGCCTTCAGGGCCTCCCCTTCCCAATCCTGGGCCAGCTTCGCCAGGAAGTCCTGGCCGGGGGGTGAGTCCTCGGTGAGTTCCTCTTCCCCCCGGGGGCCATAAAAGCCCGGGGCCGAGGTGCTGCAAAAAAGCTGCTTCCGGTCCCCCGCGGCCAGAGCGGCCACCAGATTTTTGGTGGTGAGGACTCGGCTATCGTACAGAATTCGCTTGGCCTCATCTGTCCATTTAGTGGAAATGGAGGCGCCGGCCAGATTGATGATCCAGTCGTGTTTGGCGACCTCGGCCATCCAGGGGCCTTCCTGGGTGGGGTCGCCGGTGAGGAAGCGGATGCGGCTGTGGGGGGAGGGGGAGGGCTCCTTTTTACGGGTGAGGATGGTGACATCATGGCCCTTGAGGGCCAGCTCCCGGGAGAGAAAAGTGCCCACAAACCCGGTACCTCCGGTTATGAAAATATTCATCGCTCCTCCCTTTCGTTTTATCTTGTCTAGCTCAGGATGAGGCTCGCTACCCAGAAATAGGTGAGGGCTCCCAGGATGTCCACCAAGGTGCTGATAAAAGGCGCGGACACCATGGCCGGGTCCAGCCCGATGCGCCTGAAGATCAAAGGCCAGATGCTGCCGAAAAAGGTGGCCAGGGTGGAAATCAACACCAGAGACAACCCCACCGCCACCGCTACCCACCAATTGCCTTGCAGCCAGAAAGCCCAAATTACCACCAATAATCCCATTAGTGAACCTAAAAGCAGGCCCACCCCAACCTCACGTATAATAAGGCGGGAGGCGTTCTTGGCGGTGATTTCTTTTAAGGCCAGGCCGCGCACAAAGACGGTGGAGGTTTGGGAGCCGATGTTGCCGCCGCTGCCGATGAGCAGGGGCACAAAGGCGGCCAGGGCGATGACGGACTCGAGCAGACCGGAATAATGGAGGATGATGTTGCCGGTAATGGTGTTGGCGAAAAGGAGTACCAGGAGCCAAAGCAAGCGATGGCTGGCCACGGCCATAATGCGCGATTTGAAGTAATTTTGCTCAGGAACCTCCAAGGCGCCCAGACGATAGATATCTTCGGTCACTTCTTCCTGGATGATGTCAATGATATCGTCATGGGTAACAATTCCCACTAGCCGGTACTCCCGGTCCACTACCGGCAGGGCCAGGAGGTCGTATTTCTGGATTTTGTGAGCCACTTCTTCCTGGTCCTCATCCGTGTGGGCGAAAATAATATCCTGCTCCATGAGGTCGGCCACCTGGACGCCAGGATCTGCCAATACCAATTGCCGGAGGGACGCGATGCCGATGAGGCGGCGCTCTTCGTCGATGACGTAACAGTAATACACCGTCTCCTTATCCAACCCCACCCGGCGGATTTTTTCGAGGGCCTGGGCCACGGTGACGAAGCTTTTCAGGTCAATGTACTCCGGGGTCATGATGCGGCCGGCCGAGTCCTCCTCGTACCCCAGAAGCAGCGCGGTGGCCGCCCGTTCCTCCGGGGTCAGAAGGGCCAAAAGTTTTTTGGCTACCTTGGCCGGTAGTTCACCCAGGAAGAAGGCCCGGTCGTCCGGGGACATGTGCTCCACGATCTCCCGGAGTTGCTCCTGTTTGAAACTCCCCAGCAATTCTTGCTGGTCTTCCAAGGGCAGGCCTTCGAAGACCTCCACGGCCTCTTGCTTTTCCAGGAGACGAAAGAGCACTGCCCGTTGCGCCGGGGTGAACTCGGAAAACACCGAGGCCAGGTCAATGGGATTTTTGGGGGCCAACAGGGCCTTCAAGCTCTGCCACTCTTGGGCCTTGAGGAGGCCTTTGACAGTCTGGACGAATTCCTCCATGGGTGCACCCGTTTTCCCGTGTTCTTTATTACCGAAGCGTTAGTTAGAGGCGAGGCTAGAAGCTCTGGCAGAACCAGATATTGGCATGCAAGGTCATGCTGAGCGGAGCTAAGGAGCTAATTATTTAAAGGATTAACTACTTAGATTCGTTCAGGATGATAACCTAGGTTTTGAGAGCGCTTCTCAACCGCCGCCAGAACGTGGCACCAACTCTCCCCAGGACTGCACAGAAGGGAAATGGGCAGGTCCTGGTCTGGCGACTTGACGGACACTTAGGCTGCGGGCGGGAGAGTCCTTGCAGACGTGCCCTTACCCAAAGCAATCTCGGTGATGACTTGCTGGAGTCAGCCCCGGAGATGGGCCCTCGGAGAAAAGCAGGAAAGCACGGCAACGGACCCGGTTCCCTGAAAGAGACACCTCCTCCAGGCTGGCAGGGACCCGGAGAGCTTACCCCGCCTCAGCCTACCAAAAAAGCCCAGGGTTGGCAATGTCTGAAAAACCACCCATCAAGACCATAAGACGAAGGTCATTTGACAGGTCCGCCAAGGAAGGGTTAAGGTTTTATCGAGATTTCTTCTGGCTGGCACTACCAGGGTTAGAGGGAGAAAGGGAGGATGGCGTCTGACATGATTGCTAACTATCGGCGTTGGCTGATTTTTGTGTACCTGATTGCCTGGTGTCTGCTGCTCACCTTGCCCCTGGGGGCCCAGGAGCAAGAAGGTCTGGATCCTGATTCCTTGCCCAAGATACTGGCACAAGCAGCCGCCAGCCTGGAGAAGGAGCTCGCGGCGGGAAAGGCCGAGGCCGATACCTTACAGCAACAGGTGAAGCAGACACAAGCAAATTTGCAGAAATTACAGGCCCAAGTCGCTACCCTGAAGGCCTCTCTGGCAGTGGGAGGATTACAGCTCAAACGGGCGCAGGAGGCCTTGGCTAGCTTTACAGCAAGGGAAGCGGAGGTTGCACCGCAGATTGCCCAGCTGGAAGACCGCCAAGGAAAACTGGCGAGGCAGGCAGCCACCCGCATCTCCGGTTTCGATAGCCTTAAACAAGAGGTGAAGCGTCTGGAGGCCGCCAAACACCCGGTCTGGCGCTCCCCGGAGTTCATCCAGGCTTACAAGCTGTTCCAACAACGGGCCAGTCAATACCAGACCGCCGCGGAACGCTCCACGGCGCTTCTGGACAAACTACATAGAACTTTGGAGCAAGAGCACCAGGTCCATACCGAAGCCACTGGAAAGCTGAAGAGCTATTTAGAAAAAGGCTGGAAGGACGAGTTACTGGAACGCCAGGCCCCGGTGTCCTTTGGGGAAACGGTAAAGGAGACCTGGCTGGCTTTGTGGGAGTTGCCGGAACGCCTTATCAAATACGTCACCGACCCCAAACTCCCGGGGAAGGCGGCGGCCTTCCTTAGAACCAAGGCGGCCCCTATGTTGGGTCTCCTGATTCTTTTCCTAATTTTGGCCTGGGCCTCTTACCGTCTGCGCCGGCTGGCTCTTCCCAAAATGCGCCTCTGGCAGACCGAAGTGGAGGAGGTGGGTCAAAAAACCATTTTCAAAGCCGGCGAGATTATCGTAACTCACCTTTTTGGTCTCAGTTTTGTGGTCTGGCTGGCCCTGGTGGACTGGACCCTGGGGCTGTGGCAGGCTCTGGGGGCCGGCATTATTGTTACCGGTGTGTCCGCCTGGGTTGGGTTGCAAATAGGCCGAAAGCTGATCCAGGCGGTGTTCGCCGGGAAAGAAAGAGGCGGCATCCTCCCCCTGGGCTCGATGACCGCCCGGTTCTACCGTCGGCACCTCAAGCTTCTGCTGATCTACGTCCTGGTCATCGGGTTCTTTGGCCTCCACCTCCTTCGGCTCCTCGGCTTAGAGCCGGACACTTACCAGATGGTGGAGGAATTAGTCTATATAGGGTTCCTGGTCTGGGTCTGGTGGCTCTTGCGCAAACGGTACCTTGACGTTCTGCTTACCGAGCTCCCCGGGCCGGCGTGGGTCAGGGGGCCGGCCTTATTCACCATCCTCCGGGGCCTGTTGCTCGTGGTCCTGGGGGCCATCATTGTCACCACTCTCATGGGGTTCCAGAACCTGTCCGCCTATATCGCCAAGGGGGCCGCCCTCACCGGGTTGGCCATTCTCCTTTTCTGGCTGCTCTGGCAGGGTGTCAGGGCTGCTCTCGATTATTACCTCCACCCCGAGAAGGTTCGGATGGGGCGGGAACTGTCGAGTGAGGAAGAACTTCTTATAAAATACTACTACTCGTTTATGAGGGTAGCCGCCGGCCTCCTGCTGGTGGGGGTATTCGCACTTATTCTCAAGCTCTGGGGCATTGACCCCACCTATCTGTTCTCGTTCTTCCAGGGTCTTACCTGGGGTGTGTGGCTGGGGCCCTTTCACCTGACCATCCTCAACCTGGGGCTGGCGGCCTTAGCCATCTATCTGGGCCGCATCTTTTCCCGGTTCCTGCTCACCCTCTTGGAAGTGAAGTTTTACCCCAGCAGGCCTTGGGACGAAGGTATACGGTATACTATTTCCAACACGGTTCACTATATCATTCAGGTTTTCGCCATCCTGATAGCCCTGGGTTTTCTGGGAGTTTCCTTCGGGAAACTGGCCATCGTGGCCGGCGGCTTGGGGGTGGGCATAGGCTTTGGCCTACAAAATATCGTCAACAACTTTATCAGCGGCCTTATTCTCCTTTTCGAGCGTCCCATCAAGGTGGGGGACATGCTGGTTATTGAAGGCCAGTGGGGCCTTGTCAAGGAAATCCGGGTGCGCAGTACCATATTCCAGACATTCGACGGCTATGTTCTCATCATCCCCAATTCCGAACTGATTTCCGGTAAAATCCTTAGCTGGACCCACTACGGCCGCGGCATCAACCGCCTCACCCTGAAGGTGGGGGTGTCCTATGGCTCGGACGTGCGCCAGGTGACGAAAATCCTGGATGAGATCTGCCAGGCCAATCCCCGGGTAGTATCCGACCCACCGCCCCTCATCTATTTCGAGGCTTACGGTGACAGTTCCTTGAATTTCAACATCTGGGTTCACGTCTCGACCCCAGCTGACCGCATTCCGACCACCCATGAGCTGAACAGCGCCATATTCGAGGCCTTTAATGAGCATGGCATTGAGATTCCCTTCCCCCAGCGGGACGTGCACCTGAAGATCGAGCCGGGCGCCTCGACCCCACCTCCCTTGCCGCCTGAGAGCGAAAAATGAACCCGGGAATCCCTCAGAGCAGCCGCCTCGTGGCCGAAGCCAGGGCTCGGGGAGTTAGTTTGAGGGAGGCCCGGCTCTTGGCCGGGAACGGCTCGGACCGCCGCTTCTTCCGCCTGCCGGGAGAGCCCGACCTGGTGCTCCTCCACCACCCCCACCCTCCGGGCCAGGGGGTCACGGAAAACGACTCTTACTTCTTCATCGGTCGCCACCTCCAAGCCCGGGGGGTGCCGGTGCCGGAAATTCACGCCTATTCCCGGGAGGAGGACTGGATGCTCCTGGAGGACGTGGGAGATCTGAGCCTGGCTGCGGCGGTGGCTGAAGCCAAGAGCGACGCCGAGATTCTGGGCTGGTACCACCGGGCTTTAGAAATTCTCGTCCGGCAGCAACTCCATGGAGCCGAGGGCTTCGACCTGGCCTGGTGCTTTGACACTCCGGCGGTGACCCGGCCCTTTCTTCTGGAACGGGAGTGCCGCTACTTTGTCTGGGCCTTTCTGAACGGCTATCTGGGCCTCAAGGTGGCGGAAGCAGAGTTGGCCCCAGATTTTGAGCGCCTCCTGGACCGGGTCCGCCCCGAAGAGGCTCCCTTTTTCCTGCACCGGGATTTCCAGTCCAAAAACCTCTTTGTGCAAGGGGAGCGCCTCAGGGTCCTGGACTTCCAGGGCGGGCGCCTGGGGCCCCTGGGCTATGACCTGGCGGCCCTGCTCATCGACCCTTACGTGGACCTGAGTCCGGCCTGGCAGGAGGAGCTTCTGGGTCGCTACCAGGAGCTTTTAGGAGAGCGTTGGTCTTTTGAGGCTCGGGACTTCCGGGACCGGTATGAGCACCTGGCCCTTTGCCGGCAACTCCAGATCCTGGGGGCCTTCGGATTTCTTACCCGGGTGAAGGGCAAGCATCATTTTGCCCCCTACATCGCCCCGGCCGTGGCCGGTCTGCGCCGGCGCCTCGCAGCCCGGGCGGGGGAGTTTCCCCGTCTGCTGGAGGTGGCGGCCAGAATCGAATTGCCGGAAGTGGGGGAGGGGAAAAGAGACGGGTGAGAGAAAACGGCTGCTGCGGCGCTCGGGACGAAAATGCGGTGCACCCAGGCTTAGGGGTTTGATCGGGTGGCGCTGACCCGGCCCTGGCGGTCAAAGGTGATGCGGTTCTCATAGGTCAGGGATTGGTGCCTCGGCCAGCGGCTGAAGGGCTCCGGGCCCATGTAGCATCTCACCCGGTAAATGAACACCGTGTGGCCTTCCGGCGTGACCTCCCGGGCCTTAGGCTCACCCAGGGCTTTTAGAACCTCTTCCTGGGTGGCCCCATAGCTTACGCTGTTCAGGAGCCGCACCCGTTCGTGGAACAGATTGACGTCAAACATCTCCTGGTAGTCGTCCGAAAAAGTGAGGGGGGGGCGGCTGGGGGAGGCGCAGGCCAGGAAAACCAGCAGGCCCAGCAGGCATACCAACACCAGGCGGGACAATGAAGGCCACAGGTCGGCGGTTTTGGGGATCAAGGTGTTTGGTCCTAAAATGTCACAACTCCAGGATGTTATTATTCAAGGCAAAAAATTGATTAACTGTTGGAGCCATCCTTTCATCCCCTCTCCCTGAGGGAGAGGGTCAGGGTGAGGGTGAAAGTTAATCTATTTCACGCTCCCAGTAATAACTGTTTGGCTTCCCTTCAGACATGGCAAGGCTCGGCCCTGACCCGCCTATCGGCCTCGCCGGCGGCCGGCCGGCTGCGACTCCGGAAATAACAACCGTTGTCCTGGTCTCCGGGAACGTATCGTGCTCGAAGAGCGCCGCACCGGGGCCACAGCCTCGGCCAGGGGGGACAGGCGGGTTCGCCAGCGTTTGCCCCAGAGGGTGCGGCTGCGGGACCGGGTGAGAAAGACCTCACAATGGGCCCGGGTCAAGCCCACGTAAAAGAGACGGCGTTCCTCCTCCGGGTCCGCGGGTTCGCCCCCCTCGGGCGTGAGGGGTAAAAGGCCGGATTCACAGCCCGAAATAAAAACGTAGGGAAATTCCAGTCCCTTGGCGGCATGCAGGGTAAGAAGCTTTACCTTTTCCGCGGCCAGGTCCAGGCCGGTCCACTCAGGGCCCACCCCTTCCCGGGCCAATTCCCAGGGGAGGCCGGCCTCGGTAAGAGCCTGGCAGAGTTCCGGTCCCTGGGCGTGGAGGCGAAAAAGCACCGCCACGTCCTTGAAGCCCGCCCGCTCCCCCGCATCCTGATAGCGCAGGTGGTGGTCCTCCAGGGCCCGGTGGCTCAGGCCCCCCACCAGGCGCTCGATTTCCCGGGCAATGAGGTGGGCCTCTTCCCGGGGGGAGGCCGCCTCCAGGAGCACCACCGGCCGATCCCCCGTCCGGCGGCTTACACTGGGCCCGGCCTCGCCTTCGGGCAACAGACGTTGGGAAGCCTTCAACAGGGGAGGCGGCAACCGATAGGTTTCGGTGAAACTCACCTGCATCGCCCCGGGCCAATCCATCTCAAAGCGGGAGAAGTACTCCGGCCGGGCTCCCCGGAAGCCGTAGATGGCCTGGTGGGGGTCGCCGATGACCATGATCTCCGTTTCCGGCCCGGCCAGGGCTTTCAGGAAATGGTACTGGGCTTCGTTTAAATCCTGGTATTCGTCCACCAAAAGGTGGCGGAAGCGCTCCTGATAGGCGGCCCGTAGCCTCGAGTCATCCCGGAGAAGCCGCACCGGTCGGGCCAGCAGGTCCTCAAAATCCCACAGCCCTTCCCGTTTAAGGGCCGTTTCATAGGCGGTGAAGGCCAGGGCTAAGAGAGAATCTCCCTGGTGCTGCAGATCTTCTGGTTCCTGCAAGGTCTGCTTGCACCGGCTGATTTGCCGATCCAGTTGATTGAGGGGGAGGCTGAACCCCCGGGCCACCTCCTTGAGGAGGGCCCGCCGCCGCGCCTCGTCCGCCACCTCCCGGGCCAGCCCCTGCTCGCCCAGGAACCGGAGGCCCAAGGCGTGAAAGGTCCCCAGGGTGAGGTCGTCGAGCCCGGGGAAACCCGGCAGCAGCTCCTTCACCCGGGAGGCCATCTCCCCGGCGGCCTGGCGGGTGAACGTGAGAGCCAGGATGGTGTCCGGCGCCACGCCCCGGCGTTTAAGGAGGTAGGCCAGACGATGGGTGAGGGCCCGGGTCTTGCCGGTGCCCGGCCCGGCTTGGACGATGAGCGGGGGGCCCTGATGAACCACCGCAGTCCGCTGAGCCGGGTTGAGCCCGGCAAAGAGGGGGTCGTCTCCCTGGTGAGAGGGGCCGGCAGGTGCCTGGGGTGGCCGCGCTACCGGAGTCGTTGAAGGCGCAACCGACACCACGTGAGCTTTTTGTGCAGGCGGAGTGGGGGTTACCCAAAAGGCTCCCTGCCCCACAAAGCGGCGGCGCTCCTCCGGCGACAGAAAAGAAATCTCCCCGAACACCCCGTCGTAGCCCGAAGCGATGTGAACTTCTCCCCGCCGCATCTTGTCCAGGGTATGGGCCAGGAGCTCTCCCCCTTCCCGGGCCACGTCCGTGAGAGGGGCTCGCCGTAAAATCTCCAGCTCCGGCCCGAGCTTCTCCAGGAGTTGAAAATAGAGCCGTTGCACCTTCTTGGTGGCGGGCCCGCTTTCCAAAACCTCCCCCAGGATTATGGGAAGGGCAATCAGTGATTCAAAGGGCTTGCTTCCCGGGGCGGAGGAGTCCACAGGTCGGTCGGCCAGCTCCACTACCCGGTGCATGACTCCCAGAGTGAGGGGTTTATGGCAGGTGGGGCAGAGACCCTGGAAGCTCCGGGACTCCTCCGGAGTGAGCCTCAGTCCGCACTTCCGGTGGCCGTCCAGGTGGTACTTGCCTTCCTGGGGAAAAAACTCGATGGTCCCGGCACAGCCGTTTTGGGTGCGAATGGCCCGGGACAGGTCCGGGTAAGTGGGGGCTACCGTGAAGAGATTGGCCTCCCGCGCCAGCTTTTGAGGGGAGTGGGCGTCGGAGTTGGACATCAGGAGATAACGGTCCAGCCCGCTTACCCGCCAGTTCATGGGGGGATCGGAGGACAGCCCCGTCTCCAGGGCGTAAATGTGGCCGACGTGTTCTTCGAAACACTCCTCCAGGGAGTTGAAGCCGCTTTTGGCTCCCAGCACGGAAAACCAGGGAGTCCAGACGTGAGCCGGGATCACCAGGGCCTCGGGGTCAGCCTCCAGGGTTACTTCGAGGATATATTTCGCGTCCAGCCCCAATATGGGCCGTCCGTCCGCCACCACGTTGCCCAACTGCCCCAGGCGCTGGGAGAGGCGCTCGGCCCCCTCGAGACCCGACAGGAGAAGCAGCAGGTGCACCTTGCGCACCCGGCCGCCCTTCTTGTAAATGGCGCTGACCTCTCCGGTGACCACGAAGCGCACCGGTGGCACCCTTTCCCAGTGGGGACCGGTAAGCTTAAGGGGGAGGGCCAGCCCCTCCTGGAGACCGTACACCCCTTCTCCCACCGGGGTGAGTTTGGCCGTAAGCTCCTTAAGCCACTCCGGATGGGTGCAGTCACCCGTGCCCACCACGGTGAGCCCTTTGTAGCGCCCCCATAGGTCCAGGTGTTCCAGATCCGAAGTTTTGGCAGTGGCGATGGAGTAGCGGGAATGCACATGGAAGTCGGCGACGATCTCCATGGCCACGCACCATACCACAATTCCCCGGTGACTGCCAGGAACTGCGACCATCTGGTCAGGAGACCACATTTGTGGTAGATGAACATATGGAAAACCCTTAAGGAAATTGCCCGAGAAGCTTGACTTGGTCCAGGAGAAAGGGTAAACAACAACATAGGCACAAAGTGCTTCCTTGTTTTTTCTGAACAGGCTATAATTTTGGCTAGTTGCCCTGCGCCGGGGGTGTCCCGCAAATGTCATACCCCGCCAGGCCGATTACTAAAGGAATGGGTCATCCTGACGATGAGTAATAAGGAGGCAAGGCCTGAGTCACCTCCGGCAAACCCCCGAGGAGAGGCGTCAAGCCCAATAGGGAGAGGGACCATGTCCACCCGCATCATCATTGCAGATGATCACAAAATTTTGCGTCAGGGCCTTAGAACGCTCCTCGAAAAGGAACCGGACATGGAGGTGGTGGCGGAGGCGGAAGACGGGCGCCGAACCGTGAGTATTGTCGGGGAAATGGTTCCCCACATAGTCATCATGGATGTCAATATGCCGGACCTCAATGGCATCGAGGCTACCCGCCAGATCCTCTCCGAATACCCGGAAGTGAAGGTCATCGCTTTGTCCATGCACGCCGACCGTCGCTTCGTCATCAACATGCTCAAGGCCGGGGCCCACGGTTACCTTCTCAAGGACTGTGCCTTCGAGGAGCTGGCCCAAGCCATCCGCCTGGTTATGGCCAATAAGACCTATCTGAGCCCCGGAGTGGCCGAAATCGTCGTCAAAGACTACGTGCACCGGGTCCCGGGTCCCAGCCAGTCCGCCTTTTCCGTGCTCACCAACCGGGAACGGGAAGTGCTGCAGCTCATGGCCGAAGGCAAAAGCACCAGCCAGATCGCCGAACTCCTGCACATCAGTGTCAAGACAGTGGAGACCCACCGCCAGCAGATTATGCACAAACTGCGCATCAGGAGCGTGGCTGAACTCACCAAGTACGCCATTCGGGAAGGCCTCACTTCCCTGGAACCCTGATCCCGCCCCCTTTACCATTTCCTGAACGTAACGTTCGTCACCTGACACAAAACTCCTCCCTGTCAGGATATCCGAATATTAATTTCAGGTATCTCCTGATTGTGTTCTTTCCTGAGTAGTCCATAATTTCGGACAGTCTTCGGGAAGCGCTTGCTCTGGAACATACTTGAACATCTGCCCGTACCATGAGGGGCCTAAAAGCTTGGAAAAAGGGGAAGCGATTGGCACTACCAACGGACGGCACGATGAACGCTAGGAAGGGCATAGCTGAAACGGACCGGGTAATTCCCCAAAACATCGCCGGTTTTCAAGGTCTGCATGTGTGGGTTTCCCAGGTGGATGCCGACGTTGAGGCCAACGGTTTAGATCGGGATCGGCTCTGGCTCGAAGTACAACAAAGGCTTGCCCGGGCGGGCGTTCCGGTTCCCCAGCAATTAGACTGGCTGCAAGCTCCCCAGTTTCCCTGCCTGGGGGTGTTAGTCCATGCAGACCGGGCACAGGTTTCCCCCTCGTTTTATATTTTCAGCGTCGAGGTGTTTTTCGTTCAGAGAGTCACCGTAGCGGGCGTTCCTGCCGCCTACGACATGCGCATGTCGTGGTGCCGGGAGGGCATTGGCGACGTCCGCAGTGATGCCCAGGGCTTTGACTGGTCTGATCTTTACAGCACGGTGGGTTCCCTGGTGGACAATTTCCTTCAGGAATCACTGGGACTGCTCACTGAAGAGGTGCCAGCCGGGCTGGTAACTAAGACGAAACTCCCGGCGGCGGTACCAATCCGCTAAGCCGTATAGATCTGCTAGAGAATCTCTATCTCACCCTCAAGTGGCCCGCGGGATCGAAACATCCCGGGGGCCGCTTTTTTCTCTTTGACTAACTCCCCACTTGGCACCACAGGTTTTTTGTCAGGCTGAGATACCCCCGGGCTTTTTTCCTAGAAGAATTCTCACTTTGGGAAAAGTATCCGGGGAGGGGGCACAGGATCAGGGAGTTTTAGGCAAGGAAAGTCGGATCTCGAAAAAGGGCGCTGGCCGGACCAGAAAAGAAAAAGGCGCGAAAGCCTTCCTGGTATCAGGGAGGGATCGCGCCGAGATTTTCACCCTTGAAGCCCGGACTGTGGTCAGCCGGACTCGTAAGGGGTTAAGAGCTGGAGACTTTCTTCAGGGTGGCGGGTTTGGCCACCTCCTCAAAATACGGCTGAAAAACATCCTCGTTAAGACGAAGCATAAGGCCATTACAATGGACGCACATGGCCGTATGGTCGTCCAGGCCGGCCACGCGGTGGTCCTGGCCCCCACAGTCCACACATTGGTATTCGTACAACGGCATATCTTCTCCCCCTTTCACATCTCTTATAATGCAATAACCATGCCTCTTTGTGAAATCAAGTATCTAACAGTTTTTTCTCATAATTTTAGCAAAGATAGTCAAATTGGCAGAAATCTCGCGCCTGAGGGCTAATCGATATGGCAGGGGCGCTTTCAGAGCAAATTCTTTTAAGAAGATAAAAAGGTTGAGGGAAAAAGGAGTTCAACAAAAAAAAGTGCCGTGCTCCCACTAGACCCTGGGAGACGGCGGGGCCCTTATCCTCTGGGGCCCTGCTGTTTTGGGGAAGTTCTCCCCCCACGGGGGCGCCCCCTTAAACAGGAGGAGTTACGATACCATGGGTGATTTCGAGGCAAAGGTCTAGGGCTTTTGCCACCAACTTTCCAAGGTTCAGTGTCAATCAGCGGCTGTCTAGGGGAACCCTTTAGACCTCCCGCCTACCCCAGGGAATTCCTGGTGAGATGGTTAAAAAACACTGAGATCAGTGGTACTTACCAGATAACACCGCCCCAGCCGGGTGCCTTGTTCCAAGAAAAGCGAACCGCCCGAACCTCTCGGCCGGATCTCCGGTAACTGCCCCAATTATTTAGGATAGCGCCCCGCAGAGATAGGCTGGGCCTAAAGGAGCAGCAGCCTGTGGGGAATTATGCTCCCCGCTTGGGAAAAAATTCCCCAGCGGTCTCCCTTCAACTCGAGTTTGGGATCCTGGTATTCGAGAGGTGGGCAGGGGGTCCACA
>CBFDAH010000008.1:0-37036 GCA_965602785.1 uncultured Syntrophobacterales bacterium
TCATCCCAAGCGGACTGAAGGCTCTCAACTTATTGAAAATACAAGATTCTATGCTTCGCTCAGAATTGCCTGATCTCCTCTAGCCGGGTTTTAAAATAGCCTGAAGGACAATTTTTAAAATCGGCAACCACTGAGCCTGCCGGGCTTTCCTCGCGATTCCCCTTCACACCCAGGCTTGCATTGCCGGGGCATTTAGGTAAAACTGAAAATTCCCGAAAACATCTCGAAAAAGGACTAGCAGCAACCAGCCTAGCTTATGACAAAATCTCTTCTCATTGTGGAATCCCCCACCAAGGCCAGGACCCTCCAGAAGTACTTGGGGGAGGAATTTGACGTGCGCTCCACCAAGGGCCATATCAGGGACCTTCCCAAGAACGAGCTGGGGGTGGACGTAGAGAGCGATTTCCAGCCGAAATATGTCACCATCCTGGGGAAAAACAAGGTAATCCAAGAACTGAAAAAGGCGGCCGCCGGCATCGAAGAGGTCTATCTGGGGCCGGACCCGGACCGGGAAGGGGAGGCCATCGCCTGGCACATTGCCGAATATCTGGGCGAAAAAGACCACCGCTTCCACCGGGTCCTCCTGCTCGAACTCACCCAGAAGGCCATCCGGGAAGCCCTGAAAAAACCGGTCCCCTTGAACCGGGCTCGCTACGAGTCCCAGCAGGCCCGGCGCATCCTGGACCGCCTGGTAGGCTACCAGTTGAGTCCCCTCTTGTGGCAGAAAGTGAAGACGGGCCTTTCCGCCGGGCGGGTGCAGTCCGTGACCCTGCGCCTCCTTTGCGACCGGGAGAAGGCCATCCTGGCTTTTGTCCCAGAGGAATACTGGACGCTGGCCGCCTGCCTGGAGGGCAAGGAACTGCCCCGCTTTGAGGCCCGCCTGGTCAAGTACCAGAAAAAAGACCTCAAGCCCCGAAACGTCAGCGAGATGGAAGGCATCCTGGATAACCTGGAGGACGCGGCCTTTCGGGTGGCCAAGGTGGAAAAGAAGCCCCAGCGGCGCAACCCGGCGCCTCCTTTCATCACCAGCACTCTCCAGATGGAGGCCAACCGGAAGCTGCGGTTTTCTCCCGCCAACACCATGCGGCTGGCCCAACGGCTCTATGAGGGGATGGATCTGGGTGAAGAAGGGCCCGTAGGCCTCATCACTTATATGCGTACCGACTCCACCCGGGTATCTAAAGATGCCCTGGACGCGGTGCGGCAGTTCATCAAACAGGTTTTCGGGCCGAAGTACCTGCCCAAGGCGCCCCACCGTTATAAGAGCCCCAAAGCGGCGCAGGAGGCCCACGAAGCCATCCGCCCCACGGACGTCAGCCGCCGCCCCGAGGACTTGCGGAAGTTTTTGAAAAAAGACGAGTTGGCCCTCTATGAGCTCATCTGGCGCCGCTTCGTGGCTTCCCAGATGCTGGCGGCGCTCTTCCAACTCACCACCGTGGACGTGGAGGCGAAGGCTTACCTCTTTAGGGCCAGCGCTTCGGTGATGGAGTTCCCCGGCTTCACGGTCCTCTACCAGGAGGCCAAGGCGGAGGAGGAAAAAGAGGAAAAGCTGCCCCCCTTGCAGGAGGGAGAAAGCCTGGCGCTTCTGGATTTCGACCCCCAGCAGCACTTCACCAAACCACTGCCCCGGTACTCCGAGGCCAGCCTCATCAAGGAACTGGAAGTGCAGGGCATCGGGCGGCCCAGCACCTACGCCACCATCCTGAGCAACCTGTTGAGCCGGGATTACATGCTGAAAATCAGGACCCGCCTCAGGCCCACCGAGCTGGGGATGGCGGTTAGCGATCTTTTGGTGGAGAATTTCCCGGACATCATGAACCCCAAATTTACTGCCCTCCTGGAGGGGGACCTGGACCGCATCGCCGAGGGCCAGGCGGCGTGGCTCGATATTATGCGGGAGTTTTACGGCCCCTTCGCCCGGGAGCTGGAAGAGGCCAAGGGTCAAATGCCCCGCCTCAAGACCCTGCCCACAGGGCTCCCCTGTCCCAAGTGCCAAAGTGAGCTGTTGATCCGCTGGGGCAGGACCGGGGAGTTTCTGGGATGTGCCACCTACCCGGACTGCGATTTCACCAGCGACATCCAGCGGGATGCCCAGGGAAATATCCTGCCTCCGGGCCGGCCGACGGCATCCGGGGAAGGGCAACCAGGGGTTGCCGCAGTGGTGGGGCAGCCCGGTCCTGCAGGCATCTCCTGCCCCGAATGCGGCAAGGAGCAGGTGGTGCGCCGGGGAAGGAAAGGGGAGTTTTTAGGATGCTCCGGTTATCCCCGGTGCCGCTTCACCCAGGACTTCACCTGGGGTCCGGACGGCAAACCGGTGCCGGTGGCCGCGGCGGCCCCGGAAGACGGCCCCCCCTGCCCCCAGGAAGACTGCGGCGGTAACCTGGTAAGGCGACGCTCCCGCCGGGGCGTCTTCTTCGGCTGCAGCCGGTATCCCAAGTGCACCTACACCCTGAACCAACCCCCCGTGCAGATCCCCTGCCCTCAGTGTGACTTCCCCTGGCTCAGGAAAAAAGGCAAGAAACTCATCTGCCCGAAAAACGGTTGCGGCTATGAAGAGCCCGCCCCCGCCGATGCGGCCGTCAGTGGATGAGAGGCTTGGTGGAGGAGGGGGCCAGGGGTCGCAGACCTCAGGTCCCCCGGCCCTCCCCCCACCTCACCAATCCCCCATCACCATCATCGGCGGGGGGTTGGCGGGGAGTGAGGCGGCCTGGCAGGCGGCCCGGCGCGGGGTGAGGGTGCGGCTCTTGGAAATGAAGCCGCAGAAATTTTCTCCAGCCCACAACTCCCCCCTCCTGGGGGAGCTGGTGTGCAGCAATTCCCTTAGGTCCGATGCTCTGGAGAGCGCGGTGGGGCTCTTAAAGGAGGAGATGCGGCGCCTGGGCTCCCTGGTGATGGCTGCGGCTATAGCCACCAGGGTGCCGGCGGGGAAAAGCCTGGCTGTGGACCGGGAGCATTTTGCCCGGCACCTGACCAAGGCTTTGGAGCAAGAACCCCTGGTGGAGATTGTCCGGGAAGAGGTGGCCGCCATCAATCCCGGGGAGATCACCGTGGTGGCCACCGGCCCCCTCACCTCGGAGGCTCTGGCCCTGGAGCTGGGGCGCCTCACCGGCCAGGAGCACCTGCATTTTTATGATGCCATTGCGCCCATCGTGTTTGCCGATTCCCTGGATATGTCCAAGGTTTTCCGGGCCTCCCGCTATGGGGCCGGGGATGACTACCTGAACTGCCCCTTCAGCGAAGAAGAGTACACCGCTTTTTATGACGCCTTGATGAGCGCCCAGCAGGTGCCCCTCAAGTCTTTCGAGGAGCCCCGCTATTTTGAAGGCTGCCTGCCCCTTGAAATCATGGCGTCCCGGGGCTATCAGACCCTGACCTTCGGCCCCCTGAAGCCTGTGGGGCTCACGGACCCCCGGACTGGACAGCAGCCCTTTGCGGTGGCCCAGCTACGAGCGGAAAATCGGGAAGGCACGCTGTATAACCTGGTGGGTTTTCAGACGAAGTTGACCTATCCGGAGCAGAAGCGGGTATTCCGTCTCATCCCGGGGCTGGAAAAGGCGGAATTTGCCAGATTGGGAAGCGTGCACCGCAACACCTTCATCCGCGCCCCCGGCCTTATGAGTCCCCACCTCAACTTTTTCGAGTACCCGAAGGTTTTCCTGGCCGGCCAGATTTCCGGGGTGGAAGGCTACGTGGAATCCAGCGCCATGGGCCTTTTGGCCGGCAACAACGCCGCCCGCCTGGCCCTGGGCCAGCTCCTCATCACCCCGCCCCGGGCCACGGCCCACGGGGCCCTCATCCATCACCTCACCAACACCGCCACCCGGAATTTTCAGCCCATGAACGTCAACTTCGGCCTTTTCCCGCCCTTGCCGGAACGCCTTCCCAAAAGACAGCGGGGGGCGGCCTACTCCGAGCGGGCATTGCAAGAACTGGCGGAGTGGATAAAAGAGCTAGGCTAAGGGGGCAGGCGCGGCAAGCCTTGGCCCCTCTTCTAACTCCTTACACAAATACGGTAGCACGGGCTTCCAGACCTTGCCGCACGGGCAAGATGCCCGTGCTACCGAGTTTTCCAAGGGGGGGTGGGAGGGGAGTTTGAGGGGAGGGTGGGGGGCCAGTGGTCCCCCGGCCCGCCCCTCAAGATACTGTCGCACCAATCTCATTCTAGGGAAAAACCATGGCCGTCTCTTCGTGCATGGGGGCAAACAGCACGTAGTAGGGGCCGCGGCAGACGTGGGCCAGGACCCCCTGGTTGTGGATCTGGCGCAGCTCGTAGTTGACCATGGTTTTGGCCAGCCCCATCTGAGCCGCTTCGGCGCTGACCCACTCGGTGTGCACGAAATACTGGGCCGGTTTCTGGGGCGGGATGGGGGGATGGTCCAGGGGTTGGTCCCCAAAATTGGTGTTGTACCGGGGCGGGTTGGCCCCCAGGGTCGGCTTCAACAGGCCCTCCGGGTCTAACTGAAAGGAGCCCACGGCCGAAACGCCGATCTGCTTCATCAGCATCCAGCCGGTCATGCCGGGAGCCTTCTGCTTCAGCCACGTCAGAGTCTCCTGGGCTCCCTTCTCAAAGGCCTCCTCGTGTCCCTCCATGATCCAGTGATCCCCCAGGACGACGCGGCTCATGGGGGTATGGGGCGCCCCGGGGAGGTCTGAGGCCACCACCTGGTAATAGGGCTCCCAGGGCCCCTCCACCACCATGCTCAGGCAGTGATGGCAGAGCTCATAGATGGTGGAGAACTGCTGATAGTGCATCTCTTCGTGGGACTTGACGTCCTTCCAGAGGGTGTATTGGAACATGGTCAGCGGGTTGAGGGACTCCTGCATATCCAGAGCGGCCCCGCCGTAGCGGCCCGCCATGGGGAAGACGCCGGTTTGCAGCAAGGCCATGAATCCCACAAATCCCGGATGGCTGGCCGTGGCGATGCACACCTTGGGGCCTACCTTCTGCATGAGTTCGAAACTGGTGGGTCGGTTCGCAATCTTGCTCATGTTCACGGCAATGATCACGTCTTTCATAGCGCTATCTCCTTTCCGAGCTAAACTTGCTGTGTTCTTGGCGGCTAGAGTTAATGGTTATGGTTTGCAAGGGATGAGCATAAGGTTTTTTAATAAGTTATTACTTGGGGCATAAAATGGAATCATTTTCACCCTCACCCCAGCTCTCTCCCTCAAGGGAGAGGGAGAATAAGGAAAAATTTCATTCACCAATTTTTGCCCCCAATAATTTCCCCGAAAATGAAGCCTGCCGGCGCGGGTGCGGGGAACAGGCGGCGCCTTGCTTTTATCTCAAAACAACCGGCTGACCAATTTGCCCTCGCGATATAAAGAGAGGTAGCCGTCCTGGGAGATGGCCAGACCCAGCAGGTTGGGAGCAAAGGTGGTGAACTCCCGGGTCACCTGGTGGCGCATGCCGCTCCCCAGGTCGTCCCGTTCCGGGGGGAGGCGGACTGAGGTGGCCTTGAGGCGGGCCCGCAAGGCCACGGCCTCCAGATGGTCATTGAAAATCAAAGCACCGTCGGACTTGGCCAGGCCGGCAAGATGTGGCAGCCAGTGATCCATCAGGGGGGCAGGGCTTTCCAGGGGAACCTGGTTTTCCAGGGGCGTCTCAGGGGAGGCCAACTGCTCAGGCGTCAATCCCAGGATAAGAATGGCCCCATGACCGCCTCGCCGCATCATAGTCAGGAGGCGCTTCAGCCGCGGCAGGGCGTTAGGACGGCTGCAGTGGGGACAGGCCTCGGTCAACTGACGCTCCAGTTCCAGCCAGAAAATGTCCTGAAACAGGGGGATGCGCAAGTGCCCATGGCGATATTCCAGGACCACCAGAGGAATCTGGGGAGTATGGCGCCCCTTGAGGGGGACCCAGAAAGTAACCCGTCCCCGGGAGGAAATGGAGGCCAGGGGGAGCGCTGCATTCCAGGCCCTGACGCTGGCCAACTGACGGTGAGTTCCCCGGCTGAGGTGCAAAAGACCCACGAGACGTTCGGCCTGCAAGGCCAGAAAGGTGGTGCGGCCATCGGCATGGAGCAGGTATTGCTTGAGGGCTTCCAGGCCCTCGTCCAGGGAAATCCGGTAGTCCTCCTGATATGAAAGCAGGGAGACCCAGCCTTGCTGGACATTTTGCCGGAGCAGGGCGGGGGGCACGAAGGCAAAGCCGGTGAACAGGCGGCCACCTTCGATGGAATAGTAGAGCAGCCGCTTGAAAAACCGCCAGGCCCGGATGAAGGATTCCTCTTGACGTCCCCCCGGTATCTCGCAGCGCTTCAGGGCCCGGTCCGAATAGAGCATGGAGCCGATGTAGGGGTTGTCCTGGGCATCCAGCTTGATGGTGGCACAAGGGGCCCACCTGAGGCTTTGCAGATAGCCCGCCACAACCTGCTCCTCCAGAGAATAGGGAGTGAAGGGGGGGTGGACCCGCTGGTCGTCCAGGGAGAAGACCAGGTGGTGCAGGATCAGGCGGCCGAACAGGATGCTGAGAAAGCGGACGTGGAAGGGGGAGAGGAGGTAGGTTTGCGGGGTGGTCAGGTGAAACGAAAAAGTTTGGCCCGCCAACTCCAGCCGGACGAGATGGCTCAAGCCCCCTCCGTCGCCGGGGAGGTTGGGGTAGATGTTGCCCTTGACCTCCAAAGGCTGCCGCTGGAATTGCATGGTAAAACAGGGGAACAGCTCCAATCCCCGGGAGGTCTGCGGGTCGCCGGGAAGGGTGGGCTGGCCCTCCCAGGCCACGGTGCAGTTGGTAATATCGTAGATCAGGCGGAGGACCTCGGCGGAGTCCACTAAAGTGTGGAGGTGTTCGGCCAGATAGCGGGTCGATTGAGCCGGAATACTGGTCATAACAAGATAGCCGCTGGGGGATTGCTAGTTGAGATTTTTTTTCCCTAGCGCCCCTATTTTCCCCTAACACGGCCCTGGGGTCAAGGTAAAGGCCGGGAGGCCCGGATAAAGGCGGTAAGATCCTTGGCGAAGTGCCGGGCCCGGGAGGCGATCTCCTGCCAATTCAGGGTGAGGAGCCGGCCGTCCTGCATGAGCCAACGCCCGGCCACCATGACATGGCGCACGTCGGCGCTCCTGGCGGCGTAGACCAGATGAGAGTAGGGGTCGAAGAGGGGCGTGAGATGGGGCCGGTTTATGTCCACCACGATGAGGTCCGCCTCTTTTCCCGGGGCTAGGGTGCCCACCTGTCCGTCCAGGCTCAGAACCCCGGCGCCCTCCCGGGTGGCCAGAGCCACGACCTGACGGGCAGGGAGGACCGTGGGGTCGCCCCGCCAGACCTTGTGGAGCCGGGCCGTGAGGCTCATTTCGCCGAAAAGGTCCAGGTTGTTGTTGGAGGCGGCGCCGTCGGTGCCCAGGCCTACGGTGACGCCCCGGGCCAGGAGTTCCGGCACGGGGGCCACGCCGGCGGCCAGCTTCAGATTGGACTCGGGGCAGTGGCTCACCGTGACGCCCCGGCGGGCCAGGATATCCAGGTCTTCCGGCTCGAGCCAGACGGCATGCACCGCGATGGTGAGGTCATCCAAAATTCCCAGATCGTCCAGATAGGCCGCGGGTCCTTTGCCGGTTTGGGCCTTGAGGTCCTCCACTTCCTGGCGGGTTTCGGCCAGATGGAGGAAGAAAGGCGCGCCTGCTTGCCGGGTTAGAGCTTTGGCCCCTTTGAGGGTCTCCGGCCCGCAGGTGTAGGGGGAATGGCAGAAGATGGCGGAGGTGATGAGCCCTGAAAGGTCGCGTCCTGATTCGAGAAAGCGGGCCGCCACCACCAGGTTGTCTTTGGGGTCGGGGACGCCGGGGAACGGGAAGTCCACCACCCCCTGGGCCACCACGGCCCGGAGGCCCGTCGCCCCTAAAGCCCGGCGCACCTCAGCCTCAAAGAAATAGCCGTCCGCCACGGTGGTAATCCCCCCCCGGATCATCTCGGCGGCGGCCAGGAGGGTACCCCAGAAGACCTTGTCCTCGTCCAGCCAGCCACCCTCCGCGGGGAAGATTTTTTGGTTTAGCCAGTCCTTAAGGGGTAGGTCGTCGGCCAGCCCCCGGAACCACACCATGGGGGCGTGACAGTGGGTGTTTACCAGACCCGGCAGGACCAGGGCGCCGTCCACGTCCAGCCGCTCCCGGGCGGGGGGAAGGTCAGCTTCCTTAGAAGTTTGTCCCACCGCGGCGACCTTGCCGTCCTTGAGGGCCACGTACCCGTGGGGAATAGGCTCTGAGCGGGGCTCCAGGGTAAGGACCAGGGCGTGGTGAATAAGGGAGTCAAACATTTCTCAAGAAAGGGGGCGAAGCAAGTTTTTTATGCACGGGTTTGGGGGAGAGGATTGGGCTGAGGGGGTTGGAGTCCACGAGTCCTGGCCCCTCACCCAAGCTATTTCACCCGGTAATATCCACCGGGGCGCCGGATTGCTCCTCCACGGCTTGGAGGAATTTCAGCCAGTTGATCCGGC
The DNA here is from genome assembly GCA_965602785.1 of uncultured Syntrophobacterales bacterium. Taxonomy (GTDB): domain Bacteria; phylum Desulfobacterota; class Desulfobaccia; order Desulfobaccales; family 0-14-0-80-60-11; genus JBGSLA01. The sequence continues at coordinate 8,430 of CBFDAH010000008.1, forward strand.
CGGCCAGCCCCTTGGACTCCAGTTTCCGCAAGGCGTATTGAAACATATCCCCCACTTTTAAGTAGATGTCTTCGTGGATTTCCACAAAAATGCGGCCCTTGAGGAAACCGAATTTCACCGGCTCGTAAATGACCTCCACCGTGGTGCCCACCGGGGTGAGATCGAAGAGCTGTTTGATGTCCTCCGGGTAGTGGCGGATACAGCCGTGGCTGACCAGGCGCCCCACCCCCATGGGCATGGCAGTGCCGTGCAGGCCGTAGCGGGACAGGCCCAGCCAGTGACTGCCCACGGGGTTTTCCGGGCCCGGGGGCATCACCGTCATGCCGTATTTCTCCCTCAGACCTTTGGGAATGCGCCAGGAGGGATTGGCTGACTTGTTCTGCACCCTGAATTTCTTGCCGATGGGGGTCTTGAAGTCCAGGACGCCGATGCCGATGGGAAAGGTACGCACTTCGTTTTTTTTCGGAAAGTAGCGGTAACCCCTGAGTTCGGCGACATTGATGAGATAGCCGGGGGGGTGGTAATTTTCCGGGAGCACCCACTGAGTAGGGATGACGATGTCGGTTTCCCAGGGGAGGTAGAAATGGTCCAGGGCCCGGTGGTACTTGGCCAGCTCCCAGAAGCCCAGGTCATAGTGCCGGGCGATCTGATACATGTTGTGGTAACGCACGATGTGGTGGGAGGTGGGTTCTCCCACCACGGTGACGGCCTCGGGATCAATCCCCGGCCCTTTGGGGAAGCGGTAGTGAAAAGGCCCGGCCCCGAAACTAACGCTGGCGGTGTAACTTAAAGCTAAGAATAAAAAAACGAGTATTCTTGCGATTATTGACATCTTGTGTATTGTATATGAAAAACTTGTGCGGACAAGGGGATTAGGCCCCGACGGGCTTCTCATCGTGCTGCTATGATCCTGGACGCCCACACCCACGTCTTCCCCAGAGAAATCTGCCGCTCCCGGGAGGACTTCTTTGCCGATGAGCCTGCCTTCAAGGCCCTGTACGGCACCCCCAAGTCCCGGCTGGTAGCCCCGGAGGAACTCCTCCAGGCTTTGGAGGAGGAGGGCGTGGAGGCCGCGGTGGTTTCGGGGTTCCCCTGGCGCCAGGAGCGCCTCTGGCGCCGTCAGCACGAAGTGATCCACGCAGCCATGGGGCGCTGGCCCCGGAAATTCATCGGCTTTTGTAATGTCAATCCCCTGGACCCCGCCGCCCCCCGGGAAGTGGAGCGTTGCCTGGCCGCCGGCTTTCGGGGCCTAGGAGAGTTGGCCTGGTATGTGGATGATCCGGGGGATGACCTGGAGTATTTTCTGGCGCCCCTGGCGGAACTCTCCCAGCATTACAACGTGCCCCTGCTTCTCCATATGAATGACCCCGTGGGCGCACCTTACCCGGGGAAGGCGGCTATCCGCCTCGAGGTCATTTATCGGCTCATCCAGAAATTTCCGGAAGTCACCTGGATTCTGGCCCACTGGGGCGGGGGGCTCCCTTTTTACGGATTGCTGAAAAAAGAAGTCTCCGAGGTTTTCCGGCGGGTTTACTTTGACACCGCCGCGTCCCCGTATCTCTACCGGCCGGAAGTCTACCGCCTGGCCGCAGAGATGGTGGGACCGGAGAAAATTCTCTTCGGGAGCGACTACCCCCTCTTGCCCCCGAAGCGCTATTTTGAGGAAATGGAGCAGGCTGACCTCCCGGAAGATTGGCGCCAGATGATCCTGGGGCAAAACCTGGCCGGGCTCCTGAACTGGTAGGGTATTGAAGAAAGGGTTGGGGGAGGGCGGCCTCTCCGCCCTTCTCCCTTAAATAGACAGAGGCAAGGAAAAAGGGTTGAAACACATTTCGGACATCTTGGTAATGGGTTCCGGGTTGGCGGGGTTGAGTTATGCTTTGAAGGTGGCGGACTCTGCCACGGTCAACCTCGTAACCAAGAAGGACATCACGGAGACCTCCACCCGCAGGGCCCAGGGGGGCATCGCCGCAGTGCTGGGGCCGGACGACCGCTTCGAGTATCACATCACGGACACCCTCACCGTGGGGGAAGGCCTGAGTCACCCGGATATTGTGGAATTGGTGGTTCATCAGGGTCCGGAGCGCATCCGGGAACTGGTGTCCCTGGGGGCCCATTTCGACATTGGCACGGACAACGGCTACGACCTGGCCCGGGAGGGCGGCCATTCTCACCGCCGCATCATCCACGCCCATGACATGACGGGGGCCGAAGTAGAGCGCATCCTGGTGGAAAAGGCCCGGGCCCATCCCAACATCAAGATTTACGAGCACCACATGGGGGTCAACCTGATCACCGAGGAACGCCTGGTACGCCGGGGGGCGCGGGTGGTGAACCGGGAGGCCACCTGCCTGGGGGCCTATGTCCTCGATACCAAAACCGGGGAGGTGGACACCTTTCTGGCCGCCATCACCCTCTTGGCCACGGGTGGTGCCAGTAAGGTCTATCTTTACACCAGCAACCCAGACATCGCCACCGGCGACGGCGTGGCCATGGCTTATCGAGCCGGGGCCCTCATCGGCAACATGGAGTTCGTCCAGTTTCACCCCACCTGCCTGTATCATCCCGCGGCCAAAAACTTCCTTATTTCAGAAGCCCTGAGGGGCGAAGGCGCCATTCTCCTGGACCGCCAGGGCCGGTCCTTCATGGGAGATTATCATCCCCAGAAGGATTTGGCCCCCCGGGACATCGTGGCCCGGGCCATCGACAGTGAGATGAAGCAAAGCGGCGCCGACTGCGTATTTTTGGATATCAGCCACAAGGATGCCGATTTTATTAAGAGTCGCTTTCCCAATATCGACCAGCAATGCCAGGAATTCGGTTTTGACATGACCCGGGAACCCATACCGGTGGTGCCGGCGGCGCATTACATGTGCGGCGGAGTGTTGGTGGATCATTGCGGCCGCAGTTCCATCAAGCATCTGTATGCCGTGGGGGAGGTGAGCATGACCGGCCTGCACGGGGCCAACCGTTTGGCCAGCAATTCCCTCCTGGAGGCCCTGGTTTTTTCCCACCAGGCAGCCCAGGATGCCCGGGAATGTCTGGCAGGCCACCCGGTCCCTGCTAACGCCGGCGTCCCGGAGTGGAACCCCCTGGGGGCCACCGTAAGCCACGAAATGGTCATGGTTTCCCACAACTGGGACGAAATTCGCCGCATGATGTGGAACTATGTGGGCATCGTGCGCACCGAGCGGCGGCTACTCAGGGCCCAGCACCGCATCGACCTTATCCAGCAGGAGATCAACGATTACTATTGGAACTTCCTGATCACCAGCGATCTGTTGGAGCTGCGGAACATAGCCACGGTGGCTGAACTCATCATCCTCATGGCCTTGAGGCGCAAGGAGAGCCGGGGCTTGCACTACAATCTGGACTATCCTCAACGGGATGACGTCAACTTCGACGCGGACACCCTGTTATCCTCGGGAGGCTGGCATTAATGCCGGGGGAAAAGATTCTCCTGGTGGATGACGATCCCACCATTTTGCAGACCCTCACGCGGTTTCTTACGGGTCAGGGATACACCATAGCTGCGGCGGCCACCGGCCGGGAAGCCCTGGAAACCTTGCGGCAAGAAAAGATTCCCCTGGCCATCCTGGACCTTATGCTACCCGATGCCTCCGGCCTGGACCTGCTGGCCCATGTGCGGGAAGACTCCCCTGACACCGAGGTCATCCTGTTCACCGGTCTGGGGGCTCTGGATAGCGCCATTCAAGCCTTGCGCCTGGGAGCCTACGACTACCTGGTAAAGAGCGAACTGCGGCTGCCCGAGCTCCAGAGTGTGGTAGACCGCGCCCTGGAGCGGCGGCGTCTGGCCCTGTCCAACCGGGAGCTTCTGGAAAACCTTAAGCTCGCCCAGGAGGAGCTGGCGTCCACCCGAGCCCGGGAACTGGTCCAAATCCGGCGCATCGGCGAGACCCTGGCCCGGCCCCTCACTCCCCAAGAGCTCGGGGACGGCCTCCTGGACCTTATTTGGGAGAGTCTGTCCCTGGCCGTTTTAGGCCTCAAGTTTCAGGGCCACGGGATTTTAAAAGACGCCGCGGCCTCCCGCCATCGGCCGGATTTGCCGCCCCAGTCTCTCGAGGGATTTGAGACCTGGCTGGAGCAGCAGCTTGACAGAGAACTGGACGCCCCCCAGGACGATCCCGGAGAGGTGTTCTCCCCGCCCCCGCTCTTTGACGTGGTAATGCAAGAGAAACTGCAAGCCGGGAAAGACCTGGGGCTGGTGGCGGCAGGGCGGGATGAGCCCTTTTCCCCCGAGGAGGCCGAACTGTTCCGCATCTTTGCCCTTCAGGGGGAGGCGGCCCTGAAGAACATGCTCCTCTTTAACGAGGTGAAAAGCCTGGCCATCCGGGATGGCCTCACCGGCCTTTACAACTACCGCCACTTCAGGGAAGTGCTCGCCCACCAGGTGGAAGTGAGCCGGCGCTATGGCCGGCCTCTGTCCCTCCTGTTTCTGGACATCGATAACTTCAAGGGCATCAACGACACCCTGGGCCACCCTGAGGGGGACCTGGTCCTCAAAGCCCTGGCCCGCTTCCTGTTGGCTCACGTGCGTCAGGCGGACGTGCTCTGCCGCTATGGCGGCGAGGAGTTCGTGATGCTCCTACCCCAAACCACCGGGGACCAGGCCCACCACCTGGCGGAACGTCTCCGGGAAGGCATCGCCCACACCTCCATCACCTTGAGCGACAGAGAAATCCATATCACCGTATCCATCGGGGTGGCCCATCTGAGCTCCGAGGAGGGGGGCGAAGATCTGGTGAAAACCGCGGACGTCGCCCTCTACCAGGCCAAACAAAGCGGGAAAAACCGGGTCTGCGGCCCCGGGGCAGAGTGAAGAATTTTTTCGGGGAGGGGGCGAAGGGTGGTGGCCCCCCTCCTCCGACCCCCTTCCGTTGAATTTCCTTCCTCAGGCGATATAATCTTCTACTTCGTAGCCTTTATCTTCAAGGGAGGTGATGATGGGCTTGAGGTCGCACTTTTCGAGGCGGAAGAAGTAGCAGCGTTTGCCGCCCTTGGTGGGTCCCATGGCGATGTTGATGATCTTGCCACCGCCGGCGGTGATGAGGCGGGAGACTGCTTCCAGGGTCTTGGGCTGGTTGTCCAGGAGGAGATCCAGGCGGGAGCTGCTGCGGAGCAAACCCAGCATCATGATGAAGGCGGAGAGGAGGTCGTTGACGGTGATAACCCCCACCAGCTGATCCTCTTCCACTACGGGCATGCCGCCGATCTTGTGCTCGTGTACGAGGCGCGCCGCCTCCTCCACGCTGGTCTCACTGGTCACGGTGATGGGAGCTTCCATCATGACGTCCGCCACGGTTATGACCTCCAGCATGGAGGCCAGGAGCACTTCTCTCAGGGTGCGGGCGCTGATCCAGCCCACCATGTGGCCATCTTTGATTACCGGGAGATGCCGGATTTGGTGCTGCTGCATGAGCTTTAGGGCCTGGCCCACCCGTCTGTTAGGAGTAATGGTGATGGGCTTCTTATTCATAATTTCGCCGACCCGCATCGTGCCCCTCCTTCGCCGAAGTCGCGCCTAACATAAAACAAACCATGCAAAACTTCAAGGAAATTTGGGTTTGAAGGGCTGATGCAGGAGGGAAAAAATGTGGCCCCAGCCAGGACCGGGACCCCGGCTGGGGCCACAAAACATTCGGAGGAAGGGGGCTCGGGGTGCGCTTGTCCGGCCCTTCCCTTTAACTACCCAGACTAGTTCGTGGCCAACACAGTCTGCATGGTGGCCACCAGGTGTTCGGCTTCCCCGATGTAGGTGGACATGTTGGCCCGGTGGTTGGCCAAGATGCCGTCCTTGGAACCGTTGGTGATTATCCAGGGGTGTAGGTGGGAGGCCGCATGCAGGGCGTGGATGGCGTCTTCCAGGAGCTTGTGGGTGTTCTTTTTCTGGAGCTCTTGATGAAAGTCATCTTTCACCGCCTCCAGCATTTCGGCCATCCCCTGGGCTACGCCCTGGGAAAAGGAGAAGTAGTCGTCCGACTTAAACCAGGAGATGGGGCTGCCGTCGGCCTCGGTGTCCTTGACCAGATTGTGGAAACTCGACCCTAAGATGTCTTTGTAATTGCTGAACAGGACAATGATGTTGTCCACCCGGGTATAAAAACGGCTGCGGTCTTTCCCCAGTTCCTCAATGTAGATGGCCAGATCTTCCATGGCCTCCCGGTATTTTCCGGAGGCGGAGGGGAACCAGTATTTGTCGGGGCTCACCATCAGGAAGTTCAAGGCTTCATTGACCTGGGGATTATAGGCCTCGGTGACTGCAAACCGGGTCATGTTTTCATTGAGCACGATGACGGTGCGCCGGGCTACCTCCAGTACTCCCAGCTGGAGGTTGTTAACGTTGTCCGTGAGGCCCAGCTTGCCGAAGAGGATGCTGTTGGGACGCCAGCCGAACAGATTCTTGTTCACCTGGTCATCCATGATCTTGATCAGGGCCCGGGTGAAGGCTTCGCCTTTGAGTTTCTTTTTGGGTGCAGCCTCAGGGGGCGGCAGGGCCGGGGCCAGGGAAGGGTGTTCCTGGGCGGTTTTCGGTGTTTTAGTGAGGGCCAATGTTTTGGGAACCTCTGCCTTCCGGGAAATCTGCGCCTCCGGGGGCTGGGCAGGTACTGGTGCTTCAGATTCGGCCGGTGCGGGGGCCTTGGCTGTCACCGGCGCTTCCCCGGGGCTCACTGCCATGGGAGTCTCCTTTTTCCGGAACATTTTTAGGCCGAAAAGAAGGCCTAGGAAGAGGATGATTACCACGACCACCAGGAGGATACGTTGCCCCAGCAAGGCTTTCAAAAACTTGGGCGGCTCGGGGGGCGGGGGCAGCGGCACAGGCAGTTTGTCAGGGCTCATAGGGCTTTAAGCTCCTAAGGTTTGCTTCCAGATTTGGCCGGGGGTTCATGGAGAATGTCGGCCTTAAAGATGAAAATCTTCGTGGACGGGTCCTCCCAGGCTTCCGGGGAAAGCCCCGCCTTGACGCAGGTCTGCTTGAGAAAGGTAAGGCGGTCCCAGCCATGCTGCGTGGCCACCTGGGGAAGGAGGAGGCCCCGGGCGGTCCCGCACTCCAGGTAGAGGCCGTGGCGGCCCACCTGAATCTCGTCGATCTTCTTGATTTGCTGCATGGGGCTCAAGATGGAAATTTCCATCTCCAAATCGGCCAGCTCCTCTTCCTTAAGGGGTGGAAAGCGGGGGTCGCCGAAAGCTGCGGCCACCGCCATTTCCTGCACTGCGGCGAGGAGGGGTTGCACCGCTTCCAGGTAGCCGATGCAGCCTCGGAGGCGGCCCCGGCGGTTCAGGGTGACAAAGAGTCCACGAGGTTGAGAGAGAAGGGGAGAGGTGGTTTTCGGCAGAGGGGCTTTTTCCCCTTTCAGGTGGGCCCGGATGCTCTCTTTGGCCACGCGGAAAAGTAGTTCTTGGTCAGCGGTGCTTAGGTCCATAGACTTTTGTCCTCCGAGGGTTGGCGATGCCAGCCCAGCCAAGAGGGCTATGAGCAGGAAAAGGAGTGCGGTTTTCATAAGGACCGAAAAAGTCGGCGGTTTGACTTCAGAAGGTTTGGGCCCGTTTTTCATATAACCAGGAAAGCCCGGCCCTGTCAATTACTAAGGGTGGGTGGGGGGAATTCCTCGGGGAGGGGACAGCATCTTGCATCCTGGGGCGGGCCTTGATACATTGGGAAAAGCTAAATAACCCCGATGCTTCCGACATGAAAACCTATCCATTATTTGCGCTCATCGAGGACCGACCCTGCCTGGTGGTGGGTGGCGGCGCTGTGGGGGAGCGTAAGGTCCAGGACCTCCTGAGGGCCGGGGCCCGGGTGACGGTGGTGAGTCCGGACCTGACCCCGCATCTGGCCGAACTGGCCAGGAGGGGAAAAATTCAGTTTATGCAAGGTGACTTCACCCCGGAGCACTTGCAGGGGATGGTTCTGGTCATCGGGGCCACGGACCACCAGGAGGTGAACCGGAAAGTGAGCGCCGCGGCCCAGGCCCGGGGCCTTTTGGTCAACATTGCGGATGCCCCGGAGCTCTGCACCTTCATTGTGCCGGCCCAGGTGCACCGGGGGGCCCTCACCGTGGCGGTGAGCACCGGCGGAGCTTCCCCCGCCCTGGCCCGCCAGGTGCGGGAGGAGCTGGAGCAGCACTTCGGGCCGGAATACGGCCTCTATCTTCAGGTTATGCAAACCCTGCGGGACCGGGTGCTGGCCCGGCGGCGGGGCCACCCGGAGAACGCCGGGCTCTTCCACCGCCTGGTGGCCAGTCCCTTGAAAGAGGCCCTGGCAGGAAGTGACCGCCCCCGGGCCCTGGCGATCCTGGAGGAAGTCCTGGGGGAAGTCCTGGCCTCCGAGGAACTGGCCGCGGCCCTGGAGGAGGCCTGTCAGAAGAAGGAAAGTCATTCTGAGGGAGGAAGCTAGGGGCCGAGGGCCCCTAACCCTCCCCCCTCAAAACTACACTAGCCGAGCAGCCCATGGCCAAAATATTTCTCTCCCTCACCCTGCTGGCTTACTACAGCGCCAGCGCTCTGTATGTCTCGTACTTCCTGGCGCAGCGGGAGTCCTTCTACCGCTGGGGGGCCTGGGCGCTGGGGGTGGGCCTGGCCTGCCAGAGCATCGCCTTGGTCATAGTCACCTGGTCTCTGGGCCGCCTGCCGGTGGCCACCCTGGGGGAGTCGTTTCTGGTGTTTTCCTGGACCCTGGTGGTTGCCTTCCTCTTTCTTTTCTGGCGGTTTCCCATCAAGGTGCTGGGGGCCCTGGCCGCGCCCCTGGCGGCCCTCATGGTTTCCGCCAGCCTGATCCTGCCTGCGGGCAAGGGCAGCGTGTCTCCCCTCCTGGAAAGCTTCTGGGTCTATGTGCACGTGGGCCTCTCCTTCCTGGGGGTGGCGGCCCTGACCCTGGCCGGTCTGGGGGGGCTCCTTTACCTGGTGCAGGAGCGCCAAATCAAAGGAAAAAAGTTCGGCTTTTTCTATCGGCGCCTGCCGTCCCTCACGCAGTTGGACACCCTCAATTACTGGTGCCTCACCGTGGGCTTTCCCCTCCTCACCGCCGGCATCATCACCGGGTCCCTGTATGCCCAGTATACCCTGGGGAGCTTTTTCAGCTTTGACCCCAAGGAGATCCTGACCCTTCTGGCCTGGCTGATTTTTGCCGTGCTCCTGCATGAACGCCTGACCTCGGGGTGGCGGGGCCGCCGGGCGGCCCTCCTGGCTATTTTCGGCTTCGGCGTACTCCTGATCACCTTCGTGGGCGCCAGCCTGTGGTTTGCGGGCTACCACAGCTTCGCCAGTTTCAGCGGGCAGCCATGAACCTTATTCTGGCGGGCGTCAACCATAAAACTGCCACTGTGGATTTGCGGGAGAAGCTCTGCACCCTTCTCCCCGAGGCGGAGGTGAGCTATCCTCTCCTCCTGAATCATGACGAGATCCGGGAGGCCATCTTTTACAACACTTGCAACCGGGTGGAAGTGTTGTGTGTTACCGAGATGACCTCGGAGACACTGGCTTTGCTCGCGGCTTTTTTCGCCCGGCATCCCGAAGTCACGCCTGAGGCACTGGCCAGCTCCCTTTATATTTACCAGGACCAGGAGGCAGTGCGGCACCTTTTCCGGGTGGCCGCCAGCCTCGACGCCCTGGTGGTGGGGGAGCCTCAGGTTTTGGGGCAGGTCAAGGAGGCCTACAGCCAGGCCACCAAGAACAAGGCCACCGGCGCCATCCTGAACCGCCTCCTCCACAAGACTTTTTCCGTGGCCAAACGGGTGCGCACCGAGACCGGCATCGGGGACCATGCGGTGAGTGTGAGCTATGCCGCCGTGGCCCTGGGAAAGAAGATTTTCGGGGACCTCAAGGGCAAAAACGTGCTTCTCCTGGGGGCGGGGGAAATGGCCGGGCTGGCCCTGGAGCACCTGAAGGGTCAGGGAGCCGGGAACATCGTGGTGGCCAACCGCACCCTGGAGCGAGGCCTGCGCCTGGCCCAGCGTTTCGCCGGGGAAGCCGTGTCCCTGGAGGAGTTGGAGGCCCAGCTTCTCAGCGCCGATGTGGTGCTGGGCTCCACGGGCTCGGAGTCCCATCTTCTCACCAAGGAGCAGATGAAGGCGGTGATGCGGCGCCGCAAGCAGCGGCCCCTGTTCATGATCGACATCGCGGTGCCCCGGGACCTGGACCCCCGGATCAACGAGTTGGATAACGTTTACCTTAACAACATCGACGATCTGAAGATGGTGGTGGAGGAAAACCGGGAGCGCCGCCAAGGAGCCGCGATCCAGGCCGAGCGCCTGGTGGCCGCCGAAACCCTGAAATTCATGGACTGGCTCAAGACCCTGGAGGTCTACCCCACCATCATCTCCCTCAAAGAAAAGGCCCAGACCATTTGCCAGGCGGAGCTGAAAAAGACCGTGGCCCACCTGGGGTCTCTTACCTTGGAACAAGAGCAGGCCCTGGCAGTGCTGACGGAGTCCATTACCAACAAGTTGCTCCACGACCCCATCGTCTTTCTGAAAGGCAACCACCACCGCAAGCGGGGCGAGGCGGAGCTGGCCCTGGTGCGCCGCCTGTTCAACCTGAACCCGGAGTCCTCGGAGCCCGGCCCGGGGTCGGAATGATGACCGGGTACCCGGGTGGCTATTGACCCGCCTCCTCCGGGCTGTTATCTTAATGAGTATGAATAGGGAAAAGTGATGGTCTGCTAGGGCCGTCCGCGTACCCATCTTCGCAGAGGACAACCATGTCAAAAGTCATTGATATAGAAGACCGCCTGAAGCTGGAGCAGAAAAAGAAGCACCAGGTGGACAAAGGCAAAAAAATGGACGCGGTGCGCAAGATTCTCCAGTGCACCCGCTGTTTGGCCCGTTGCCACAAGTGCGGCGTACAGTTCGACACCACCAAGATGTACCAGCACTACAAGGGCCAGTTCCGCTTTTGTCAAAGCTGCCAGGAAGAATACGACGAGTTCATGCGCCTGAAAGCCGAGGGGGGCGAAAGCCCCATTTACTGGCACAACCAGGCGTGGCACCACCTGTGGCAAAGGTGGCTTGATTACCAGGAGGCCCTGAAGAAATACGGGGAGTCCGCGGAGTTTATCGAATTGGTGCGGGAAGTGGAGTGGGACCGGTGAATTTCCTCACCGGCCCCGCTGTGGACGCTTGGGGTTAGGGTCCCTCCCCTAAGCGGTAGGCGTGCTGCAGGATTTCCATGGCAAAATTGAAGGCGTGTTCCCGGGTCATGGTAAATTCGAAATGGGTAGTGTTCCCCGTGTACAGCATGATCTTGAGCACGCCCTCGGGTTTTTGGGCCACTGCGATTTCCCCTTTGGGCTCAAGGGTCTGAAAAGTCCGATGCATAGGTTCCTCCACCGCTGAAATTGCCTGTAGTCCCCACCCAGTCATGGGTACGGGGTTTTTTTAGGCCGAGCCCCAAGTTTTTTATCGGCAAACTTGAGACCCTGGGGCCAGCCTCAGGTTGACTGGTCCAACAGCTTAGAACCTTAAACGAAAATTGCCTGTAATTCAACCCCCAATTACCCTCCATGGCTGTTTATCCCGGAGAATATGACCTCATCGTGGTAGGGGCCGGACACGCCGGCTGCGAAGGGGCGCTGGCCGCCACCCGTATGGGGCTCAGGGTCTTGCTGCTCAACCTCAACCTGGACACCATGGCGGCCATGGCCTGCAACCCGGCGGTGGGGGGGCTGGCCAAGGGACACCTGGTGAAGGAGATCGACGCTCTGGGGGGCGTCATGGGGCACCTGGCTGACCTGACGGGAGTGCAGTTCCGCACCTTGAACCTCTCCAAGGGCCCGGCGGTCCGGGGCACCTGGATCCAGTGCGACAAACAGGCCTACCGTCTGGGGATGAAGGCCCTTCTGGAAAAGACGCGCCACCTCACCCTCCGGGAGGCCATGGTGGAGCGCCTCCTGGTGGAGGATGGCCGGGTGGCCGGGGTGGTGGACTCCCTGGGGATGGTGACCAGGGCCCGGGCGGTGCTTGTCACCACGGGAACCTTTCTGAACGGCCTGATCCACATCGGCGAGATGCAAATCCAGGCAGGCCGGGCCGGGGAATTCGCGGCGTTGGGCCTGGCTGTCCACTTGCGGAAGCTGGGCTTCCGGATGGGTCGCATGAAGACCGGGACTCCGCCCAGGCTGCGGGCCTCCTCCATCGACTTCTCCCGCCTCACTCGGCAGGAGGGGGATGCGCGGCCGCGGCCCTTTTCCTGGCGAACCAATACCCTGACCGGGGACCAACTCCCCTGCTTCACCAGCCACACTACCCCTGAGACGCACCGCCTGGTCCGGGAAAATATCGGACACTCCCCTCTCTACAGTGGGGTCATCAAAGGGGTGAGCGCCCGCTACTGTCCGTCGTTAGAGGACAAGGTGATGCGCTTCGCGGACAAGGCGAGCCACCCGGTGACCCTGGAGCGGGAGGGCCGGGACACCGAGGAAATCTATGCCAAAGGCCTGGGGAACTGCCTCCCCGTGGAGATTCAGCTCCAGCTCTTTAGGAGCGTGCCGGGCCTGGAGCAGTGTGAGGTCATGCGCCCGGCTTACGCCATCGAATACGATTTTGTCGACCCTCTGGAGCTCAAGCCCACCCTGGAGACCAAGAGAATTGCGGGCCTGTATCTGGCGGGCCAGATCAACGGCACCTCGGGCTATGAGGAGGCCGCGGCCCAGGGCCTCTGGGCCGGGGTCAACGCGGCTTGTGCGCTGCAAGGCCGACCGCCGTTTTTGCCGGAGCGTTCCCAGGCCTATATGGCCGTCTTGGTGGACGACCTGGTGACCAAGGGAACGAGGGAGCCCTACCGCCTCTTCACCTCCCGGGCCGAGTACCGCCTGCTCCTTAGGGAGGACAACGCGGATTTCCGCCTCATGGAGTGGGGCTATGACTTGGGCCTGGTGGAGGAGGAGGCCGTGGCGCGTCTTCGGGAAAAGAAGCGGTTAATGGCCGAGGAGGAGACGCGCCTGGCGGGGAAAAGAGTCTTGCCCTCCCCGGCGGTGAACCAGGAGCTGGCGGCCCGGGGCACCGCGCCCCTGAGTCAGTCCACCCCGCTCCTGAAGCTGGTGAAGCGGCCGGAATTGGACCTGGGCACCTGCCTCCGCCTGGCGGGGGAGGAGGTGGCGGCGCCGCCGGCGGTCCTGGAGCAGATCGAAATCGAGCACAAGTATGCCGGCTACTTGAAGCGCCAGGAGGAGATGGCCCGGAAAATGGCCCAGTGGGAAGGGAAGCGGATCCCGGAGGACTTCGACTATGACGCGGTGCCGGGGCTCAGTAACGAAGTGAAGCACAAGCTCAAGGAGGTGCGGCCCCGGTCGCTGGGCCAGGCGGGCCGCATCAGCGGCGTAACCCCGGCGGCGGTGGCCGTTTTGATGGTGTACGTGAAGAGATTGGGGCGGGGAGAAGCAGCCCCGGCAGACCAACCCGCAGGTGGACAACCCACCGGTTAATCCTGGGCCTTGGTGCAGGTGGGCCAGGCCCTTTCTTGGGTGCCAAGTTCCCTTAAAAAAACGCACAGAGCCAGCCGGTTCCTAAAAAAAAAGGCCAGCTGGCTCGGAAAAGACTGGATTCCAGGTTTGGAACCTTATGGTCGGCCCTGGTACTTTTCGTACTGGTCGTAAACAAGACCTCCCAGGGCTCCGACACCGGCGCCGACGCCGGCGCCTACTGCGGGGCTACCCGCGGCCCAACCGATGAGGGCCCCGGAGCCGGCGCCAATAGCGCCACCGCTTATCACCCGCTGTTGGGTGTAGGTCATGCCGGAACATCCGACCACCAAAAAGGCAGCCACCAAGGTCAAAACGAGAACCTTTTTCATTTCCCCCCCCTTTATATTCCCTCCAACGAGTCTCCCCAGATCCGCAGGAAGGCGCTGTTAAAATGATTGCCGAACGGTTCTTAGTAACTCCTTCTCACCATAATATGCACTTTTTTTCAAAGTGCAAGTCATATTTCCCGGCCTGGCGTCCGGCCAGGGCGAGTTTTACGGTACGCACCTCGGCTTTCGGTCAGGTCTCCCCTCCGAGTTGCCTAAGGCCCAGGGTGCACTTTTGGCTAGCCAAATAGCCGCGGGATGCCAAAAACTAGCCCCGGTAAGAACGGGAGCCCCGCGGGCGCCGGCGGGTTATTTTTTCTTTTTGGGGGCCTGGGCCGCCGGCTTGCACAAGGCGGTACACTGCCTGAGCACCACCTCCACCACGGGAGTGCTCATTTTGCCGGGCTTGTCCTTGTAGTACTTGTCCACCTCTTTGACGATGCCGGCAATGGTCTTGCCTTTCAATTCGTCGAAAAAACCGGCTGAGATGCATCCGGCCTTGTCTTTGCCACTTACGGCCACCTCAAAGTCAGCCATGTTGCCGATGCCTTTGATATAAGCCACCTTGACTGCCTTGGGGAAAGCTTTCCAGTGAGTCCCATCCCACATGTGCGGCTTTGACTGTGGCTTGGCCTTCTGCCCCTGGGCCAGGGCGAAGCCAGCCAGGGCCAGGACGAGGGATACTCCCACCAACCAGGTTTTTACCATGCTTTTCATGGACGAACTCCTCTAGGTCGAAAGGTTATGCCGAGACCGGACGGGCAAGTTCAGGTACGGTTGGCCTTGGACTTGCTGCGCGGTTTGGCGGTTGCCCCTTTTTTCTTGACGGGTTTTTTCTTTCTGGTCTTTTTCTTAACAGCCTTTTTCTTAACAGCCCTTTTCTTGCGGATCTTTTTCTTTCTGGCCTTTTTCTTGTTGGCCAACTTGGCCTTTTGTTGCCGTGATTTTCTCAGTTTGGCCTTTTTGGCTTTGGTGGCCTTCTTTTTGTTTTTGACCCTCCGGGCTTTGGTGGCCTTTTTTTCTTTAGGAGCCCGCGGGGCCGGTTTGATATTCGGCGTGGCCATGGGACGCTGTCCTTCCAGCATGGGTGGGATGCCACTCTCCGGCTGCGAGTAGATAGGGCCCGAGAACATCCAGAAGAGAATTGCTGCGGCCACCAAGCTGAAGCATTTTTTCATGAAAACACCCCGCATTTGGCAAGGTCTGGATATGGGACCGGGGAGACGATTCCCTTGCTGGACTCGCCTCCCCGGCTGCACACGATAAGTTCCCCAACTTTGGTCATAACTCACTATGGTGGCGGTGCAGGGATTCGAACCCCGGACGCTGCGGATATGAGCCGCATGCTCTAACCAACTGAGCTACACCGCCATTAAACTTGAAATATATTCTTCCGATGAAGTTCTGTCAAATAAATTTGCGGGCCCTGAAGGCGCCGCCAGCTTTTGACCCCTGAGGGCTGAGAATCAAGCGAAATTTCTTAACATTATAAACATTATTTTATTCTAATACAGCAAGTGGCTTCGGGAAACTTGCGTTTACGGTAAATTCACTCCATGAGGTTCCAGGTGAAGCGTATGAGAAACGTGACCACAGGAGCAGTTATGAGCAAGCTTAGAACCACGAAAGTCACCCCCTGGCTTGTAGCCCTGGCCGTCTTGCTGGGCAGTCTGACGTTGATGGCCTTACGGCCCCTGGCAGGCCAGGGCAAGTCTGAGGGCTTGAGCCAAAAGGACAAGACCCTGTCCCCCTACTTCGTGGTCCTGAGCGACGATCCGGAGAAGGACGCCCTCCCCCTGAAGAGCACCCGGGCGGACGTCAAAATCGCCGGCAAGGTGGCCGCGGTTACCGTCACCCAGGTCTATAAAAACCAGGGGAAAAAGACCCTGGAGGCCATCTACGTGTTCCCCGGTTCCACCCGGGCCGCAGTGCATGCCATGCGCATGACCGTGGGAAAGCGCGTCATCGAGGCCGAGATCATGAAGCGCCAGAAGGCTCGGCAGACCTACGAGGACGCCAAGAAGGCAGGCCAGACCACCTCTCTTCTCGAACAACAGCGCCCCAACGTCTTCCAGATGAATGTGGCCAACATCCTGCCTGGGGACGAAGTGAAGGTGGAACTCAAGTACCTGGAGCTTTTACAGGCAGAAGACAACGTCTACGAATTTGTCTATCCCACCGTGGTGGGCCCCCGGTATTCAAAAATGCCCGCGGCCGGGGCCCCTGATACGGAGAAGTGGGTGAAAAATCCCTACCTGCATGAGGGCGAGGCCCCGCCCTACACCTTCGGGCTCACGGTGGACGTCCGGGGCGGACTCCCCCTGACCAAGCTTACGAGCCCCAGCCATGAGGTGGACGTGAAGTACACCAGCCCCGAGGCCGCCCAGGTGACCCTCAAGGACGAAAAAAGCGGGGGTAACCGGGACTTCGTGCTGCGCTACACCCTGGCGGGGAAAAAAATCGACGCCGGCCTTCTCCTCTATCCGGGGAAGGACGAGAACTTCTTTCTCCTGGTGATGGAGCCCCCGGCCCGGGTGAAAAAGAAAGCCGCGGTGCCCCGGGAGTATATCTTCATCGTGGACGTCTCCGGCTCCATGAACGGCTATCCTCTGGAGATCTCCAAGACCTTGATGAAAAACATCATCACCGGGCTGCGCCCCAAGGACTCCATGAACGTCCTGCTTTTTGCCGGTGCCTCGGCGGTGCTGTCCGAGTCCGGGTCGCTGCCAGCTACTAAAGACAACAAGAAACGGGCCTTGGAATTCATCCAGGGTCAGCGGGGCGGCGGCGGCACCAACATCTTGCCGGCCTTCAAGCGGGCTCTGGCCCTCCCCCGGACTAAGAACACCTCCCGCATCGTGGTGGTGGCCACGGACGGCTATGTGCACGTGGAGCCGAAACTCTTCGAGCTCATCCGCCAGAACCTGGGGAATGCCAACCTTTTCCCCTTCGGCATCGGCACGTCGGTAAACCGCTTCCTCATCGAGGGCATGGCCCGGGCGGGGAAGGGTGATGCCTTTGTCATCCTCAAACGGGGGGAGGCCCCCAGACAGGCGGAGCGCTTCCGGCGTTATATCGAGACCCCGGTACTCACCGGCATCAAGGTTAATTTCTCGGGCTTCGACGCCTATGACGTGGAGCCCGCCAACCTGCCGGACCTCTTCGCCCTCCGGCCCCTGACTCTCCTGGGCAAATATCGGGGCGCTCCCCAGGGGGCCATCGCAGTTACCGGCAAGACGGCCTCGGGAAACTTTCGCCAGGAAATCAAAGTTGCCCCTGACCAGGCCAGCCCGGACAATGTGGCGCTCAGATTCCTGTGGGCCCGGGAGCGCATCCACCAGTTGTCCGACTACCAGCGCCTGGCCCGGGGAAAGGACGACGCCATCATCAAAAAGATCACCAACCTGGGCCTGAAGTACAGTCTGTTGACCGCCTACACTTCCTTTGTGGCGGTGGACAAGGTAAAGCGGGCGGATGGCACGGTGGTAACCGTAAAACAACCCCTGCCTCTGCCTGAGGGCGTCTCAGATCTGGCGGTGGGAGGGGGTGGCCCCTATGCCGCGGCCATGAAGATGGCGCCGGGAATGTATGTGGGCTCGGGTGCCAGGGCGGATGCCTGCCCCGAAGTTAGTGCCCCGCGGCCGGCGGCGCTGCCTAGAGCACTTTCCACCACATCCGGCCAGGAGGGCAAGAAACCCGCCGCGCCGGCCGCTGTGACTGTCAAAGTGAAGGTCCTTCGAGTAAAAGGACAGCTGGACGCGGTCGCGGTGCAGCAGGCCCTGGAGGCGGAGCTGTCCCGCTTTGCCAATTGCTGTCAGAATCTCATTAAGAAAGGCATTAAACTGCCGCCCGGGGTGCAACTCCGGGTGACCATCGGCCCGAAGGGCGAGGTGACCAAAGCCGGTCTTATCCCTGGGATCAAACTTCCTGGGAATTTGGATATCTGCCTGGTGGAGGCCCTGAAGCACACCACCTTCCCCAAGCCGGCTCAGGGTCAGGTGGAGATGGTGGTGAGGTTCATGTTCAAACAATAAAACCTGGGAAGCCCTCCCAGGGCGCTTCCCCAGGGATGCAGGTAAAAAATGCCTGGTAACACTCAAGGCTGGTTGGGGATAGGCCGCCGGGCCTACTCCACCCAGCCTTTTTTCTTGGCTGCCCATGGCGTCGTCCCCCGGCAGGCCTAATTTGAGACTGCCCTGAAAGTATCTTGAGGGGCGAGCCGGAGGACCACTGGCTCCCCGCCCTTGGGCAGGGTAATTTTAATGGGGGGAGGGCCAGGGACATGATGTCCCTGCCCTCCCCCCACACCCCCCTCCCAACCCGCGGAAGGGGGACCGGAAAGGCGGGCCACAGGCCCGACTTTCCGGCCCTTGAAAAAACCCATAAGGGGCAGGGGACCGCGACCCCTGGCCACCTCTCCAAAAGACTTTAGCAACAAGCTTAATTTATACGAGGCCATGTCCAGGCCCACGCTGCGGCATGGGGGGGAGGGGGTGATCACCGGCAATCCCCGCTAGAGTAAGGATTGGGCTTTCCGAAGGGTTCGGGGCGAGCCGGGGGACCACTGGCCCCCCGCCCTTGGGCACGGCAAGCCGTGCCCCCACGACTCCCCTCCCAACCTCCTGTAGGGGCTTGATTTATCAAGCCCTGAGGGCGCAATAAATTGCGCCCCTACGGTGGTCGGGGCGAGCTCAAAGCCTGCGGCTATCTCAGGCCATTAGGAGGCGCCGTGGAGTTATACTTACCGATAAGATCAGACAGATGGGCGAAGTTGCCGAGGAAGTGCTCCGGGGCGGAGGCGGTGATGGCCTCCGAGTCTCCATAGCCGTATGTCACTGCCGCAGTGCGGGCCCCGGCCCCCCGGCCCGCCAGGACGTCCTCCGGCTTGTCCCCCACCATGAGGGTCCGGGCTGGGTCCCCTCCCAGTTCTTGGATGAGGGCGTTGAGGCCCTCCGCTGAGGGCTTCAGCACGCCTTAACTGTTGCCGCCCCGCACCGTCTGGAAGAAGCCCGCCAGCCCCATTACCTGGACCACCTGCCGGGAGAGGTCTTCCCGCTTGTTGGAAAGCACGGCCATTTTCAGGTGAGATAAACGAGCCAGGGTGTCAACCACCCCAGGGTACACGCTGGTGAAATCGCCCAGGTGCCGGGAGTAATGTTCCAGATAGAGGTTGAGGGCCTGGGGCAACAGGTGCTCATGTTCGGGCCCCAGAAAGCGCCGGACGAAATTTTTCTCACCCCGGCCGATCAATTTTCGGTGAGCCTCGACCTGGTGCTCCGGCAGTCCCAGACGGCGCAAAGCGGCATTGGCTGCGGCGGCCAGGTCCGGCAAGGAGTCCACCAGGGTGCCGTCCAGGTCAAAGACAATGAGGTCGATCATGGCGGTGGATTTGAGGGCGGGCAGGGACCTTAGGTTCCTGACCCTCCCCCCGTATAATTTCCCTCTCGCAAATCCTGGTGGCTGGGGAGGACGCCCAGGCCATGAGCCTCTCGCACCGCGGTCAAAATGGCTGTCTCCACCGCGGCCTGGGCCAACAGCCCCACGATGTGCAAGTCGGCCTCCACTTCGGGGTGGGCCAGCACAAAGACGATGTCCCCGTCGAAAAGGGTGTGCACCGGGCGGACACAGCGGGCCAGGCCGTTTTGCGCCATTTGGGCGATCTTTTGGGCCTGCTCCCGGTTGAGGCGGGCATTGGTGGCCACCACGCCGATGGTGGTGTTCGGCTCCCCGAAGCGCTCCCTTACTACCCCCCGGCGGATGAGGGCCGCCGAGTCGGCAAACTCCCGGCTATCCGGGGTAGTGCGGGCTCCGGCCAGGATTTCCCCGGTCTCCGGGTCCACCACATCACCAAAGGCGTTTACCACAGCCATAGCGGCGACCAGCAGGCCCTCCGGACCTTCCAGGCAGGCGCTCCCCAGCCCCCCTTTGGTGGCCTGATGGATGCCGAGAAGCTTGCCCACACTGGCCCCGGTACCGGCGCCGAGGCTGCCATCCCCCTGGACCTCGCGGCGGGCCGCCTGGCAGGCGGCGTAGCCCGTAGCCTTGTCCGGCCGGGTGCGGCAGTTGCCCACGGAGAGGTCGTAAATCACCGCGGTGGGCACGATGGGTACCCGGGTGATGGTGACGTCGAACCCTCGGCCCCGCTCCTCCAGGAATTCCATGACCCCTCCGGCCGCATCCAGACCGAAGGCGCTTCCCCCGGCGATGAGCACGGCGTGCACCTCGTTGACGATGTGAAAACCCAGGAGGGCGTCCAACTGGCGGGTGCCGGCTGCCGACCCCCGGATGTCCACGCTGCCCACCGTCCCCGGAGGACACAGGATAACAGAGCAGCCGGTGACATTCTTGAAGTCGCTGGCGTGGCCGACGGCAAAACCAGGCACTCGGGTAATCATGGCTGCCCCGCTCCCGGGGAGATTACCATCTCCACCCGGCCATTTTTGATGGTGAGGATATACAAAGCCAGGTCGGCCTGGCGGTTACTTGCAAACCCTTTAAACCAGGGAAGGTTTGGGATCTCCCTAAGGGACAGAAGCTTTTGGGGAAGCTCTGCCCGGGTCACCGTCCCCTGGGTCTCAATGAGGTGGGCCATGAGGCGGACCACCATATACCCCTGGGCCGCCAGATAATCCGGCACTGTCCCATAGCGCTGACGATACGCCGCAATAAAGCTTTGCACCGCCGGGTTGGGGTCGCCGCCAAAAAACGCCACTGGGAAAAGGATGCCATTCAAGGCCTGGGCTTCTTTCTCCTGGGCTGCGCCGGGTTTGGCTAAATTGGTGCCGAGAAACTGAGCCTGCCGGAGTGGGTCTTTGGCCACCTGGGTGGCGATGGCGGCCACCGTGGAGACGTCGTCCGGAATGAAGAGGGCCTCGAAGCTGGAGGAGACCTCGCCTCCCGCTCGGTAGGTTGCCAGGAGGGGGCCTATGGACAGGGTAAAGTCAGTGCTGCCGGGGGCGTAAGATTCCTGGCCCACCAGCACCCCTCCCTGGGCCACCAGTTCCTTGCCGAAGAGCTGGGCCAGGATGCGCCCGTAGGTGGATTCAGGGAAAAAGACGGCATAGCGATTGAGACCCCGCTGTCCCAGGGTGTAGCGCAGCAGGGCCCGGACCTGAAGTTGGGGGGTGAGGAAAATCTGGAACACCATGGGGCCGGCCGAGGTCAGGTCCTGCTTCTGGGAGAGGGCGAGGAGGGGAATGCCGGCGGCCTGGGCGGCCTGGCTTGAGGCCTTGGCGTCAGCCGAAGTGAGGGGGCCGAGGAGGGCCAGGACGCGGGCATCCTGGGCCAGCTCCTGGACCATGCGAGTGGCGGTGTCCGGCTTGTTGGGGCAATCCCGGTATACCAGCTCCAGGCTCGTCCCTTTGGCCGCCAGCTCCATACCCTGCTTGACCCGGTTACCGTAGGCGGCTAAGCGGCCGCTCAGGGGTAAAAGGCAGCCGAGCACCGTTTTGGTGGAGTCCAGGGAGGCCTCTTTCATCCGGACCTCTTTACTCTCCGGGAAGCGTTCCTTGAGGAGCATAAGCCACTTCCGGGCCTCAGCGGGGCGGCCCTGCTCCCGGGCCAAGCCGGCCAGGCGCCAAAGCAGGGGCGCAGTCAGGGGAGAATCCCGGTAAAGGCTGGCCAGGTGCTCCAATTCCGCCGGCGTCGCTTGCTCCACCAGGCGGGTTTCCAGGTCGTTAAACCATTCCTGGTCCCCGGCGGCCAGATCTCGAGAGGCCAGTCGCAGGCGCACAAAGGCGGGCTCCACTTCACCCTTTTTTAGGGCAACCTCGGCCAGCAAGGCGTTGGTGGAAAACCGCAAGGGGCCGGGGAGTTCCGAGGCCGTGAGGCTCTCCAGGACTTCGGCGGCCTGTTGGTAGCGGCCCAATTTGAAATAGGCCCGGCCAATGCCATAGCGGGCCTGTAACGCGGTGTCGCCCTCTGCACCCCGGTTCAGGATGGCCTGATACTGGCGGAGGGAGCCCTGCCAGTCCCTGAGAAGGCCCAGTAGTTCAGCTTGCCGCAGGCGGGCTTGGGAGGCCCGGGGCCCTTGGGGCTGCTGTTGGAGGTAGGCCGAATATTTCTGCCAGGCCCGCCGATAATCCTGATTGCGGTAGTACTTTTCAGCCTCGCGGAAAAGGTTGTCTCCCGTGTCCCGGGCGACTGGAGGCTGACTGGGCGGAAATTGGGGGGGCAGGGCCAGGCAGGAGGATAAGAGCGTCAACGTCAGGCAGCTGAGAAGGACCCGGAACCACATAAACATTGCCCTCTGGAACAATTGAATAAGGGAGGGTGCCAAGGGTCTTGAAACCCCGGCCCCTCCCTCAAGGTCCCTTCCCCACCCCTATTAGGAAGGTCGGGAGTGCAGAAAGAAGGAGTAGGTATGTTCCCCCAAACCTTCTCCCGGGTTTATCTTACTTGGCCTCGTCCTTCACCTCTTCGAACTCAGCCTCCACTACATCTTCTTCGGGCTTTTGGGCCTCTTCCTGGGCCTCGGCCCCGGCGGCGCCACCTGCGGCTGCTTCGGCCCCGGCCGCGCCCGCCTGAGCGTACATGGCTTCGGCGATCTTATGGGAAGCCCGCATAAGCTCTTCGCTCCGGCTCTTGATGGCCTGAGGGTCAGTGCCTTCCATGGCCTCCTTGAGTTTTTGGATGTGAGCTTCGACGTCGGTCTTGGTGGCCGAGTCCACTTTGTCCCCCTGGTCGGTGAGGGTCTTTTCCGTGGTATAGATCAAGGTGTCGGCCTGGTTCCGGGCTTCGACCAACTCTTTCTTTTTCTTGTCCTCTTCGGAGTGCACCTCCGCTTCCTTGACCAGCGAGTTGATCTCCTCCTCATTCAGGCCACTGGAGGCGGTGATGCGAATGGACTGCTCCTGGCCAGTCCCCAGGTCCTTGGCTGAGACGTGCACAATGCCGTTGGCGTCGATGTCAAACGTCACATCAATCTGGGGCAGGCCCCGAGGCGCGGGGGGAATGCCGAAGAGCTCGAACTTGCCCAGGGTCTTGTTGTCCCCTGACATCTCCCGCTCGCCCTGGAGGACGTGGATGGTCACCGCAGTCTGGTTATCCGCGGCCGTGGAAAAGATCTGGTTCTTTTTGCAGGGGATGGTGGTGTTCCGGTCAATGATGCGGGTGAAAACCCCGCCCAGGGTCTCGATGCCGAGAGACAAGGGCGTGACATCCAGGAGCAGGATGTCCTTGACTTCACCCCCGAGCACGCCGGCCTGGAGGGCGGCGCCCACCGCCACCACTTCGTCCGGATTGACCCCTTTATGGGGCTCTTTGCCGAAGATGCCCTTGACCTTCTCCTGAACTTTAGGCATGCGGGTCATGCCTCCCACCAGAACCACCTCATCAATTTCCTGGGGGGAGCTGCTGGCGTCCTTCAAAGCCTGGAGGCACGGCCCTTCCAAATTGTCGATGAGGTCTGCCACCAGGGACTCGAGCTTGGCCCGGGTGAGCTTGATCAAAAGGTGCTTGGGGCCGGAGGCGTCCGCGGTGATGAAGGGCAGGTTGACTTCGGTTTCCAGGGAGGTGGAAAGCTCCATTTTGGCCTTCTCCGCCGCCTCTTTGAGGCGCTGGAGGGCCATCTTGTCATTTCTGAGGTCAATGCCCTGGTCCTTCCGGAACTCGTCGGCCAGAAAATCCATGACCCGCTGGTCGAAGTCTTCGCCCCCCAGATGGGTATCACCGTTGGTGGACTTTACCTCGAAGACGCCCTCGCCGATATCCAGGATGGAGATGTCGAAGGTGCCGCCCCCCAGGTCGAAGACGGCGATGCGCTCGTCTTTCTTTTTTTCCAGACCATAGGCCAGGGATGCCGCGGTGGGCTCATTGACAATGCGCTCCACCTCCAGTCCGGCGATGCGCCCCGCGTCCTTCGTGGCCTGGCGCTGGGCATCGTTGAAATACGCCGGCGTAGTGATGACCGCTTTGGTGACTTTTTCCCCCAGGTACTCTTCCGCAGTTTGCTTCATCTTGGTGAGTACCATGGCGGAAATTTCCGCGGGACTGTATGATCGGCCTTTGATTTCAATGGCCGCGTCGCCGTTTTCGGCCCGCACGATTTTATACGGCATGATCTTCACATCCCGCTGCACCTCGGCGTCCTCGAATTTGCGGCCGACGAGACGCTTCACTGCAAAAACGGTGTTCAAAGGGTTGGTGATGGCCTGGCGCTTGGCGATCTGTCCCACCAGGCGCTCGCCGCTATCGGTAAAGGCCACCACCGAGGGGGTGGTGCGGCTCCCCTCCACGTTGGTGATGACTTTGGGCTCGCCGCCTTCCATAATGGCGACGCAGGAATTGGTAGTGCCTAAATCTATGCCGATGACTTTCGACATCTTAAGGTATCCTCCTAAGCTTTCGTATCTACTTTTATTTTTAAGGCCGGCTGTTCGGTGTTTCGGGAAACCACCACCATGGCCGGGCGTAACAGACGATTCTGGAGAAGGTAGCCTTTCTGCAGCTCCTTGAGGACGGTCTGGTCCTCCACTTCGGGAGCCTCTTCTTCCATGACGGCGTGATGGTAAGCCGGATCGAACCGCTCACCTAAGCTCTCAATGGGAGTGACTCCGAAGCGGCCCAGGACCTTAAGAAAATCCTGGTTCACCAGGTCCAGACCTTCCATCAGGGCCTCAATGGCCTCCGATTGGCGGCCATGCTCCTGGGCCCGTTCCAGATTGTCCAGGACGGGCAGGAGTTCCTTGAGCAGGTTTTCATTAGCGAATTGACGCAGATCCGCCCGCTCCCGTTCTTGCCGCTTCTTGATGTTCTCCAGCTCTGCCGCCAGGCGCAGGAGGCGATCATAGTGTTCCTCGGCCTCCCGGGTCTTCTCAGCCAGCTGATTTTGGAGCTCTTCGGGATCCGTGGAGACCTCCCCCGCAGGGGCGGTGGCCTCTGGGGCGCCCTCCGACGGCTCTCCCGGTTTATGGGCTCGGGTCATAGATTGAAAAACCCTCCTGTTTCAAAAAATCTTGGGCCCCCGGGCCTCAGACTCCAGGCTCCTGGGGCGCCGGGAAAATCAACTCTGTCGCCGGGTAAACCACTTGGTCATCAGAGAGGCGGTGTAATTGACGATGGGCACCACCCGGGCGTAGTCCATGCGCATGGGCCCGATGACCCCGAGACTGCCCACCGGCGACTGATCGCACCGGTAGGAGGAGGCCACCAGGCTCAACTGCATTTCCGGGAATTGTTCATCCGGGCTGATGATGATGTGCACCCCCTGGGAGGCCAAAGTCCGGTCCAGGAGAGTGATGAGGTGGTGCTTTTCCTCAAAGGCTTTGAAGATCACCCGGATCTTTTCCACATCCGCAGAAAACTCGGGATAGTCCAGGATGTGGCTGGTCCCCTCGATATACAACTCCTCCTCATCATCCTCCGACTGCAGGGCCTGGCGGCTCAGGCTCAAGGCCTGGGACACCATTTTGTCGAACAGATTCTTCTCTTCCTCCATCTGAGCCAGGATCTGGCGACGGGCTTCAGCCAGCGTCAGATTCTGGCAGATGTCATTCAGGTACCGGCTGAAGTGGTCCAACAGCTCCTGGGAATAGGCTGCCTTCACCCGGAGGAAACGGGTCTGCACCTGGTGGTCCTGGGCTACCAGGAGGCAGAGAATGCCGTCCCCCCCCAGGGTGATGAACTGAATGTGCCGGAGTAGCATCCCCTGGGGCCGGGGAATGAGCACCAAAGCCGGATGGCCCGAGACCGTGGAGAGGGCCCGGGAAGCCTGGCGCACAAGCTCCTGAGGGTCCACCGCCGAGGGGGTGAAGGCTACTTCGATCTGCCGCTGAACTCCCGTCCCCAGTTCCTGGATGGGGAGAATCCGATCCACGTAGTAGCGGAACCCCAGGGGCGTTGGCACCCGGCCGGCCGAGGTATGGGGCTGTCTGAGATAGCCCCGTTCTTCCAGTTCCAACATCAAATTGCGAATGGTAGCCGGAGACAGGTTGAGACCGGAAAATTTGGCCACGGTGCGGGAACCCACCGGCTCCCCTGTCTGAATGTAGTGGGCCAGCACCGTCGTGAGGACCGACGTCTCCCTTTCTGTCAACAGTTCCGTGGATTTACCCATAAATGCTGAAAAAACTTACCCTTTTAAACTTAATTCTTAATGACGTTTTGTCAAGGGAAATACAGGATTTTTCCCCTCGAGGCGTAAGCCGCCCGACTAGCCCTGGCAACGGTGCCGGACGCTTTCCCCCTCCACCATGTACACCACTTGCTCGGCGACATTGGTGGCGTGGTCTCCGGCACGTTCCAGGTTGCGGACCACGTTGATTTGAGCGAGACCGAAGGCTATGGCCTCTTGGGATCTGCCCATGTACTCTAAAAGCTCCTGAATGAGAGCCCGGTCGAGGTAATCCACCTCGTCATCGTGCTTGCACACCTCCCGGGCCAGCAAGGCGTCCTGGGTAAGAAAGGCCCTGAGGCTATCCCGGATCATGCTTTGCACCATCCTGGTCATACGTGGCAGGTCCCGGTGGAGTTCCTGTTCGGGAAGCTGCCCCAGGTTGAGGGCCTCCTCCGCCACATTCACCGAGAGATCCCCGATGCGCTCCAACTCCACGATGAGATGGTCAATGGCCATCACCTGGCGCAAATCAATGGCCACCGGCTGATAGAGAGCAACGATTTTAACGCAGAGGGCGTCGAGTTCCTCCTCCAGGTGGTTGATGGCCGCATCTCCCTGGATGACCTCTCGGGCCAGGTTGAGATCCCGAGTCATGAGGGCCTTGATGCTCCGGTCCAGAGCTGACTCCGCCAGGACGGCCAGTTTCGAGAGCTGTTCTTTCAGATCCCCCAGATCTCGGTGAAACTTGTCGGAAGCCCTGACTTTCTCGTCCATGGCATACCTCAAGGTCTTACGGCAGATTTTCCCTGGAATTTATCAACTTTGCGAGATGTACACAATCACCTTTTGTGGCATGCGGGTCCGGGGACCAGGGTAAAGGCGGGGGCCAGGATTGTGGCGCAGTGGCCCCCATTCTAGCTATTCGACGGTAACGCTTTTGGCCAGGTTGCGGGGCTGGTCCACATCGGTGCCCCGTAAGTCAGCGATGTGGTAGGCCAGCAACTGGAGGGGCACCGTCAGGACAATGGGAGAGAGCTCCTGGGGCACGGCCGGGACGGTGATGACACTTTCCACTCTGTCGATGACCTGATAGTTGTCCGCCTCGGTCAAAGCGATGAGACGGCCGCCCCGGGCCGCCACCTCCTCCAGGTTGCCTTGGATCTTTTCCAGGACCGGGCTCCTGGTGGCCAGGACCACCACCGGCATGTGCTGGTCGATAAGGGCAATGGGACCGTGTTTCATTTCCCCGGCGGCGTAACCCTCGGCGTGGATGTAAGAAATTTCCTTGAGCTTCAGGGCTCCTTCCAGGGCAATGGGAAAGTGCAGGCCCCGGCCCAGATACAGGAAGTTCTGGGCGTTCATATACTGGAAGGCCAGCTCCCGGATGCCGGCGTCCAGGTCCAGGGTTTCCTGCACCCAGGTGGGCAGGCGCACAAGCTGGGCCAGGCGCTGGCGAACCTCGCCCCGGGTGAGCCTTCCCAGGTGCTGTCCCATGAACAAAGCTATGAGATAGAGGGCCACGAGTTGGGTGGTAAAGGCCTTGGTGGAGGCCACTCCGATCTCGGGACCGGCGTGAGTATAGAAGACGCACTGGGACTCTCGGGCGATGCTGGAGCCCACGGCATTAACGATGGCCAGGGTTTTGGCACCCCTCTCCTGGCCGGCCACCAGACCCGCCCGGGTGTCGGCGGTTTCCCCGGACTGGGAGATGGGAATGAGGAGCGTCGTCTCGTCCACCAGGGGGTCCCGGTAGCGGAACTCCGAGCCCAGGTCCACCTCCACCGGCAGGCGGCAGATGCTTTCCAGCAGGTGCTTGCCCACCATGGCGGCGTGGTATGAGGTGCCGCAGGCCACGATGAAGATTTTGCGGAAGGCCCGCCAATCCTCCGGGGTGAAGGGGATCTCTTCCAGCATCACCTCCCCCTCCTCCTGGCGGATGCGGCTCCGAAAGGTGTCGATGAGGGCCCGGGGCTGTTCGAAAATCTCTTTTTGCATGAAATGCTTGTACCCGGCCTTTTCCGCCATGGCCGGGCTCCAGGTAATGCTGTGCTCGGGCCGTTCGACCCGATTGCCGTGGTCATCCAGAAGGAGGAACTCCCCGTCCCGCACCACCACCAGGTCGTGATCCTCGAGAAAAATCACCCGGCGGGTATAAGGCAGGATGGCGGGGATGTCGGAGGCCAGAAAATACTCCCCCTCCCCCAGCCCCAGGATCAAGGGGCTTTCTTTGCGGGCCGCCACCAAGAGGCGGGGCTCGTTGGCGTTGACGATGACCAGGGCATAGGAGCCCTTGATTTCCTGCAAGGTGAGGCGCACCGCCTCCAAATAGTCGGCCCCCTGGCGCAGATGCCGCACCACCAGGTGACTGACGATCTCGGTGTCGGTCTCGGAGGCGAAGCGATGGCCCTCTTTAAGGAGATTTTCTTTGATGTCCAGATAGTTTTCGATGATGCCGTTGTGCACCACCGCGATGTCCCCTACCTGGTGGGGGTGGGCGTTGGCCTCCGAGGGGCGGCCGTGGGTGGCCCAGCGGGTGTGGCCGATGCCCAGGGTGCCGGAGAGGGGTTCCTGGGCCACTACCTTCTCCAGTTCTCTGAGCTTCCCCAGGCTGCGCCGGATGGCCAAACCATTTGGCCCGATGACCGCCATGCCGGCGGAATCATAGCCCCGATATTCCAGGCGCTTCAGGCCGTCCAGGAGGATGGGCATGGCCTCCTGGGGGCCGAGATAGCCAATAATGCCGCACATA
>CBFDAH010000009.1:0-34804 GCA_965602785.1 uncultured Syntrophobacterales bacterium
TGAGCTAACCAGTTAGATTTATCGATATTCTAACATCAAAGGGCTGGCACATAACTTAAATTGCGTAAAATCTATAAAATAATATTTTGGAGGTGAATTATGAAGTTTATCCACATTAGTGATCTGCATTTTCACCGACATGAAGGAGACAATGAAGATGTAACAATTATGCTTCAATATATCAAACAACAATATCCGAACCATAACCTTATCGTAACAGGTGATATTGTAGACGATGGCCATGAGGTTCAATATGACCAAGCCTATGAAGCCCTGAAACCTTTTTTAGGAAATGTCTTTATCGCCCCTGGAAACCATGATTTTGGTGCAGCGGGTAATTTCTATAGTAGAGAGCGGGCAGAACGGTTTGATAATAAGCTAAGTATACCTCTGCAACAAGGTGGAACTTTTACAGGAGATTTCACTCCAGTTGTGAATTTAATCATGGATGAACATGATTATGAAAAAGTTATGTTAATTGCCCTTGATACCAATTTGGAAACCAAAAATGCTTTTGATTTTGCTTGTGGTGAAGTGGGAGATGGACAACTATCTTTTTTAAATAGTATTCTATCAGAACCGATTTTAGCTGATAGAACTAAGATATTATTCTTTCATCACCATCCATTCATTCATAATAACCCTTTTATGGAACTAAAAGATGCTCAGGAATTATTTCGCACTATTTATAATAAAATTGATATCCTTTGTTTTGGTCACAAACACGTTAAGGGTATATGGGAAAATAGAAGTGGAATTAAACATATTCTATCTTCTGAAAATTCTCCTGGCAAGGACTGGGCTAGAGAAATCGACATAAGTCAAAGAGTTATTACCATAAAGGATATTGAAATAAGACCAATTGCCGTTTAAAAAGTGGTTTTAATCGTTAATAATATATTAACTTTCGCTGCAAAGTTAATAAAAAAATCAACAATCCAGTTATGCTAATTATGTGATCTTGTGAATACAAAACTATTTATGAAGAGACTACAACATATTGAGTTTGAAAAATTAAATAATTCTAAGTAATATTTAGAAATATGAAAAGTAATATAAAATTAAAGAGATAATTATTTAGAGGAATGTCTGATAATTTTACATTATGTAAACTAACATAGAATTACATGGTCACAAGAGATCAGGTTCCTCTCACCTTCCTATTTGAGGGTCTCGCCTTCTTATTATAGTTCTTACCGGCCTTTGTTATTGGTTACCGGCATCAATCATCAGGTTCAATATGCGCCGCTGCTTTTTCTTATCGACGCGGTGAGAAAAACCTCCTGACTTATCCACCCTCCTTGATTTTCTCTTCCAGGAGCTGCCGCACCTCGTCTAAGCCGACGGCGAAGGCTTTGACAATTTCCTGCATCTGCAGGTGCTGCAGGCGGTTCAGGTTGATGGTGTGGTCCAGCTCCTGCACCCGGGTGACTTCGAACCTGTAACGATGTTCGAGAACTCTGGCCGCTTCATCGGCATGGCTTTCCGGCAGGGCGAGGGTAACGCTTACTTCCTCGCCGGGCTGGGGTTGCAGCAGGTCCTCTCCCACATAAAATATCCGGCGGCGGTCAAGGCCGACGCGCACCACCACTTCGGGGAGCTTTTCCCCCCATTCCTTGAAGTCCTTGGCGCCGAAGACAATTTCAAAGGAACCCTGAGAGTCAGTAACATCAACCCCCAGGAGGTCATGCTTGGCAATATCTCGATCCCAGGCCTCCACCATCAGGCCCGCCAGGGGCCCCGCGGTTTTGGGATGAATCACCTGACCCTTCATGACGTAACGTTTCTTCTCCCGGGACTTCTTTTTGGCCACCCCCTTAACCCCCCGGCTGCGTTTGAGGCCGTCATGGTATTGGGCATTGGCCTTGGCTTCCCGTTTTTCCAGGCGATCCTCTTCCTTCCCGAGGGTGTCAAGCATAGTGGAGGCTATCTCAGTGAGCTCCAGGAGGGCTTGCGGCAGGGAAATTTTCCCGGTGGCCAGATTCTGAATCAGGGTGGGAAGGATTTTCTTTTTCCTCACTTTATTCCATTCCTTTGCCAGGGAATGGGTGACTCCCTCCAGCAGGGGGAAGGGGCTTAATTGCTCCTTCAGGTTCTCCGATACGGTGGTGCGGCCTAATTGTTGGATTGGCTCGGCCATGGTTCTCTCTCCTAAAGGTCGGTGACATCCGGGCCCTGGCGCAGGGCGGCAGGTATGTCGCTTTCCTGGTCGGCCAGGTTATCGGTAAAAAGGCCTTTGGCGGCAGTGCCGGCTTCGAAGGCCAGCTTGGCATCGGTGAGAAGGTGGTTGCCCATAATGCCGGCCACCCTGGAAATGACCTGGACGGCCGCTTCCTGTTCGTCTAAAAATTTGCCATCCCCGTGATTGTGAAAGAGCAAAGAGGTGCCCCGAGGGTTGTCCACCCAGATAAGGGCGGCAAACTGACTCCACATCTGGCGCAACATCAGGAGAACTAAATTGTCCTTAGTTCTTCCCACGGTGTTGCGGTGGATTTTGGCATTGACCTTGAAATCCGGCACCCCCACGTGACAGATGCCATAGCGTCCCGCATTTTTAACTAGATTATCAAAAACATCCAGTTCCGCCAGATTCAAAACCCCCAGGGAGCGGATGCCGTGACACAGGCTGTCGTGCACCACGTTGGCGGTGAGGTTCAAGGAGCGGTTCTTGTTGTACAGGAGGAGGATCAGGGCCAGAATCCCCTCCCCATGCAACAACAGCTTGGTCCACCGTTTCATTTTTCGGTTCGACAAGAGGGAGTAAGCGTCAGACAGCAGGCTGACCATATTGGAGAACTGCCAGATGCCGCCGAGGGCGGGTAGGCGTATACCTGCCTGGAGGTGAACGTCGGGCTGCTCGTTAACGGCTATATTGTCCTGATAATGGGTAACCTCTTTTCCTAGCTCAAGCTTCACCTTTGCCGGCCGGCTCAGTTCGCAGCCGCGGGCCGCCTGGACCCGATTGCCCAGGCAGACCATGTCGGCTCCCTGAAGGGCGATGCCGTATCCCCGGAGGTTTCCCCAGATGGCCAAGAGCAATCTGCCCCAGCCATCCCGCACTTTGTCCAGATCGAGCTTATCTTCGTTAAGTCCGACAGCCATGTCGGATAAGGGGTCCCGCACAGGGGAATCCGGAGGTGTACTCATCAGGAAAAATACAGCAAAGCGTTGCAGAAGCGCACGAAAAGCCTGGGTGTTCAAGTTTTCATCCAGGTAGTTCTGATTCCCCAGCATGAAAAACAGCAGCGCCTCCCGGTCCGCTCCCATGAGGGACATGGCCAAGAGATTATTATAGTATTTGGTGTCTTCAAAAATGTGATGGTAAAAAGTTCCCGCCGCCATGGCTTCGAAGGGGATAGTGCTCTGGGGGACGATGGTTACCTGATTGTAATTCACCCGGGAGGAGTCGATGCCCGTCCAGATGCCGTCCCCCGAACCCTGGAGGGTATTGTTTTCAATGACATAGGATTGATTGACCAGATCATCCAGCCAGGTAGGATCCAGGTTTTCAAGTAAATCGTCCAGGGCCTCCTCCAAGTCCTCGATGGGGGAGGGACCGAGAGTGGGGCCCTCCTCACCAGGAGCAGTTACTTCGCCACAGTAGCGGGAGCACAGGTAGGTGATCCAGGCCACCGACTGGGTCATCACCCCGGCATACGTCCACTCTGCCTCGGCCTCGGGTCTCTCCGGCTTTGCCCGGCCATCAAGCACCTCCCGCAATCTCTCCCGGAGCAACTTGAGAAACGCCACGATCCATTCCCCCAGACAAAGAAGGCCTTGGGCGAAGAGTTCGGGAAAGCCCACGGATAACCAGGGGTGAATCAGGATGCCGGTTTTGTGAAAACCACTGACCCGGTTTTCCTGGAGGCTAAGACCACCAACGGTGAATACCTGGTCAAAAAAGACGCCGAAATGGGTGGCTTCCAGATGATTCCGGGCAATCACCGTCTGGCCGGCAAACAGGGGAACCAGCCCGCTTCCCAACAGCCCCACGAAGCGCTGGAACAGAGATTGGCTGAATTGTTCTTTGGTGGGCCGGGTGGCGGGGCCCACCCGCCAGAAAAACTGCAGAACTTGCCAGACCAGCCAACCTAACTCCACCCCTACCCGCCACAATCTCTGGAGTCGAAACAGGCGCAGGAGCGAAGAGGTGTAGCCGTGGGGATTGCGCCCAGGGCGGCGCCAGGCATGGGTCAACGCCAGGGCCGTGGGGGCCGTCACGTGGTTGTCGGTGATGGCTGCCTTCTTGAGAAAGCCCAGGCTGATGCCCAGGTCCTCCGTTTCCTGCTGTTGTCGGAGAAAATCGGCGGGATCAATCTCTGGGGAGGCAGGCGGCGTCTTGAGGGTCAGAAAGGTAATGTCATTTCGGGCAATGCTAAGCTCAAAACCATAGCCCACTTCGATGCCCGCCTTGTCCACCTGGAGGCGATTGCCGCTTATCTCCACCTGACGGGTGAACGGGAGGGACATGCCTCTGCCGGAGAGCAGGCGGTTGTCCCGGATGGTGAGCTGTTCGGCCAGGCCGGCCTGAATCCCCGTTCCACCCGGAGAAGGGGACGGCGGGCCAGGATGGCCGAGGTCAACCACCCAATCATCCACCTGGTCATAAAAGGACTCGGGAAGAGAAGCTTTCAGCTCATATCTGAGCTTGGAAGGCCGCTTGAAAATTGACAGTTCCCCACTTTCCAGAGCGCGGAGCTGGTTATCCCGGATTTCTCCACCCAGGAGGTCACCTAACCGAATCCCGGTCTCGACAAAATAGAGACGGGAGTCGCAAAGCCTAAGACCATGCAGAGTCACAACCTCCGGGATGGTTGGCCCGGTCTCGGTCCTGGCTTCTTCACCCCGGAGGCCAGGATCGTGACGGATACTCTCCAATATTGGCCCATGTGCCTGGACGAGGCCCATGTGGCCCACCAGGGTAGAACCGCTCACCCGCAGGCGTTGGCAGTCTCCCAGCAGGAGGCAATCGCTGTCCGTCTCAGCGCCGTTCACCAGGACGGCGTTGGCCACGCTGATCTCCTTGGCCTCATCCAGCACCAGTATATGAGGGAGGACATCGGTGTGCATGAGGAGGTCCTGCACTTGAATATTCTCGCTCCCTCCCGTGATGGAGAGCATAGCCTGTTGGGAAATCTGGGTTTTGGTGGGGGAAAAGACCAGTTTGGAGGCCGGTCCGGTCCCCTTGAGGATCAGATTTTCACGCCCGTCAATGCTCAGGGGGGCATAGAGGTGATGCAGGCCCGGCAATAGGCAAACACAGCCGCCCTCCGCCGGCACCCGGTCGATGGCCGCCTGAATGTCTTCGCCGGGCCGGACCATGATGGGACAGCAATGAACCGGAGGCCAATGCTGACGGCAGTCGTGGACCTGAGTCGGCTGGGCGCCGTCGCTCCAGGTGACGAAAGCCAAACGGGCATAATGATGGTGGATGCCCCGGGGTGGGGCGTCCTGCAACTCTTCCACGGAGCCATCCGCGGTGCGGGCCGCAAACACCCAGTAGTCGCCGACTTTGAAGCGGCCATCCAGCGGCTCAGTGCTGAAGGACACCCGGACCCCGTCTCCCAGGTCGATGGGGCCCTCTGCCGTGGTGAGCAGTCCCTGCGCGTCCACGTGCAGCTTCTGGTCCCAGCGCCGCACCCGGGTATGGCGGTGGGCGTCGGCGGGATCGAAGACAAACTCAGGGAGAATGGCCGGGCTGAAAGTGAGTTTGCGGTTGGCCTCGTCGATCTTGGTGATGTGGGCCAGGTGGCCGGCTTGCTGCTGGAACTCCAGGTGATCGTCCAGGATTTCGATCCAGTCACCCACCTGAAAACGCAGCACCTGGTCCCGGCCCAACTGGGACACCGTCACCTGGTCCCGCCCCGAGGAAATGGCGTTCACCTCCACCGGCACCGCGGCCGCCACAGAGCCGTTATCCTGAGACCACTTGAATTTGGCGACCCCCACTGGACCGGGGACATGTATCTCCACGCGGTAGAGGCGGTTTTCCAGGCCCCGGTAACCCCCGGCCGGGCCGATAATACAGGGGGGCTCATCGCCTCCCGGCGGCTGGGCCGAAGTACTGAGGCGGCCGGCGGAGGGAGTTATCTGATTGTCCCAGGCGGCAATGGGCTCATCGCAGCTATGAGGTCCGACATTTTCCAGAACTCTCACCTGCCACACGGTCTGCCGCCGGGTGGTGGTGTCCGGACCGCCCAGAGCGATTTCCTGAATGTCCGGGTCTTCGAGGGCCGTTACTTCCCGCTGCCAGACATCCAGATAGCCCAGATCGGTGCGCCCGCTAATATCCGGCAACGCCGGGCGGGTCAAGCCTGGCGGGAGCGGACTGGGATAATAAGGCTGGTTCTCATAGGGCGTGGGGGTGGAGCCCCGGAGCTCCTGGAGAGCGTCCTCGAACCTCTGGGGGGCGCCTCCGTGATTCTCCGCCAGCAGACCGTCCACGTAGATGCGGCCTATACCGATGGTGAAGGTCCCTGGCCCGGTGGGGGTGACACGGAAGGCATCCGGCGTGGTGTCCGGCACCACCGAGGGGCCCAGGATGTCGAGAGTTTCGGCTCGCCACCGGCGGTCGTGGATTTCCAGCAATTCGTTCCAGTCAGCGTCCAGGCTGACCCGGCCTTGTTGCTGGAGAACCCCCCCATAGTTTTTATGAGGGTCAAAGGTAAAGCGTGAGTAGTCGCCGCCCATGGTCTATCTCCTTGGTCAGGTGACGTAGATGAATCCCGGGTCGAGTCCAAAGGGCAAATATTCATCCAGGCGCAGACGCAGATTTTTCTCCCGCTGAGTTTGCTTCAGATGACAGAAGGCCCCCATTTCCGAGCCATCCTCGGCCCCGGTGCGAATCTGTAAGGGACAGCCGAGACGGAGCTGGGCATAGCCTGGCTGCCCGTAGCGCTCGCTGGTAAAGCTGGGCGCCAGCCAGCCGACAATTTCGGGTTCCAGGGCTGGATGGCGGGCCACTTCCAGGTCTGGCTGACAGTGATAGCGTCGGGGGGTACGGGAATCCCGGGGCACGAAACTAAACCGCACACAGCCGTCCTGGCAGTAGGTGGCCAAGACCGGTGCGGTGAAAATCACTTCACTGGCCAGGGGAAGCCTTTTCACATAAGCCCGGCCGAACACGGTGACCCGTTCCAGAGTGGCAGGGGGCCCTGGCTGATCGCGGCTATCGGTGGCGGCGATGGCGCTGCCCCTCAGGCCGTCCACAATGGAATCCAGGAGCCACAAACCCTCGGCGTCTTCCGGCAGCCTGAGGGGCCCGGTGATGCTGAAGGCGATTTCCACCCGCAATCTGGCGTTAATGGTGGCGCCGGTGGCAGAAGTCCCGGCCACCACGAGACTGGGAGCAGGGGAACGGGGTTCACCCTCTTCGTCCAGACTCCGCCCCGGGACCAGGGTGGTGTGCAGCAGGCGCAAACGGCCCATCTCACCGCTCACCTGCAGCGCCCCCTCAATGAGGAGGCCGTTTAGCGTGAGCTCTGCTCCGGGGTGGTCGCCGACAATCTGGATCTCTCCTCCGTCCGGGAGCAGATGGGGACGCCGTGTGTTAGCCGCCTCGAGGACCAGCCAGTTATGGTCGGCCAGTTCGAGGCTCAGGGGTTCGGCGTAGGTGCGGTTGTCCTGGATGGTGATAACCGTATCGGGCCGGCCCTGAGCCGCCCACTCCGCCAGCGCGGCTCCCAAAGTGGGGTAAGCCTCGGGGGGAACGCCGTTTTCCCGGACGGTGAGACGAAGAGCCGCCAGATGGGGGGACACCAGCCACCTGCCCCGTTCGTAGGGGCCGCCGCCCAGGTCGGCACTGAGGCCGTAATGGTAATACACCTCCACCCCCTGGGCGGGCGTCCAGGCATCGCCGAAGGCCAAGCGGCCCCGGCGCACATCCACCCCCACCACTTCTCCGGTGGGTTGGCTCCAGGTGGCCAGGTCCAGGCAGCGCACCTTAGCCGGAGGGACGGGTTGGCCATCCCGGATGATGGCCAGGCTGCATTCCGGCCCGGGGACCAGGGTGCTCCCTGGGAACGGTTCGAATAAGCCATAGAAATTACTGTGGTCCGGGTGGGGCAGGTGTACCGTCTCCTGACGCTGCAAATCCTCATAAAAGGCAGCAGGGCGCAAGGGGCCGGCCACGTGCAGTTCGGTGGCCAGGCCGGCCTCATCGCCCTCCCGCCGCCATCGGGAGAACAGGGGTGCTGGCTGGCCCAAGGGGCTGGCATAGTATTGCCATGGCCGACCGGCCTGCCGGGCCCGGACATTTTCCGCCGGGTAGCTCCGGAGCCGCCATAGGAAGAAACCGACGTTTTTGATGTTATACCACCCTTCATCCTGCTGAATGGCCCGGACGTCCACGGTGTGGCTGATGGCGTCAAAGGGACCGTTGAGCCGGTCCACGGCCTCCACCCGGCGCAGGTCGGGAGAGCCAGGCCGGTCCAGGCACAGGTGGTTGAGATGCTGATTTAAGCCCAGAATCCGAAAGAACTCCACGGCATGGGCTGGCCACCCGGTGACGTCCCGGGCCAACTCCTCCAACATGGGCAGGGTGCCTTTGCGCCGCCGGTAATAAATGGTCTTGGCCACATCGGCCCGTAGGCGCACCAGCGGGGCAGGGCGTAAGTCAGGCCCCACCAGGTCCGGGAAAAGGTCCCGGGCGCCATCCTGGAGGAGGGTCCGGGAGGCATCGTGCAGCAGATTGTTACTCACCAGGTCGCCGATATAGGGGATGACCCAGCGCTCGCAGGTTTCGATGAAAAAATTGTTCCAGAGTTGCTGGACGTCGGTCTGAAGAATCTCAGCCTGTTCCGCCAATAGACGCAGGAGGGCCCTCAGGGGGTGGCCCTCGGCCGCGTCCCGCTCTTGAATAACCACCGGCATGAGGCGGTAGAGCCGGTCCGGATCATATCTGGGGTGCGGCATGCGTCCTCCTCATAAAGGCAGCCCCCCGGAGGTGACCAACCCGATATCCTGGCTCGGCACTTCAATTTCGGCCTGCTCCCCAGGCAGAACCAGGGGCGGTG
Organism: uncultured Syntrophobacterales bacterium; assembly: GCA_965602785.1. Lineage (GTDB taxonomy): Bacteria > Desulfobacterota > Desulfobaccia > Desulfobaccales > 0-14-0-80-60-11 > JBGSLA01. The sequence continues at coordinate 9,015 of CBFDAH010000009.1, forward strand.
GGTTGGGATGGGGACGGGCCGGGTAAATGCGCACGTGCTGCTGCAAGGGAGCCTCGTCCGCCCGGCGCTCTTCGAGGTGAGCCGGAGATCGGTCCTTGAAGTGGAAAAGGTCCACGTCCACCCAGAGGACCCCATGAGTGTCCTGGAGCACCCGGTAGATGTCGCTGAGATGAAGGGGCTGGCCGAACCGCAGCTCCTCAAAGGACAGCGCGGCAAGAAGCGCCGCCCGGGCGGCGGCCTCGGCCTCCTTGGCCACATAGGCCGGGTCCACTCCCAGGGTGGCCTGCACCACCACCGGCACTTTGAGATAGTTACTCAAAATCAAGGGGTGATTGCGATCCCGGTGGGCCGTCAGGCCGGCATGGAGGCGGGCCAGGGCCTCGTCTGAAAAATGTCCCCCCCGTTGCCCGGCCACCGTGAGGTGCACCGTCCGGGTGGCGCCGCACCAGACCCAGGTAGCTTGGGCTTTGGCCACCTCTCCCGAGGCGGTGACCAGGTCTTCGAAGTCCCGCAGCGATACCGCCCGACCGAAGGTCCTGACGGTGGTCGGTGCGTTCCGGCGGGCCTGGGTCAGGGTTTCGGGATCAGCCCCTCCCTCGGCCGGGGCGGGGTTGAGGGCCGACTTGAGCCCCACCGGCCGGTCCAGGAGGGTGGTGAGGCTCTGGGCCCGGACCCGGCCGGCCAGGCCCAGCCCCTGGCGGTACCTGGCAAGGACGTTATGGCGGCCTGTGGGCAGCCGGGCCCCGGTTTTCCCGTCACCGAATTGCAGGGTCATGGTGCCTTCGTCGGCTAAGCGGGTGGTATAGACCCGGTCTTCAGGAGTTTGCCCATACAAACCGGGGACCTCGTGCCAATTAACGCCGTTCACCAGAACGTTCAGGCTGTTTTGGACTCCGCCTGCCCTGGCGCTGGGAATAAAGCTCACCAGTTTGTTCCGTAAGGTAAAGCTCTGGTTCCGGGCGGCCTGATCGCCGTCCCCCAGCACTTCGTTTTTCACAGTTTCCCCATGGCTGGCCAGGGCCACGTTCCCCGATAAAACTGCCGCACGGCTGTCCAGAATGAAAGGAGAAGTGGTCTCAAGGTCCAGGACCAGAAATTCTTGCTTTTTATCAATGAGTCCTCCCGGAAAGAGGACCAGACGGTTTTGGAACGTGCCGACCAAGGCCTGCAAAAAGGCCGGGGCAAGATCTGCGGCATTCAGGGCGTCCTTCAACAGCAGGGTGGCTTCCTCCAGAGAGGCCGGTTTTTCGGCTAGGGTCACGGGCCGCGGTCCCACAGGACCGATGGTTACGGCAAGTTCGGGATGGTCGGCACTCACAGAAGGGAAGGGCTCCAGAGGGGCCGAGGCCAGGCCGACAACCTGGTCGGTGAATTTCGGGTCAAGACCCAACTCCCGGACTGTGGTCCGGTCCTCGGGAGTGGGGGCAAACCAAACCTGCACTTCTCCCACACCGGGGAAAATCAGCAAGAAAGACCCCCAACAGAGGACCCTGGCTTGGGAGAAGGCCTTGTCCCCATGGGCGGCTTTAAGACCGGCTTCGAGGCTCTGGGCTATGGCGTCAAGGTCGTTCAAAGGGCCGGACAACCTGACCAGACGAGGTCCCACGGGACCGATGGTGGCCCAAATCTGGGGGTTCGGACTGGTAAATTGCGGGGTGGGTGAAAGGGACGCCGAGACGGTGACGAAGCGCGCCTGCCGGGGGTTAAGACCCAGTTCCGTGACACTGTCAGCATCCTCCGGGGTGGGCCCCACCCGCACCTCCAGACCCGCCACCGAGGCCCGGTTAATGGTAGCCACCACGGGGGGGTGCGCCTCATCCTGCAGAATCACCGTGCGGCCCACTTCCAGGTCTTTCAGGGCAAGCTGGACTCCTTCCTGGTAGGCATTCTGCTCGATGGTGCGGCTTACTTCCACCTTCTCAGGGCCCAGGCGACGGCAAGGGAGAAAGATGGCAGGGGTGGTTATTTCCGGGGGAAACTCATAGCCCCAGAAATGAATGGGGGGCCCCTCCAGTTCATGGATGAGCACTTGGCGCCGGTCCTTGATATCCGGCAGATAGCCATAAAGCTTTAATTTGGTGACCGTGTCGCTCAGCGAGCCGAGCCTGGCCGGGGCCTGACTCACGGCATCCACCTGCACCACCCTGGTTTGGCCCTCATCCACCACCAGGAACTGGGTCCCCGGCTTTAGGTCTTCCACCTGGCGTTCCAGGTACACTTCGTTCGCCGCAGCCAGCCCGTAGCTGTCCTCCCCGGGGGTGCCGGCGCCATCCCAGGCTGTGAGGTTTATGAGGGTCCAGGTGACCAGTCCGGGTTGGGGTTCGTCGGCTTTCATGTAGGTGGGCGGGGCGTTATAACCGAACAGGCGGAAGGTGCGCCCCAGTTTGCGAGGCTCGAAATGAACGTCCCAGGCGGACCCTTGGATGGGATCAGTCCAGGCCAGGATGAGCCGGTCGTCTGCGGGGCGAATTTCCCGGACCTTAAGTGCTTCCACGGCAGTGTCACTGAACACCAGGAGCCGGTCGCCGGCGGTTAGGGCTGCTGCGGCTGCCAGGCCGTCGGATCCCGGGGCCAGGAAAGCCTCGGTCTTCCCCTGGGCCAGGGGGTTGACCCCCACGGGGCCGGGGAGGATGCGGAGCCGGTTCAGCCGGACATCCGCAGTGATGTGCTCCAGGGTTTCAAATTTCTGGGGTTGTTCCTCGGGGCCGGGGACGCTCTGCACCCGCAAGCCCACCGGAATCTGCACCTGCTGCTCTTTCTCCAGGGTGAAGGCCAGGTAGGCGGTGGCCGCCACGCCCGGGCGCAAATGGTAATCCAGGAGGCGGGTCAGGCGCAGGACTGATTCCCGGAGGCGGGCTGTCCGCAAGAAGGCCTCATTAGCCAGGCGCTCCTGATAAAAGGTGAGAATGTCCCCGATGATGGCCCACAACTCCAGGAGGGTTATGGCGTAATCATCGCGCTGGCGGGTTCTAAGGCCCGCAAGTTCGGGCATCCCCGCGATGGCCTGGAGCATGGCCTGACGAAAGGCGGCGAAGGTGCCCACCCGGTAGGCCAGGGCTGAGAGCCCGGGCCGGTTATAAATGGTGACGGGAGTGGGCTTAACCGCCGGTTGGCAGCAGCCACAGGTATCGCGTTTCATTTGCCACCTCTGACTGTGAGGCGAAGCACCCCGTTTTCCTGAAAATTGGGATCATTATCCAGCCGGGCGATCTCCCACGGTCCCATGGGAATGACGCCCTTCTCCAGTTCACTGCCTGGCAGGAGCCCAAACCGGTGGAAACGGGTCACCACGGCAGACTCCACCCCTGCCACCTTTTCCACGGCAGTATAGAGACGGCTGAGGTAGACTGCCTGTCCAAAGGTGAAGTTATCCGGATGGAACAGGCCCATGGTGCCATCTGCATTGACTCGATGGCTGAGGGCCAGGAGCACCGCTTCGCCCACATCCCCCTGGAAGTGATCAGGGGCGGCGCACACTTCCAGGTCTATCTCCAGGGGCACATACCGGGCCGAGCGGATTTCCATATCGTAGGCCGCCAGCCGATAGCGCTGTATATGGGCCTTGACCTTGCGGGTCAGGCCGGAGGCCAGCTCGGTCCGGCCACCCGGGAGGGTGATCAGGTCACCCGGGTGGCGGGGGTCCACCCCCAAAAAGACGGTGTGCCAGCTTCCCGTCCACCGAAAGGTGGCCACTGCCCCGGCTACCTCCGGGATTTTGAGGGCCGCAGCGGTATAATCCGCTTCGATGACGGCCCGATACTGCTCCGCCCGGAAGGCGGCGGGGGCCAGTTGCCGCACCTCCTCGATGGTCTCCAGGTCCTGCCCGTCCCGGGCCTCCAGGGGATTAAGCACTGCGGTGATGTCGGGCCACCGGGGCGCCACCAGGGGCTGGACGATATGGGCCAATGCTTGGGCCCCCACATTGCCGGGGCGGCCGTTCCCCACCCGGCAGGTGACGGTGAAGCTCAGGGCCCCGGCCGGTTCCCGCCCGTACTCGCCGTCGCCGAAGCGCACCGTGCCCCGGCCGTTGTCATCCGCCTCCACCACGAAGTGACGGTCAAAGGAGGAGCTGTCCAGGAGGTCGGGGACGGGGGTCCATAGTTCCCGGTGCGCCGGAAAATCCGCCAAGAGAGCGATGGCAGGCTGAGCCTGCCGGGGGGTGCCGCGCAACTCCAGCCGGGGAGTCCTCAGCGCCGCAGTCACCGGGTCATAATCCACCTGGGGCGGCTGGCACTGCATGGTGAGAGGGCCCTGGCTATGGCGGAGCCGGAACGGTCGATCCGGCGGCACCGGCTCTGCCTGAGGGAATTCTTCCACCATGGTGCGGCCATGGTCCGCCAGGACCATATTCCCCCGGGCCACCGACACGTGGAAGACCGGGTCTTTCCCCGGCGGCCGCACCGAGAGACACAGGGGGAAGGTGAGCGCGTCCTCCTGGCGCCAGGTGACCTTGAGGAGAGGCAAGGCAGTATTGCCGGTTCGCCACACCTGGAGGTTGCCGTCCCGGAGTCGATCCTTATACGTGTGGTCCTGGGTTTCCTGGACGTCCACGAGTCTGACCACCTGACGGTGAACCGGATCGGCATCGGCAGCCTCACCGGTGGCCGGCCCTTTGACCTCCTCCAGGATAAGGAAGTCGCCGGCTTCCAAGAAGGGCCGCCGCACCCATCGCGGGTTTGCCAGCTTAACGGTGTACAGGTAGGCAGTGGCGGCGCCGGGGGGGAGACAGCACTCCTGGTTGCCCCAGGAATGGATGAAGATAGTATTGTTTTCGGGACAAACTTCCAACGGAAACGCGGTTTCAAAGACCACCGCCCGGACCAGAGCCGGGTCGCTGGCAAAGGCCGCCTGAGGCGTTAGACTCTCAGAGATGACCACCGGCGGGGGCGCCGGCTGGTTGGCCAGGGGCACGGGTATTTTAGTGAGAAGCCTGGTACCCTGGGGCACCGTACCGTTACTGTCCGTAGCCAGGTGCACGAAGGTCCAGGCGTTGCGGCCGTCATGCATGCGGTAATCGATGAGCCGGGCGTGCCGCCGGGCCGACAAGCGCTGCCGCACCGTGTCCAGGTACATTTCATTGGCCACCGCATCCTGAAAATAACTCAGGTGGTCGCCGGTGTAGGCCAACAGTTCGATGAGAGCCATTCCCAGGTCTGCCGGGTTGCGCTCCTGCCAGTCCGGATTGAGCTGGGGCAGGGAATCCAGCAGGAGCTGGCGGAAGCTGGCATAGTCCTTGGCCAGGTAATCAATGAGGGGTTCCTGGCGAGGCTCGGGCGGGCAGACAACTTCCTCCCGGCAGTCAAAGTCCACCGGGCAACTGACTCGAAAATTGACGGGAGCTTTGGAAAAGTGCTGCTCCAAGGCCGGAATCACCTGGAGCCAGGCGCCGTCCGGTTGGCGTTGCCAGCCGAGGAGGAGCCAGTAAGCGGAGAAGTCCCCGGCCTGATCCACGGCAATTTCCAGGCGCTCACCCACCCGCTTGACCCCGAGAACTCGCAGGTCCACTATCCGGGTGCCGCCGGCAATTTTTACCAACTCCGGGTTAGTGGTCAGACCGAAGGCCCCATCCGGACCGGCTGGATCGGGGAGGGGCTTCAGAAAGTGGACCACCAGGATGTGGGGGTGAGGGTCCGACTCCCGGAACTCGTACTCCACCACCTCGATGCCGTTGAGGCTGGGATGGGCCAGAATATCGGCCCGCCTCTTAAGATCCCGGCAAACAGGGCTTAGTTCTGCCAGAAATTCTGCGGCTGTCACCGGCGTCGGTCTCCTTGTGCCTCAAGCCGGCCCGACGGGGGAGAAGGCGTCGGCCCGGCGCTCCCCAGTGCTGCGTTTGCGATACACTACCGTGACCAGGAGTTTTTCATCCTGGGTCTCCACCTCCACCCGCTCCACTTGGATCAGGGTGTCCAACCAGCGTTGCAGCGCGCCCTGCACCAAAAACTGGGTGGCGGTGGCTAAGGCCTCACTGTTGGGCCGGAAAATCATCTGCTTGAGTCCACAGCCGAAATCCGGCCGGTTCACCCGTTCCCCCGGCTGGGTGAAGAGCACCTGGTGGATGAGGTCCCGGATGTGGTCATCCTCATCGGTCACGGCTGTCAAGCCGCGAGGGTCAAAATGCAGGGGGAAGTCCAGGTATTTCGTCATCACGGCAGCTCCGGCGGCCTCTTGACCTGAATGTCGGGGTGTCCGGTGTGGGTGTGGGCCCCGCTATTCACAGTCACCATGAAGGCCTTTTCCTTCTTCTCCAGGTGATTGATGATCCCCCGGGCAATGGCGATGAACAGTAGCCGGCGGTCCCGATCCCGGTCGGGGTCGCCGATGGGGAGGGGGTCCAGCCCGGCTTCCACTCGCACCTGGTTCAACGCTTTTTCCATCTCTTCGGCCATGCTGTCGGCAAAAGCCTCCAGGGTCCCGCCATAGAGTTCGTCGTCCGGCATGTCCTCTCCTACCCCGACTTGACCCGCACTGACAGCAGAGTTGGCGTGGCAGCCGGAAACGCCGGCACCGGGGGCGCCGGGGTTACCGGCATGAACCCCGCGGCCAATTCACCCGGGTGCAAATGGGAATTGAACAAGATCACCAATTGGTTCAGATACTGGAGCAGGTTATCCCCGAAAACGATGGGATGGGCGGCATTTTCCACCAGTTCGATCTGGGGCGCCTCCACCACCACCTTGGCGGTGGCCTGGACGATAATCTGACCTTGCTGCACCTTGATGGTTATCAAGTTCTGGCCCCCCCGGTCGCTCACGGTCACCGTCTGGCTCTGGTCGTCCAGGGCCACCAGCAAGCCCGCCTCGGAGCGCCAGATCTTGAGGGGAGGCGTGGCCGGGGCGCCCTGCTCATTGGCCGGCACCTGATTGGCGCCCCACCAACAACCCGTCCAGATGGGGCGGGACACGTCGCCGGCCTCGAACTCGAGCCAGACGCCGGCGCCCACGGGAGGGATGCTGAAAAAACCCTCCCCATTCCCGGCATAGGGGGCGCATGGCAAGGCCCAACCGGTCTCCACCTCTCCCAGCACCTCGGGCACCCTGGCCTTGAGGCGGCCCAGATTATTGGGGTCCTGATTGTCGCTGACGAGCCCCCGGTATTTACCGTAATGCCGTAAGTTCTGTTGCTGTTGCGGTTGTGCAGTGCCATTGGCCATGGTGATCACCGTTTTTTTGTCGCCTTGCCGTTCGATGAAAGTCGACCATATTCCTGTGAGGAAAAATCCCTCAGGATGATGCTGCTGCCCCGCCCGTATCAGGACAATCAGGAGAAAGAGGGAAGCTTTCCCCTCGGGTGGCCATGGACAGGCCAGACCACCTGGGTCACACCGACAGGGCCAGGTCCTCCATAAAACGCTCCTGCCCGCTCAGTCCCAAGGCGTTGCGCCGTAGCGTAAAACTTTGGGTGTAACTGTCGCCGCTGAAGGTGTGGTGAACCCGCTCCACGTAATAGACGCCGCTGAACTGACGCCCCGCACCCCGCACCTCCACCGGCCGCTTGGCCCGGAGAATGCGGCCGTAGGCCGGGGTATGCAATTCCCCCTCAGCCGTAATGGCCCAGGAAGACCGCTCCGTTTCAGCCTGGGCGTAGGTCTGGAGCTCCCCGGTCTGGAAGAGGCCGCTCTGGCTCACCAGCACCTCTCGCAGTTGACCGCCGCCCAGGGTGGGTTCCGAACCCAAGGTGGACAATGTCTGGCCTTCCGCCTGGGCCGGCTGCTCTGCCTGGGTCTCAGCATCCAGGCCGGTGGCCCGCACTGCTGTGGGCCGTAGCATGTCATATTGGGCATTGAAGGAATTTACATTGGTGCTCTCCCCCAGGTTCACCGACAGCACCCCCTGGGGATTTTCCTCCGGCCGGGGAGGGTGGAAGTGCCCCTCCACCTGCCTGGTCAGGGGATTAACCTCCAGGTAGCACTCGAAGCCGTTGCGCTGGGCCAACTCCCGCAAGAACTGGATATCCGTACCCCGCTGCATCACGGTTGTTTCCGATTCCTGACGCCGGAGGGTGGTGGTCTCCACCACCGGGATGATCCGGTGATGCCGGGTGTATTCCACGTCACTGAATATGGCCGTGGCAATTTCACTGTCGGACATGTTGGGCCAGGGCCGGACCTTTTCCCGCAGGTTCATGAGCATGGTGGGGTCCATGGCCACCACGTTGAGCATGGACTGTCCCGGTTGGTTGGAGAACTGCCCGTCCACCTGGGTCACATGGGCGACGATGAGGGGTTCGGCCAGGGTTCCTATTTGCACCATGATGGTGATTTCGTCCAGGGGCCGGAAGAGGTCTTCATCGATGATGGACCAGGTGGCGCAGCCGTCCCGGACGCCGATGGCGAGGCGGAGCCGCAGAATGTCCGCCATGTCGGCATGGTCCTCCACCTCAATCTGCTGCAAGGCGGCCAGCAAGTCTTGGTCGGCCGGCATGCCGTTGATGAGCAGTGTGAAGGAAATGTCCATTTGCCTCACCCTTGAGAGGGGGGAATCAAGAGCGTCCGTCCCACCTCCGACATCAGGTCATCCGGCCACATGGCGTGATTGGCGTCGCAGATGCGCCAGAACCGTTCCGGGTTGCGGAAATAACGGTGCGCCAGGTGGTCCAGGCGCTCACCTTGGTTGACCGTATGCGCCAAGTGCCCCGGGGGGGTGGTGATACGGCGGATTTTCTTGAATCGAATCACCCGTCCCCGGCTATCGGTGATTTCATCCTCGCCCACGTCGGCGTAGCGGCTTCCCCGGAAGAACATGATTTCTCTCCTAAAAAGGCAACATACCCACGATCTGCTCGGCGCTGCTGAACAGGTTAAGGCGGGCCAACACCTCTTTCTGAATTTGGGTGGCCAAGTACGCGGTGTAGCCCAGGCTGGTGTCCTGCAATTCCATGTAGGTGAGCACCCGCAGGCCTAACTCCACCTTGGCCCGGATAGGGTTGAGCCGGGTGTCGAAGGCCTCTTCGGTGACTGAAAAGCTGGTGAGACGCACGGGCAAAACCCGGCTGGGCCCCCAGATGAAGAGCACCAGGGGTACGTCCGCCGGGCAGATCTGAGCCGTGCCGGCCCGGGCCAGGGTGCGATTCAGGAGCGCCTGGGCGCTGGAAGGGTACAGGAGCAACTCCAGGGCCGCCAGGGCCGGGTGGAGGCCGAAGACGGCCACGTGGGGGTGGGTAGCGGGCTCATCCAGTTGGTCGGCCGCGTCCAGCTCCACGGACAAGGTGATGGTTTCCACCGGCGGCCCCAGGACCCGCTGCACGTCCTCCCGGGCCGCGCCCACGTTGCTGGACTCGGCCGGCGCGGACCGGTGGGCCAGGGTGCGGTTGAGCTGCTCCGGGTTGTACTGGAACACGATGATATTGGGTATGGGGCCCAGGAACTGGGACTCAAAGGCCACCAGCGCGCCTTTCAAAAATTTGGGGCTGCGGGGGAAGTCGGTGGACATTTTTTACAACCCTTTAATTGAGTTTATAGTATTGATTATTCTTTATTAACTTTCCTTACATACTTAGTAATAACTCACTCACATTTATAACAATGAGACAATTGCTCTATTCAATCACAGTTACATTCTACAAAAGGTGCCCACGTAATTCCCATAACTCGCATTTGAATAGCTCCGTACAGCAGCAAAAGGATGTGTGATCTCTTGATCTAATGAATCTATCCTTGACGTTGGATCTGTGCCTGGTTTATGGGAGTAAAATCCGTCAGCATCTTGTTTATAAAAATGAAAGTCAAAGTACTGACTTCCTACTTTGGGAGCAAGTTGCCCTGTGGGCGTGGTGTCGAAGTGGGTGGCATCATTCGTCACCACGCCAGCAATATTGCGCCTGTTCTCCGGGCAGCAGGAGTTTTCGTCCAGCGTCGGTCCCAGGTCTCTTTCCATGAGGGTCATGACATTGGCCGCCGTATAGGTTGCTATGTCCCTGAGATCCATCCCACCCATCACCTGGCGCGTAGAAAGCTCCCCGGGGGTCAAGATACTGGATTGATTAAGAACATAGCCATAGCAGTTCATGGTGGTATCTGAAACCGGCGTATAGGGCGACGCGGTTCCCGGAAGGCAGCTAACCTGTCGGCGAAGCGTGGCAGCCTTGCCCCGTTGCTGCATGACATGCGTAAGTTCATGGGCGATCAGGTGGCGCCCCGTATCGGTGCCTTCCTGATATTCGCCCCGGGCGAAGGCAATGTGGTTTCCCAGGGTGAAGGCCCGAGCCTCAAGGCCGCGGCAGGCCCGGTGGGCTTGGGCATCGGTGTGAATCCGCACATTCCCGAGGTCCACTCCGAAATGGCGTTCCATCCCGTACTTGAGGGGGTGAGACAAAGGGCGGCCGCCTTGCTGGAAGCGCTGGACCGGGAAATTGCCCCCACCCGTCGAGGGGACCGTGGCCTCTGAAGCGGGCGGGGTCATCCGGCCCGACCCCAGGGGCTTGGCTCTGACTTCCTCTTCTTCCTCCTCGGATATTGGCGGGAGACGGAGAGAGATCTCCGGCGGGAGATTTTGCCGTTGGATGGTTCCCCCGGCCGGCCCGCCCCCCACCACGGCGGGCCCATAGGGGGCGGCTTCTCCAAGGCTGCCAGGCGGGGTTGGGGAGCGAACCAAAAAGTCCGCCACCCGGTCGGCTTCCTGCTCGTATTCATCGCCAGGCTGGCCGACCTTTAACTGGGTCTGCACCCGGGGCGGGCAACTATGGCAAATGCCCCCGAAAGGACAACTCACCGGGCTGGGGAGGGCCAGGGGGCAGGTCTGGGCAAATTTCTGGGCCGCCTGGTTACCCAGGGGTTGTAATGCCGTTAGGCTAGGAGCAGGCACCCTGCTGGGCCCGGTCCGGAGCCGCACAGGCGTGGGGACCCCTCTCAGGAGACTTTTCTGGTTATTTATTGGGCTCCTGGGAAAACTCATGTTTTCTTCCTTAAGAAAGGAAACCGGTACGCTATCAAAAATCAGAGGTTGTGTCTTCTATCCTCGTCTTTACTCTGTCCGGAATAGATTGTTAAAATTACCCAAGACCTTAAGGTGTCTTTAGATCGAAAAAGCAAAATAAGCATACGATTCTGCATTTTCATGGGCGTCGTGCGGGGGGTAACAGTCTTGATGTACATAGCAGTCATCAAAGGATCCTCCGGCTACATGTGCGGCTTCATGAATAACACCCATGGCTCGCCATAACAGATTCAAAGTAAACCAAAATGGGCAAAGATGGATAATTCCTCCAACCTGTCTAATGTAGCCATACCCAAAGGGTTCCTGACTGCAATAATGAGAGTCGGCCGGGTTACAGACAAAAATATCTATGTTAGTTCTTTGGAGAATTGTCCGCATATTTCTGAAACGGTTTCGGATAAAATGCCTTCGCCCGCCGGGAAAGTGATTTTGCAAGGCGAGAGAGTCGTCGGGAGTCCCGGTGTTATCAATGAGACGGGTTAAAGCGTCGATGGAGTCGCCTATCCATTCTATGGCCAATTCTGTGGCATCTTGGATCATCTCGTTAATAACTTCCTGGTGGACCACTCCGGTTATGTCGGGAATGCAATCCAGGAAAGGCGGTTCTACTGCGGCGGGAGCCCCATTGGTCAACTGTATTAGGGGAATAGCTGGCGGTGCCATTCCGGCCCTCTGCTGCACCACATGGGTCAACTCATGGGCCAGAAGCTTTCGGCCCTTCTCGGTTTCGGGGGCATATTCCCCTGAACCCAGAACGATATGGTGTCCCAGGGTGAAGGCCCGGGCCTGCACTGTCTGCGCGGCGCCCGCGGCCTGGGCATCCATATGGAGGCGCACCCCGCTGAAATCCTGGCCGAAGCGGGGTTCATAAAAATCCCGCAGGGCCCCCGGCAAGGGGGAGCCGCCGGCCAGACTGCCGGAGATGGCCGCTTCTACAGCCGGAGAAACCTGTTGAGTTTGGCCGGGAAGCCCCTTGGGGAGCAGGGTCATCTCCACCTCCTCCTCCGGGCACCGGGGCTCTTCGCACTCTTCCAGCGGTAGCCGTCGCAGTTCCTCATCGCAGGGGGCACAGGACCGCATTAGGGAGAGAGGCTGCGGCGGTGCCAGGCTCCCCGGCCCTCCCTCAGCCATGGCTTCGGGCTGCCGGAGAATTTCTGCCGCCACCCGGTCGGCTTCCTGCTCGTATTTATCGCCAGGCTGGCCGACCTGGAGCTTGGCCTGCACCCGGGGTGGGCAACTGTGGCAAATGCCCCCGAAGGGACAGCTCAACGGGCTGGGGAGGGTCAGGGGGCAGGTTTGGGCGAATTTCTGGGCCGCCTGGTTGCCAAAGGCCTGAGGGGAGGCCAGGAGAGGTTGGTCCCCCCCCCGGGATAACGCTTTCCCTCTGGCCGGAAGCCCCCACTGCCATTGGGATGATCTTTTCTGGGTATCGTACTGCCGTTGAAACTTGCCCATGGTTTATCTCTGTTCCGAAAATATCGTCCCGCTAAAAGGTCCTTTCCTGTGGAAGGATCCTGCCCCTTAAAGATAGAGGCTAGCTCTGCAAGTTTTAAGGTTCATGGTTTTACAACCAGCCATATGAACGTGGCATGAAAAACCTAAAAGTGAAGAGCAGGGCCCAACAATAAACTCTGAATTCTTTCAGCCTCTCCTGTCAACGGTTGCGCCAGTCGATAAGCCGCCTCAATAGAAACCGGGACACCTTGTTGTCCAAATGGAATATAAAATTCGGCCCCAACGCCCACCTGCAAAATCAAATCGCCTGCTACTTTGGTGGCGGGGCCTTCCCCGGGCTCTGGACTCCTGAGAGCAAATCGTCCCACCCCCATCCCGGTTTCAATAGTGCCGGTAAGGCCGCCATACTGCTCCCCACCCCAGAGCAGATTGGTCCGGCCGCGCACCCCCACGATAAGACTGGCATATTCAGTAGGACTAGAAGGTTCATGGCCTAAAATTACGGGAGGAATTTCAAAGATAGGAGCTAGTATGTTGACATCGGCCCCGGTGGTAACCTGTATACGGCCTTCAACCCAATCTTCCAAGATTCGGCAGTAAGAAAGCAAAAAGACCAACGGCAATTCTTCCGAGGTTGGCCCCAAAGTGATGGATAATATGTTTGGTGCAAATCCGATACAATACAGCCCCGCCACATCGGCAAGATAATGCTCCTCCGGGTCACCACTGATGCCACAAATATGCAGCATTTCGTGGACCAAAGTTTGAGCTAATCCCTGTTCCCCCTTATCGTATGCACTCTGGGAGTAACCGATGTTGTCACGCGCCGCCCGGCCAAGTTCGCCGACCAGAGGGGTATTTATCTTCCACAACACCACAGTGGCGAAGGTGTCGCTCAGAGAGGCTTGGTTGCCACCTGGACAGTTCTCTTCAAAAAATCTGTGGCAGTCCTCATACGTATCCGGATCGTTCGCAACCGTGCGGATCTGTTCGATGGCCGCCAAGACACGTTCACGTTCTTCCGGAGGAACCTCTCCAATTCCGAGCCCATACCATCCGGGGAGGGGCTGTCGGTTCGTGTCTCCAATCTCCATGCGCTGGAGTAGAGGTGTATCTGCCAGGGATATTCCTTTTTGCTGCACCACATGGGTCAACTCATGGGCCAGAAGCTTTTTGCCCCTCTCCGTTTCCGGGGCATATTCCCCTGCGCCCAAAACGATATGGCGTCCCTGGGTGAAGGCCCGGGCCTGCACCGTCTGCGCCGCGGCCGCGGCCTGGGCATCCGTATGGAGGCGCACCCCGCTGAAATCCTGGCCGAAGCGGGGTTCATAAAAATCCCGCAGGGCACCAGGCAAAGGAGAGCCGCCGGCCAGACTGCCGGAGATGGCCGCCTCCACTGGCGGAGAAACGGGAGGAGTTTGGTGGGGAAGTTCCTTGGGAAGCATGGTCACCACCTCCTCCTCTGGGCCCCGGGGCTCTTCGCACTCTTCCAGCGGCAGCCGTCGCAGTTCCTCATCGCACGGGGCACAGGACCGCATTAGGGAGAGAGGCTGCGGCGGCGCCAGGCTCCCCGGCCCTCCCTCAGTCATGGGTTCAGGCTGCCGGAGAATCTCCTCCGCCACCCGGTCGGCTTCCTGCTCATATTTATCGCCAGGCTGGCCGACCTGGAACTTGGCCTGCACCCGGGGCGGGCAGCTGTGGCAGATGCCCCCGAAAGGACAGCTCACCGGGCTGGGCAGAGCCAGAGGGCACGTCTGGGCGAACTTCTGAGCCGCCTGGTTGCTCACCGGTTGCCGGGCCTCAAGAGGAGGCTGCCGCAGGGCGGCAGGGCTCCGTCGCCCGGACCGCAGAGCCTGAGGGCTGTTCATTTTGATCTTTTGGCGGTCCGCAAAAACAGTCATGGTGGCCATCTTTAGGAGCGGTCAGTCCGCCACCCGCAAGGACTGAACAATCCCCCGGGCCAGACTCCGGGCCAGATGGGCCTCGGACCCAGGGGCAGGCAGGGCCAGGGGTGGGGCTGTCACCCGGGGCAACGCCACAGTTCTCATACGGTCCAACCCTGCCAGTTGGGAAAGCTCCTGGCGCAATTCCCTGGCCAATAAGGTGCGGAGACGTAACGAGGCCCCCGGACCCAGGTCCAGGCCGGTGAGCACCAGGCGGTCGATTTCCAGAGTAAAGTGCGGGTTTTTCATGGCCCGGGCACCCGGTAGTAGGCGCCAAATTCCGTTTCGGTGATCATTTTCTCAATCTTGGCGTATTCCCGGCGGGCGGCCCGCATCAGGTGGGCCATGCCGATGGGGCCATTTTCACTGGCGGCTAAAAACGCCGCGTTAATGGCGATATTTTTGATGTTGCCCCCGGGGATCTCCAGGCGCCCCAGGGTAGTCCAATCCATATCTTCCCGGTCCGCCTGGGAGGGGAACACCTTTTCCCAGATGCGCCAACGGCTGTCAGCATCCGGGAAGGGAAATTCCACCAGAAAGCGCAGGCGGCGCAAAAAGGCCTGGTCCAAGGCCGACTTGCGGTTGGTGGCCAAAATGGCCAGGCCCCGATAGTCCTCCATCCGCTGCAGGAGGTAGTTGACCTCGATGTTGGCATAGCGGTCATGGCTGTCTTTGACTTCAGTGCGCTTGCCAAAGAGGGCGTCGGCTTCATCAAAGAACAGGATGGCGCCGCTGGTCTCGGCGGCATCGAAGACTTTGCGCAGGTTTTTTTCCGTTTCCCCGATGTACTTGCTCACCACCCCCGCCAGGTCGATGCGAAAAAGATCCAGGTTGAGGTTTTTGGCCAAAATCTCCGCGGCCATGGTCTTGCCCGTGCCGCTGGGGCCCGAAAAGAGGACACTGATTCCCCGGCCCCGGCTGAGCTTGGCCCCGAAACCCCAGGTTTCATAGACCTGGGGGCGGTGGGCGACCTGAGCGGCGATTTCCTGAAGTTGATGGAACACTTCGGAGGGCAGGACGATGTCCTCCCAGGTGAAACAGGGCGTCAGACGCTGGGCCAGTTCCTCCAGGTGCCAACCCGCCTGTTCCCGGCATGATTGCCACAGGTCCTCTGTGGTTATGGCGCTGCCGTCCTCCCCGGTGTGCAGGCGGGCCCGTCCCCTGGCTGCCATGACCACCTGGGAGATGTCCTGGGGGCTGAAGTCAAACTGTTGCACCACCAGATCGAGCTCTCCATCCACGGTGTGGGCCATAGGGGACAGGGCTTGTAACCACAGTTGGCGACGACTCCCCCCATCGGCTTTGGGAATTGGCACAGCCAAGGTTTCCCGGAGGGTGTGCCAGCGCTCCTGGCTTCCCAACAAAAGACACCCTCCCAGACCTTCAATAACGTCATGATAGGCCACGACCAGATTCTGGTCAGCGGGGTCGATCTCCCGGGCCTCCAAATAGAAGGCGAGCCGCGACAGAATGGCTTCTCGCCGCAGTAGTTGCAGCAGTTCCTGACGCTCGGGGCCGACTCCGGGGAGCCGGCCAACCTCCAGTTTATAGAGGTTAAGGTGAAGGTGCTGGCAGAGGGAGCTGGCCACCGCCCTTTTGCCGACCCCTGCCGGTCCGGTGAGGTTGACCAGCGGCCAGGTTCCCTCCCTGACCCTGTCCCACACAGAAAGCTGGACGCGCTCCGCCAGCCGGCGCTGGGAGTCAGTCAGCAGGTGGGGGGACACCGGCCGCACCAGGTCGGTGATTCGTCCGTCCAAGCGATTGATGCCCTGGAGGAAGTCAGTCAAACGTTCATCCATGGTTAGGGGCCTTGCCAAAAGAGGCGTGGCCCCCCCCTGACCAGGCTCCTGGGTCACCAGGCGGAAACGGCGCAGCGGCGCGCCCTCGCCAAAACTGAAGGCGGCCCCCGACCCCGGCTCCGTCTCACCCTCAAACAGGGTCAGAGCCAGGTGCGGGGTAGGATATTTCCGCTGGATGTCGTCCTGCACATAGGCGTAGAGGTGCGCCAGAGTGGGTTCCAACTGGGGCGCCAGGCACAAAAGCACCACCTGCTCCTCGAAAGGCGTCAGACCAAAGAGTGTCGCCATAATCTTGAGGGCGGGAGGGGCTTCGGCTGCACGCATGGCTTGAGACAAAGCCGCGGCCTCCTCCACTGCCGGGGTGAGGGCGCGGCTGATGGCCGCGGCCTCCGGGTCTTCCTGATAAAACCTGGCCTCAGCCTGGCGGTCCGCCGCAGCCAGTAAGCGGTCGGCCTGCCGGTCACTGACCATCATCCCCTGGTAATTATGCCGATGCAGGGTGTCGTCTTCCCAGCGGCGTCGCAGCCAGAGGGCTTCCCGGTGCAGACGCAAACGCAAGCAGCGCAGCTCGGCCTCCAGGTAGCGCCGATTGTCGGTCAGCCAATTCCTGGACCGATTCAGGGTTTCACCAGCCAATTCGGTCATGACAAGGTAACCGTCTCCAAGTCAAGGCTCTCCACTCCATCCACCCGCACCCGCACCGGATACTCCCCCGGGGCCAACCCCGCTGGTAAGGTGAAAGAAATTTCCGTGGAGGTGGCCGTGGTATAGTCCCGGCCCGGAATGACGCGGTCCCCCAGCAGGGTGAAGCATTCCCGGTCCGGCCGAGACAGCCGCGTACCCCTGATAATCAGGGATCCGGGGGTGGCGGCAAGATCCAGTTCCATAATGTGAGGCACCAGGACAAGCACGCCCAGGTTGGAGAAAAATCCCGGGCGGGGGGTAGGCGGCTCCCCCAGGGGAATTTCCAGGTTCAGCCTGACCGTCTGGGGACCGGGTTGCAGTATGGGGTCATCAGGAAGTTGCAGCTCGATGCGATCCTCCTGCCAGACCGAGGGAGAGGCGGTGGCCTCCACTCCCCCGATGATGAGCCGGGGGGACTCCCCCGTCAGATTGCTGCCGCAAATGATGAGGGCGTCGGCCAGCCGCAGGTATGGCGCCGGGCGCTCCCGGCGGTTCGGGTCATTTACGCGAATGACGCGTAGTTCATTAATCTGGGGAGTACGAAAGGTTTTCACATAAACCCGGGGACCGGCTGCGGGCGGCTCTCCCACCGGTCGTGGATACCGTCGAGGGCGCCTGCTGTCTATTTGCACCACCGACACCAGGTAGGCCACCGAGCGGCGAAAATTGGTCTCGGGCAGGGCTGTCCAAAGTTTGGAGAAATCATCCAGAGTGAGTGGCTGTAGGGTAATTTTGATCTTCTCGAATTGATCTGCGAGGCCCGGGTCCAGGATGGGATCTCCCACCATACCGGCGGTGGGCCTGGTGACCCTGAGACCTGCGGTTATCAGGTTGAGGTCATGCAGCACCTGCATGGCATCGCCCAGGACCTCCTGGGCCTGCAGGTCTGCGGTGTCCCCGCTGTCCGGCCCGTAGGCGGTCAAAAGGTAGTGCAGATCCAGGGACAGGGAGGGCAGACCATAGGCGCCCGCGTGGCCCTGGCCGGGAGGCTCCTGGTTGCGCAGAAACGGGTTCTCCGACACTTGATACAAATAGAGATTGACCCGTTTGCCGGTGGACTCAGTGGAATCAGGAGGAGCAATGGTGACGGGCAGGGGCGCCTCTATGCGGTCCAGGAGCAGAGTCCTCAACGTGCGGCTGACTCCGGCAAGGGCCTTATAATCGCTCATATCTTATACCTGGTCTCAATCCCAACCCTGGTACCGGCGTATCCGGGCGAAGGCATCGAAGCCCTGGGAGGCCGGCGCCGGTGCAGGTGCGGGGGGGGCGCCCGTAGCCCGCACTTCGATGGTGCCGATGCGCACCGTAATTTGCGGTGGTGGCGCAGGGTCACCGGGTGCCGGGAGGGCCTCCGGAACCACCTGGGAGACGTGGGGCGCCCGGGGCCTGACCATTTCCGTTACGTCCGGCTCCGGAGGGAGAATTGGGGAGACCTGGGCCAGAGGGGGCCCTTCGGCACCGGCCTCTTTAGTCGTCTGCTTTTCAAAGGAGTCCGGGATTGGTGTCGCTGCCTGGAAACCAGGCGGAGTATCCGGTTCAGAGGCTCCCGGAGCTGGGCCCAAATCGGGTACGGGGCTCACCGGGGGTGGCGCTTCCCGGTCCATGATGGCCGCCTCCGGACCCGCCCGTGGCTCCACCCGTGGCTGCACCGGCGGTGTTAGGGGCACGGGGGCATCGTCTGTTGCACTCTTGGCCCTGAATGGGTCTCCCTGGGGTTGAACCAGGGTTTCCCAGGCCGGCCTCGGCCCCACCGAAGGAACTTCCTCCGTGACAGCATGATCCTTCTGCTCAGGCTCCTCCGGGACCGGCGGGGCTTGAACTTTCGCCGGTGGGGGGGAAACCTCTTCCGCTTCGGGCTCCACCGGTCTCGGAGCCTCCGGGGCCCGGACCTCAGGGCTTCTCTCCTCAAAAATAGCCGATTCCGGCCGGGGCGTTGGGGGAGGCTGGACTTCCCGGTCTCTAGCTTCCGGGGTGGGCGGCGCCATCTGCACTGGCCTGGCGGTCTTCCGGGGAGATTCCCCCCGCGGGGACGGGGGTTCCGGATATGAGGCCTCAACCGGAACCCGTCCCGGCAAAGCTGTCCCCGGGACCACCGGCAGGTCCAGAGATACGGGAAGAAAGAACCCCGAGGGCCGGATTATCTCAGAAACCAGGCCGGCGCCGCGTCTCGCCAAGTTCTGGAGGAAATCACTCATACCCGCCTCTGGGGCGCCAGGCTTTCGGCCAAAAGTTCCAGGTAGCGCTGGCGTCGCTGGGAGGGCAGGGCCAAAATCTCCGCCTCCCGCCAATGATAGTAAAAGGCCAGGTAGTGCACCTCTCGATACAGTCCCTTCAGCCGCTGAGCCAGCTCCTGGAACAGGTATGTGGCGGTGTCCAGCAAGCTGGTGAAATTGTGGCCGCATTCGGGACAGGTGAGCGTGAGCCACAATTCGGCCTGGGGGTCCAAGTGCGCCATGAGGACGGGGACCCGCCGGGCCACCGATGGGGGCCACTCTTTTAAGGGCTCCGCGGGAGTGCCGTTCACCGCCACCTCTGCCACACAGCGGCGCAAGATCAGCTCGGCGGCAGTCTTCAGGTTCTCTCTGGCCAGGACTGCCGCAGTTTCTTGATCGGCTCCCGTGGGCAGCCGGAAGCGAACCCGGTACGCCGTCCCGTTGTCCCGTATTTCCTCTTCGTACTGTTCCCGGCAGTGAGCGTAGGGATGGAGCAGCATATCGCTGGCCTGCACCTCTGCATCAATGGTCTCCCCGCAATCGGCCCGGGGACAACGAACCAGACAGGACATCTTATCCCCCAGGGAGAGGCGGCGTAGCTGTAAGAGCAACGCCTCCCGATCCCCCACACACAGTGACCGGGTCATCTGATAGGTCACCGGCTGAAAGTCCCCCAACCGACCGACGCACCGGGAAAGCAGGGCAGTTACCCGTTGGGCCGGCAGAAGGGCCGTCCCCATCTCCGAGAGAAAGGCTTCATCTTCGCCATTGAGAGGCCGCAGCATGGCGGTGCGGTGGCATTCACCTTCACACCAGAAGCCTCCCGGCAAGGTTACGGCCACAGTGTCGAGCATAAGTATTACGGCGGTTCCGTGTAACTTGGCTCTGAGGGTTCGGGGACTTCATAGTCCCGTTCCCAGCCCTCGTTTTCCAGCTTGATGCTTTGTATGGCCACGGCATTGGCGTTGGCGTCCAGGTCCGGGAAGGCGGTATATTCAGAGACCCAGCAGCGATATACCTTGTAGGACAATACTTTTTGGCCGGCCTCATTGAAGACGTCGATGATAATGTCTTTGCGGAAGTCAGCCAGGGAGGTTTCCGCTCCCAGCCCGCCGCCGAAGTTCCATACTTTATTGGCCCACTTTTCGAATTCGGTATCGTGGGTGACCCCGCGCTCCAGGGAAATGGCCTCATATTTGGTCCGGCCCGGTGACTTCCGGCTGGTGCTGGGATCTCCCCCTTCCCGGTGCTCCACTAGTTCCGTGGACCGCTTGAGGGCGCCCACCTTGCTGACGCCGGCCACGTACTTGCCATCCCATTTGACCCGGAACTTGAAATTTTTGTACGGATCAAAACGGTGGGGATTAACACTGAATTGGGCCATAGCCTGCCTCCCTAAGCCTGAACCTGTCCGGCCATCTGCTGAATTTTAATAATCACAAATTCCGCGGGTTTCAGGGGTGCGAAGCCCACCAGAATATTAACGATGCCCTTGTTGACATCATCCTGGGTGGTGGTTTCCTTGTCGCACTTGACAAAATACGCCTCCCGGGAGGTTTGACCGGCAAAGGCGCCCTGGCGGAACAGACTGTGCATAAAGGACCCCACGTTCAGGCGGATCTGGGCCCAGAGCGGCTCGTCGTTGGGTTCGAAGACCACCCACTGAGTGCCCCGATAGAGGCTCTCCTCGAGGAACAGGGCTAACCGTCGGACGGGAAGATATTTCCACTCCGAGGCCAGACGGTCAGCCCCTTCCAGGGTGCGGGCTCCCCAGACCACGTGGCCGATGACTGGAAAGGTCCTGAGACAATTGATGCCCAGAGGGTTCAACTGCCCATTTTCACCGTCGGTCAATTTCACCACCAACTCCCGCACGCCCCTGAGGGTGGCCTCCAGGCCGGCGGGGGCCTTCCAGACCCCCCGGGCTGCGTCGGTACGGGCCATCATACCGGCCGCCAGACCGCTGGGGGCAAACTCCTCCAGACGGTTTTCTTGCCGCGGGTCGGGCATCTTTACCCGGGGGAAATACATGACCGCGTTTTTGTCCGGACTCAGGGGAAAAAGGAGGGGGTCGTTCACCGCGGTGACCACTTCGGTCACCGTATCCCAGGTCATGGGCGGGTCAACGATAAGGACGGCGCGACGGTTGATACAATAGCTGAGTGCCTTGGCCCAGGTCGAGCTGGCCACATCATTTTCCCGGGAAAAGGGAGGAATCACCAGGATACTGAAGAGGTCGGCCTTCTCCAGGGCGTAGAGGCCGGTTTTCAGGTCCTGGTTGCCCTCATATTCCGTAAAGGTGAGAATAATGCCATCACTGCCGGCCGTGCTGGGCCTGTTGTTGCTGGCCTCCGCCGGCCGGATCGAGGGCACTGGGTCCGGATGAGGATCAGGCACCCGGAGGAGCAGTGAATCCTGAGCCAGGACTTTCCCCACATAACGGGGAGCAGTGGCCACAATGGAGACATTGCGGATAGTCTCGGTAACCCGGGGCAGGTTGCTAGCCGGGTCGACCTCGGTGACGAAGAGGTTAAACACCTGGTCGGCCTCTGAAGCCGACAAGGGCCTGGTGTCGTAGTCCACGCTGACCCGCAGGTTGTCTCCCCAGGCGCCCTCGCTACTGGCCTGCAGGATCAAATTGTCCGTGCCGGTTTCAGGGCTGAGACTGAACCCGGCCGGGCCCCCGCCGTTGACCAGGCGCACGATGATGGCATCGGCGCCGCCGTTGAGAAAATAGTGCTGCACCGCATAACTCATGGTGCTCTCGCCCCACAGGCCGCCGAAGTAGCGCTCGAATTCAGCGAAACTTTGAATGCGCCGGGGCTCATTCACGGGTCCCCGGAGCGCCCGGCCGACAAAGGCGGTAATCGAGGTGGCTACCCCCATGATGGTTCGAACCCCGCTGGGGACTTCTTCAATGTACACGCCTGGATACGTAGGTGTTACCGGCATGGAAAGACCTCCTTTGGCCTCGTTTCCCTGGTTTCCATCTTAAGCCCGCCTAAGCCGTGGCTTTCCGGCCCACCAGGATTTTGACAAATGCGGGGCGGCCCTGGTTTGCCCGGTTGACAAAGGCAAATTGGTTCTGTGTATCCCCCAACAAAGTAACCGCACCCCCGCCGATGAACAGCTGCAAGTCGTTCAAGTGAACCTCCGTGGGGTCACCATCTACTGTGTACGTGAGTGCGTCGTCATACAGGTCTGAAGAGACCATCAAGAATTTCACCTGCCCGGCGCCTCCCGGCTGCACATTCACCAGCAATCGGCCGGGGGTGGTTTCATCACCATCCGGGACCTCCACTTCCAGCAGGTCATAGGCCTCCACCTCCAGAGTCCGGGCCTCCGATAGTTTCGGACCACCGACTACCTGGACGGTCACCGTCCAATTGATTTTTTCCGGCATAGATCTCACCCCTCCCAGATATAATGCTTAATTTCCTTCAGGAAACTCAGGGCATCCAGAGTCCCCCCCTCGGGATATCCCGGTACGACTTGTCTGGATGGCGCCCCTAGCCATTCTGGTCTTCTTCCGGGGGAATGGCCCCAAAGGTTTGTTCGAAAAGGGCTAACGAATCGATTAAGGTGGTCGCCAGCGCCCTGGCGAAAACCGGGCTGGTGATAATTCTGGTGTGGAACTGCGCCGCCTCCCCTTCCGCATAAAACTGGCCAAAATCCAGGACGAATTCATAGGCGTTGTAGCCCACCTTGAAGTAGTTGGCATAACGCCCTTCCAGCCGCTTTCCTACCAGGGTCGGCTTGGTTTTCTGATTCATTCCCCCCTCACAGCCTGAAATATGAGAACCCTGTCCCCCAGCGCTTCGTAATCCCCGTTGGGGCAATGACAGCTGTCGCAAGACCGGTGCCATGCAGGCATTCTTTTTTTCTTGCTACAATTACTTGATAATATTTAAGATTATTACTTTCCCGCCGCAGATCCCCGAGGGTATCCCGGGGTCTTGTGACACAGGTATGTGACGCGGCTGTGCCCTGCCGCCCTGGAAGCAACGGGGCAAAAACCGGCGTGGTCAGGACAACCACCCGAAAATAATGAAACTTTTGGGTCAGGAAGAGCAGTGTGAAGGGAAGCGCAGGCAGAAACGCACTCGTAACACCGGATGGTTACACCAGGTGTCTCGGTGTTACACTGTCATCCTTTGGCTGGCGTGGGATTAGGGGCTGGGGCTGCCTCTTGCTTCGGAATCTGATATTTGGCCATCTTGCGGTATAAGGTCATGCGGGACCAGCGCAACTTCTGGGCCGTCTCGCTCTTGTTCCAGCGGGTGTCCCTGAGGGTGGCGAGGATACGCTCCCGTTCGGTGCGGGCCGGGCTGCTGGACCCCTTGAGATGGCGCCGAAAAAGCTCCGGCAGATCAAGAATGCCGATTGTGGGGGAGGTCAGATTAAGGAGCGTCACAGCCACCAGGTTTTTTAACTCTCTGACATTGCCCGGCCAGGCATACCAGTACAGCAGATGCAAGACTTCCTCGGAAAATCCCTGAACCTCCCGTTTGTACTGCCGATTCAGGTCTTTCAGGTAATAATGGAGCAACGGGGCAATGTCTTCCCGCCGCTCCCGTAGGGGAGGCAGGTGCAGCCGGGCCACGTTGAGGCGATAGTAAAGGTCCAACCGGAATCTGCCCTCATCTACTAGTTTCTCCAAATTCTGATTGGTCGCGGCCATGACCCGGATGTTCACCGGAAAATACCCTTTCCCTCCCAACGGTTGAACTTCCTTGGTTTCGAGGACCCTGAGGATTTTGGCCTGAGTCGTGAGGCTCATATCGCCGATTTCGTCCAAGAGCACACTGGAGTCCTCAGCCAGCTTCAATGCCCCCGGCTTGTGGGCGTAGGCGCCGGTAAAGGCCCCCCGTTCATGTCCGAACAGCTCGCTCTCCACCAGGGGTTCCGGTATGGCCGCACAGTTGATGAGCACCAGCGGCTTCTTTCTTCTGGGACTGTTCTGGTGGATTAATTCGGCCGCCAGCTCCTTCCCCGTCCCCGTTTCACCGCTGATGAGCACGGCACAGTCCACCATGGCCGCCTTCTGGATAAAGGCCTTGACCTTCTCCAAGGCCTCACTTTGACCCACCAGCCGCGCCTCGCCCTTGAGCCCCGAGCCCGCCCTGTGGGACCCCTTCTTCCCTGCTGGGCAGGGAAGAGAAGCGAGGCAGCGGCCGATGCTCACCAGTAAATGTTCCGGGAGGAAAGGGTACCTAAAGTAATCGGTAACCCCGGCTTTGAGAGCGGCTATGGCCAGGTCTTCTGAACTTGTCCCCGCGATCAGGATGATGGGCACCTGGCGGTCTTGCTGGCGGAGTTCCCGGGCCAACCGCAGGCCTTCCCAGGAATTATCCCGAAATGACCCAACTACAATGAGGTCCGGCTTTTTACTGTGCAGGAAGCGCAGGCTCCCGATTTTTCTGGATGATTCGATGACTTCGTAGTCATGCTGGCGCAGCATGCCCCGGAGGTTTCTCCGGCGCTTGCCGTCCTCATCAGCCAGGAGCACCATCGGCTTTTTCATCTGCCACTCCCACCTTGGAGTTGTGACAGAAATTCCAGGACCCCGGTATTTTGGGTTCTTTAAGGATTCACCCTAAACTTGCCAAAGCCCGAGAATGGGAAATACACGTGTTATGAGGGTCGTAGGGCCTGAGGTGGAAGGACACTTTACTAATTTAACAAATACCATGGTTTTCTTGATATTGTCAATTTTTTTCCTGAGATAAATGGCAGAATTCTCTTAGTCCTTGGTCAGGCAATTCCTGAGTCTGAAGTCGGTGCACATCCGGGGAAAAATAATTGCTCTCCTCCAAGCAGAAAGCCCGATTGCACTTGGTTGCTTTAAGTTCCGAAGATCACCTTCCCCGTCAACACAGACCAAGCAGCAGAAGCACTGCAGGGCAGGCGGCACATTTTTACCCGTCCGCTGGCCAACGGCCCCAAGACCCTGGGCGAAGCCGAAGAGCAACTCCGCCGCCATACTCCCATCTTTTGGTCCCGGGAACCCGTCGCCGGCCGTCGGACTATATCCGGTCGGACAATGGGCCGGAGTTTACCGCCAAGGCAGTCCTGGAGTGGTTAGACCGGATCGGGGCAAAGACGCTGTACCTCGAACCAGGCAGCCCTTGGGAGAACGGCTACAACGAGAGCTTCAACGGGAAACTACGGGGATTAGTTGCTCAACCGGAAGATCTGCTCTACCCTGAAGGAGGCCCAGATTCTGATTGAGCGTCGGCGGCGAGAATATAACCCGGTAAGGCCCCACCGCGCTT
The DNA here is from genome assembly GCA_965602785.1 of uncultured Syntrophobacterales bacterium. Taxonomy (GTDB): domain Bacteria; phylum Desulfobacterota; class Desulfobaccia; order Desulfobaccales; family 0-14-0-80-60-11; genus JBGSLA01. The sequence continues at coordinate 34,318 of CBFDAH010000009.1, forward strand.
TGGGGCATCTTAAGCGCCACAGAGGCGCGGTGGTGCCGCGCCATCAGCGGGAGCGGACCGAGGCGTACAACTGAGGCCTGGATTCGAGTTTCCGCACATTTGTCACCTGCACCTCGTTCAGGATGACAAAAACCGGGGGTTGAAATAAAATATAAAAATAAGCCTAACTTGAAACCTCTGAATAAACGGTTTGGGTGGGGAGGACATGATCGGACAGCCGCCCTCGGGTGTCCTCATAGGTTCTTTAACAGGCTGGGGCGCCTGCTTTACATAATCCCGGGAAACGTCAAGCAATCCTGCCGAGGTTTCGTGCTGGCATGAGGGAGGCTGAGCCGTGGCCATCCGCTACCTGGCCGAGGAACTCTACCGGCTGACCAAAAAGGTGGAAGACCTGGAGCGACAGCTCGCCGCCCTGGGAACCGGGCCTGCTCCGGACCGGGCCCGCCTGGAGGTGGAGATCATCAAGACCAGAAAAGACCGGGACCAC
>CBFDAH010000010.1:0-31848 GCA_965602785.1 uncultured Syntrophobacterales bacterium
TCCACCCCGGCCGCCACCAGCTCATCCATGGTGTTCAGGTGCACGCCGCCGTCCACCTCGAGGAGGACGTCAAGCCCCTGGGCGTCGATCATCTCCCGGAGCTTTTTAATCTTGGGGAGAGTGGCGGGAATGAACTTCTGGCCGCTGTACCCCGGGTTGACGGTCATGAGGAGGACCATGTCCGCTTCGCTCAGAATCACCTCCAGGCTGGTGAGGGGCGTGGCCGGGTTCAGGACCACGGTGGCTTTAGCCCCCAGCTCCTTGATCTGTTGCACCAGGCGCTCCAGGTGCCAGGCCGCCTCCACATGCACTCCCAGCCAATCGGCCCCCGCATCGATGTATGCTTCAATATAGAGATTGGGGTTGGAGATCATGAGGTGCACGTCCAGGGGGAGGTCCGTGATCTTTCGCACGGCCCGGAGAACCGGGAGACCGATGGTCAAGTTGGGCACGAAGTGGCCGTCCATGACGTCCACATGGATCCAGTCCACCCCGGCGGCTTCGGCGGCTTTGATTTGTTCCGCCAGGTGCCCGAAGTCGGCGGAGAGGATGGAGGCGGAGAGTTTTTTCGGTTTTTTAGTCATGTCCTTATCCCAGAATCAGTGGTTGCAGTGTGGCTGTCGCGGCTGGGGAAAGCCGGGACGGGTCTTGTGCCGTGAAAACGAGGTGCCTGCTTTTCTTTTACCATAAATTTCCGCCGACACCAGCCGTGATTTTGAGATTGTTGCATGTAGTTTGGGGGAGAGGGGCCGATGATGGCGGATTCCTTTCCCCTCCCCTCAAGAGATTATCCCAACAAAATCATTTTACCCTTTTGCTGGGGAGGGCCAGGAGGCGGCTTCTTCCCTCAAGAGGCGGGCCGCAACCCTGCTCAGGGCTTCCTGGTCCGAGTAGCTTAGGACGCCAATGTCGGCCGTCATCGAGACCTCAGCCATGGAGCCAGTCAGTGTGGAAGCTGCCGGGGCGGTCCACCCTCTCGTAGGTGTGGGACCCGAAAAGATCCCGCTGGGCCTGGATCAGATTGGCGGGCAGGCGCCGGCTGCGATAGGCATCGAGATAGGCCAGAGAGACCATGAGAGCAGGAGCGGGCAGGCCCCAGTCGATGGCGGCCTTCAACACTTCCCGCCAGTCCCCCTGCCTGGCCGTCACCTTACCGCCCAGGCCCGGATCCAGGAGAAGATTGGGAAGGTCCGGCCGGTTCTGGTAAGCGGCCCGTATATCTTCGAGGAGAGCCGCCCGGATGATGCAGCCGCCCCGCCAGAGGCGGGCCACAGCTTCCAGGTCAAGATTATATCGGTGGGCCGTGGAGGCCCGCTGGAGCAGGGCCAGGCCCTGGGCGAAGACCACCACGGTGGCAGCATACAGAGCCTTTCCCAGCTTTTCGACGAAACCTTGTCGGTCTCCCGGCCCTGGGAAGAAGGGCCCCGGTCCTGGGAGAACTCCGGCCGCGACCTCCCGCTCCTCTTTCAAGACCGACAGGTGCCGCAAGGCCACCGCCATGTCGATGGTGGGAATGGGCACTCCCAGGTCCAGGGCGGCTTTGGAAGTCCAGATGCCGGTGCCCTTTTGGTGGGCTACGTCCCGGATCAGGTCAACCAGAGGCTCCCCGGTCTCTTCGTCCCGGCGCCTCATAATGTGGGCGGTGATTTCCACCAGATATGATTTCAGCTCCCCCTGGTTATAGCCGGAGAAGACCTCCGCCAGTTCCTCGTAACCCACCTTCAGTCCCCGGTGCAGCAGGTCGTAGCCCTCCGCCAGGAGCTGTTGCTGGGCGTACTCGATGCCGTTGTGGACCATCTTGACAAAGTGGCCGGCAGCCCCGGGCCCCAGGTAGGCCACGCAGGGCTCCCCTTTTACCTGGGCCGCCGCGGTTTCAAAAAGCGGCCGCACCAGCTCGTAGCCTTCCCGGGAGCCTCCTGGCATGAGGCTGGGGCCATAGCGGGCCCCCAACTCCCCTCCCGAGACGCCCAGGCCCAGGAAGAGAAAGCCCTCCTCGGCCAGAGCCTTGGCCCGGCGGTCCGTATCGGCGAAGTGGGAGTTGCCGCCGTCGATGATGAGGTCTCCCCGGTCCAAATAGGGGGTCATCTCGGCGATGACCGCATCCACCGGCGACCCGGCGGATACCATTGCCAGAAGAGCCCGGGGGCGCTTCAGGAGATTCGCCAGGTCCGGGAGGGTATAGGCCGGATGAATGTCCCGCCTCGCCCCCTCGCCGGCGGCGAACTCCATGGTTTTTTCCGGGGTGCGGTTATAGACCGCCACCTTGAAGCCGTGGTCGGCAAAGTTCAGGGCGAGATTCTTGCCCATTACCCCCAGGCCCAACAGGCCCAGGTCACATGCAGCGTGGCTCATGATCTGACATCCTCTTCCAAACGTGTGCGACTGACGGTGTTAAGGCGGCCGACCTGCCTTCCGGCCAGTCCATGCCAAGGTATCCTTCTGGGAAGATGTTTGGTTAAAAAGCGGTTGCAGAGGTTTTGGGCGACAAAATACTCATAAACTATCTGCGCAATCAGCTTATTGCCTTCTTCATTAAAATGATAATACCTTTGTTTAGAAAAGAGCTCCAGAGGGTTTCTGTCCCCCCAGCGCTTGTTTATTTCATAACCAATATCAACAAATGCAATATTCGCTTTTTTAAACTCTTCTATCAATGGTTGATAAACAAATTTCTTGTTTTTTTTATAATAGAAAAAGTCTTCATGAGTTGGAAAAATCAGAACGATGAAATGCTTGCCCCGCTTTTTTGTTTCGGCACAAAACTTATTAATTAAAGCTATCGTTATCCAAAACGCCTTGGAGGAGTGATCCTTGCGGTAAAATTGTAAATATGACTTATATCCTAATACATAACGATTGTAAAAGAACTTGTATGCTTTTATTATTGATAATGTATAGGGAAATTTTAATTTTTGGGCGCCAGACGGGCCTCCAGGCAAAAAATAATCATCTTTGACAAACAAATCCGGATTGTTTATGAATTTATCATAATCCGCGGCCGACACGTGAGGCACAGGCACCAACTTCAGCTTTCCCTGATCATCCAAAACAAACCGCGGCTTGGTTTGACATTGTTGATTGGGAACCAAAAAGTTCCTGAGTTGATTGACGTTTCTTTGAATATTCTCACTCAGGTGGCCGAAGAGGACAATCTTAGAACCGTCTGGCGGATTACTCTGGAACCGCAGAAACGCTTGATCCGTGCCATAACCGGGCACGCCGTAATTTGCTATGGTGCAGCCCAGCATTCTTCCCAGGATATTGCTCCAGGTGTCTTCCGGAGGAACGCCATACCCCGCCGTAAAGGAATCTCCGTAGGCAGAAATAGGAGCCTGCCGAGCCTGTCGCTGTTCCTGAATGGCCTGGGAGGAGGGCCAGCCCAGAAGAGGATTGAGCCGTTTTTTATACGTGCTGTAGCTGTCAGTAATATGAGGCGTGTAAAAAAGAATCCCAAAGTTTTTGGCCAGGTAGGTTGTATAAAAATAAGCTCCGATTTCCGCGGCAATAAAAACCAGGCCGATTATTATGGCAACTCCAACATATTTCACCAGGCGTTTTTGCATCGAGCCCTCAGAAAGCCCCGCGGGCTTTGTCCTCCCAGGCTAACCGCCCGCCTGTGGCCGTGGTTGGTCAGGTGCCGCCAAGGTTCCTTCCCGCGCCAGTTGGGAGAGGGGGCCAGGGGTTGCAAACCCCTGCCCCCTCTCCCAAACCCTCTCCCCCAACCCCTTAAGGGGGGTTGGGAGGGGAGCTTGAGGGGAGGGCGAGGGGCCTGTGGTCCCCCGGTCCTCCCCTCAAATCCTCTTTAATGACCCAGCACTTCCTTGACTTTCCGGACGATGGCGTCCCGGGAAATCTCCTCGAAGTCCAGGAGTTCTGCGGGGGCACCGCTTTTAGGCTTCTTGGTAACGGCCAGGGAATAGACCGGCGCCGGTGTCGTGGCCAGGGCGCTGGCCACCGCCTCCCCCAGGCCCCCTTCGGGGTAGTGGTCTTCCACGGTGATGACCGCTCCCGTCTCCCGGGCCGCGACGGCGAGGGTGGCGCGGTCGATGGGTTTGAGGCTGTAGAGATCGATCACCCGGACGTCGATCCCCTCTTTGTGCAGGTCGTCCCAGGCCGCCAGGGCCTCAAACAGGGTGATGCCGGCGCTTACCAGGGTGGCCCGGTCCCGGCCGCTTTGCCGCAGGACCTTGCAGCCGCCCAGGGGAAATTCCTCCTCGGGCCCATAAAGAAGGGGCGTGGCCTCCCGGGTGGTGCGAAGATATACGAGGCCCTGATGCTTGATCATCTCCTCCATCAGGCGCTCGGTGGCCACCGCGTCCGCCGGGTACAACACTACGCCATTCACCAGGGTGCGGAACATGGCCAGGTCTTCCAGGCCCATCTGGGAGGGGCCGTCCCAGCCGATGGACACGCCGGCGTGGGAGCCCACGAACTTGAGATTAGGGTCGGAGTACTGGCTCATGCGAATCTGGTCGAAGGCCCGGCTGAGGAAGGCAGCGAAGGTGGACACGAAGGGGATTTTCCCCCGCGCCGCCAGTCCCAGGCCTGCGCCGGCCATGTTTTGCTCGGCGATGTACATCTCGAAAAAGCGGTCTGGAAAGGCGTGCTGGAAGATCTCTGCCATGGTGGAGTTGCTCACCTCCCCGTCCAGACTGACGATCCCCGGGTACTGGGCCCCCAGGCGGGCCAGGGCGTTGCCGTAGGCCTTGCGGGTAGCCACGGGTCTGTCCGGCGGGTAGCTAAACGGGTCGGCTTGGCGGGCGGCGGGGACCTCTGGGGCCAGGTCCTGGGGCCGGGCCAACTCCCCCCGGATGTTGAGATCCACTTCCCCCAGCTCCGTCAGGGCCTGGTTGCACTCCTCCCGGTTCAGGGCCTTGCCGTGCCAGCCGTTTTTATCCTCCAGGAAGGAGACCCCCTTGCCTTTGACGGTCTTGGCCAGAATCATCACCGGCCTGCCGGTGACGGCCAGGGCCTTCTGGTAGGCTGCCAGACACTCCTTCAAGGAATGCCCGTCCACGGAGATGGCTTCCCAGCCGAAGGCCGCCACCCGGCGGGCATAGACCTCCACGTCATGGCCATACATGGTCTCACCCCGCTGGCCCAGACGGTTGATGTCTACGATGCCCACCAGGTTATCCAGATTATAGTGGGTGGCAATCTCCAGGGCCTCCCATACCGAGCCCTCGGCCATTTCGCTGTCGCCCTGGAGCACATAGGTGCGGTAGGGCAGTTTGTCCAGATGGCCGCCGTTGAGAGCCATCCCCACCCCCACGGAGAGGCCCTGCCCCAGGGAGCCGGTGGCCGCCTCGACATAGGGAAAGGTTACCGTCGGGTGGCCCTCGAGAGGGCTGCCGAACTTCCGGTAGTTGGCCACCATCTCCTCTCCCGACAGCTTCCCGGCCGCCACCCACAAGGCGTAGAGCAGGGGGGAAGCGTGGCCCTTGGAAAAGATCAGGCGGTCGTTGTTGGGGTGTTGGGGCCGCTCGGGGTCATAGCGCAGAAAGCCCCCGAACCAGAGGGCGACCATGAGCTCCACGGCCGACAACGAGGACGTGGGGTGGCCGGAGCCGGCCTGGGTGGTGGCGGTTAAAATATAGTAACGAACCAGTGCAGCAAGTTTTTCCAGCCGGGCCAAATCAGCAGGGGATACCATGGGATTTTCCTCCGGAGTGGGCTGGGGGCGCGCCTTCATTAACCTGAGGACGCTGTGATGTTAGGCTATTATACTGCGGCTGGCAGGCGAAGCAAGCGGGTTAGGAAAATTACCGGCGCCCTTTCTCTTCTCTTACGGATGGAGGGCGGTTGGGAGCATGGGGGCGAGGGAGTTTTTCCACTTCGACCGAGGCCCCTTGCCGGCGAGCTTTGGTGCCCTGAGGGGCAGAAGAATGACAGGCTGAGAACTTCAGAAATCTTGCCTTACTAAGGCTTAGAGCGCCTGTGCTTCGAGCAGGTTGACAGGAAGACCAGCTGTGAACCAGCCGCTACTAGTCTTCGTTGTCCTCATCCTCGGAGCCCTCGTCCTCTTCTATACCATAAGTTTGGAAGAGAAATGATTTCCGGGAACGCGGGGTGCGCTTTTTTTTCTCCGGGGCCCCCATCATCCCTTCCGGGTCGTCGTCCTCCATTTTAAAGGAACTCAAGATCGAAGAGGACGGCTTCGGCGCAGACCGCAAGGCTTTCTTGGTCCGGGACTGGTCCGATTTTTCCAGTCCAAAATCCTGAGAAACTTTGGGTTTTTTGGGCTGTTTGGGCTGTTTGGGCCCTTGGCGCTCTTTGGGCTTTTGAGGGTCGTCGGGGACTCCAGCCTGTTTCTTGAAGAGGTCCTCGTGGCCCTGGGGCTTCTTCCGGCTCCAACCCTGGGAACCGGAGCCTTTGGCCCCCGGGGTCTTCTGGATGGCGCCCCAACCATATTGGGAGGCGCCTTCCGGGCCGGGTTTCACCTCCCCCGGGGGCTTTTTTCCCTTATCGCCCTCGAGCCGTTCCCGGGGCACATACACCTGAACCTGGGCCAGGGCGGAGCCAATCCCGACCAGCACAAACAAGCTGAGAAAGAAATTTACCCAGAAAAGCGACCGGGGGCGGCCCACGGCGTATCTCCTGTCAGCAGATTACCTGGCGCCGTTATGGCGCGCTCTTTCATTATATCGGTTTTTTTCTAAAGGATATGATCTTTCCGCGGGAAGGCGGGGCAAGTCTCTGGGAGAAAACGCCCCCGCCCGGCAAAACCTGACGGGGCCATAGATGAGGCTATTTGCCGCTCTGAGGGGCAGGGGTCTGACTCTGGGGCTTGGCCGGAGTTTGGGTGGCGCCCCGCCGGGGACAAGTCCCGGTCTGGTTTTTCCCGGCCCCACCCCGGCCACAGAACTTTTGGCCGGGGTTGTTGGCACAGGTGGCGTTGCCGGGCCCCCGCCCCCGACCGGCGCCCTGGGTGGCAGCGCCTTGGCCGCGCCCCCTTTGGGCCGGCTGGGCATAACTCAGGTCGGCCCAGGTGAGGGTGCCGGCCAGGAACAGAGCAGTAAGAGCTATAAGCCAGGTGTGTTTTTTCATGCAGAACTCCTTAAATTAGTCAGATTTTAACAGGAGAAGCGCTACCTCGGTCCGGGGGGCCCCGGCGGATGGGGAGGGCCCGGTCCCCGCCAGGGTCGGTGTCTTATGCCCGGAGGGCCGTGGCGGCCCCAAAAGCGTCCCAGGCGTTTTTCCAGGTGTTTCAGGAGAACCTGCCGCTGCTTGGGCTTAAGGTTTTTCTGGACTTCCAGGAGGTGGCGCACCATCTCTTCCTCCAGTTGGAGCTGAAGGTTGCTGATCTCCCGGACCTTGGCCTGCACCGGCGGCCACTTGGGCAGATTTTCCTGCTTCATGAGGCTAAACAGTTCCCGGCGCCGCTGGGCCAATTCCCGCCGATACTCCCGAATCTTGCGGCGGTGCTCCGGAGCCAGTCGCCGGAGAACCCTACGTTGCTGACGGTCGAGCTGGAGCTTTCCCATCAACTTGCGAAACGGCATGGGGGCCGAATGCGGCGGGGGGGGGGCCCACTGCCGGTCCTGCCAACGCAGGTAGGCAAAGGTGCCGATGGTTCCTACGTTTAGAGCCAGAGAAAAAATTACCAGGTACAGGAGCCAGTCACGCTTCATGCGCCACTGTCCTCATCCTGGGAATAGGAGACGGCAGTGCCCAAAGACCCCTGGGGGAAGTCCTGGAAGACCTCCAGGCTGGCCACCCCGTTGCCGTTGCCGTTACTATTGAGGGCCGTCGGCGTCGTGTAAAGGCTTCCGGTGAGGGTGCCCCCGAGGAAAATCCCCAGAGCCAGGCAGGCCGCCAGGGCCAGGGACTGGCGCCAGGAAGCGGCTGGACGCGGCAGCCGCCCGCGCACCTTCTCTGCCAGCCCCTGGGGCACCGGGGCCTCGAGTCCCGCCAGGGCCGCCTCGAGGCGCTCCAGGGCTTCGAGCTCGGCCCGACAGGCCGGGCAGCCGGCAAGATGCGACGTAATCTGGCGGCGCAGCTCCTCCCCCACCTCCAGGTCGATGAAAGCAGACAACTGCTCCTGAATTTCATGACAGCCCACAAAAAAATCCTCTCTTTAATTCGATAACACTCAGGGAGCCTTCATCCGGCGCAAGATCAGCCACTCTCAAGAAAAATTATGGCATGGTCCTGGTGGTCCTTTTGAAATCAGAAGGCCTCTGAGGAAGAAGCCCTGTTTAAGAAAAATACATGTTTTAAATGCCCTTTTTTAATTTTTCATATCCGCCTTGATATCTGTCTGTGGGGTCACTATACATTTAGTATAAAGGAGGAAACCCCATGGGTACAAGAGGTAAAGAAATTGTTGGCATGGACGTAAACGAACTTATCGGTCTTCTCAACAAGGCATATGCTGACGAGTGGTTCGCTTATTATCAATATTGGCTGGGGGCCAAGGTGGTACGGGGCCCTATGAAGGACGCCGTTGCTGCTGAACTTTTGCAGCACGCCACCGAGGAACTTCTTCACGCTGATATGGTTGCCAACCGGATTATCCAGTTGGGTGGCACGCCCATCACCGAGCCCAAGAAATGGTACGATTTGACTGGTTGCGGGTATGCGCCCCCTGATGATGAATATGTCAAGACCATCCTTAGTCAGAACATAGATGGCGAACGCTGCGCCATTAGCTACTATAACGACCTCTTAAGCAAGACCAGGGACAAAGACATGATCACCTACAACATGGTGCTCACCATCCTTGAACAGGAGGTCGAACACGAGGAGGATCTCCAGTCCCTCCTGGAAGACCTTGAGCTTATGTTCAGCAGGGCCTAAACACTTTTTGTCGGCACTGTGTTCTCTTGAAGTGAATGGCAGCGCCGGCCTTTTTCATTTAAGGAGCTTGGTCTTTGAAAGCCCCAAAGGGAAGCCAAACGGAAAAAAACCTGCTCCTGCTCTTCGCCCTGGAATCACAGGATCGCAACCGCTATTCTTACTTTGCCAGCCAGGCCAAAAAAGACGGCTTTGTGCAAATATCGGCATTTTTCGAAGAGACGGCCAATCACGTCAAGGAGCACGCCAAGCGTCTCTTCAAGCTTTTTGGTGGTGGGGAAGTGGAGTTCACCGTCTGTTTTCCCGCCACGGGGGCTGGCAGCACCCTAGAAAATCTCAAGTCGGCAGGAGACCAAGAAACCTCAAAGCATAGCCAGTTGTATCCCCGTTGCGCCCAAGAAGCCAGGCAAGAAGGGTTTCCGGAAATTGCCCTGGTTTTGGAGGCCTTGGCGTTAACCAAGAAGGTTCACGCCAAACGCTTCCTTGACCTTGCCGCCAACCTGGAACAGAGGCGGGTTTTCCAGCGGGAAGAAGTGGTCACCTGGCGCTGCCGCAACTGCGGCTTTGTCTCAGATGGCCAGCAGGCTCCCATAAGTTGCGCAGCCTGCACTCATCCCCAGGCTCACTTTGAATTATTCATGGAGAATTACTGAGTCGCGCTTCGATCAAGGTGAATGGGGAGAGGAAGCCATCGGAAGACCTTATGATCCTTTACAAAGCGCCCTTCAGTAATCAACGCCATTAAAAGTTCGTTCACGGAATCTATAAAAATACCACAAGGAGTTATCCATGGGAAAACGCCTCTGGTTTACGGCTATTGCGGCCATTTTTCTGGCTACCCTCACTTGGACAGACCTGGGATACGCCCAGTATAAGGGGGGAGAGAGTCTTAAAAAACCAAACCCTACAGAAATTGCCATGCTGTCCAAGATCCCCATCAAACTCGACAAGGTAAAAAAGGACGACATCGACAAGCAAATTCTCCGCGCCGCGATTATCGCCGAGCTGGACGCAGTGAACTTGTATGAGCAATTGGCCAGCATGACCGACGACGAGAAACTCAAGGCCATTCTCCTGGATGTGGCTAAGGAAGAAAAAACCCACGTCGGGGAATTTCAGGCCCTGCTCATCCACCTGGACCCCGAGTACGGCAAGGAACTGGCCCATGGAGAGAAGGAAGTACAGGAAATGACAGGGAAAAAGAAGTAGAATCGGTAAAAGCCGGGAACCCAGCAATTGACGCCCTGACAAGGCCGTTTAACCGCGCCCTGTAAAGAACTTGCCCAATAAACCCTGTTTCACCTGGGCCTGGCGGCGTCTTTCCCCACAATCCTGCCGGGCCCGTTTGATGAGGCCGTCCACGGCGCTGGGGCTGGTCCCCATGGCCTCGGTGATCTTCTGGTCAAGAACGGTCGCCGAAGGTTTTCAACGCCAGGGCCCGGCGCTGGTTTCCCGGCAGAGCCGACAAGAGATCGTTCAAGCGGCGCGCCCGGAGGCTCTTCCTAACCGCAGCTTTCTCAAGAACCAGGTTCAACGCGACTCTTTCCTAAGTTTGCCCAACTCTGTCCGCCAGGCCCTGGCGTATCTCCTCCACTACCCTTCTGGCGGCCGCCACCGGATCCGCGGCCAGCCGGATGGGACGACCCACCACCACATAATCTGCCCCGGCGAGCATGGCCTCATATGGGGTCATCACCCGTTTCTGGTCATCCCCGGGCACCGCGGCCCACTGGGGCCGAATGGCCGGGCAGACCACCAGAAAATCCTCCCCAAATTCGTCTTTCACGGCCCGGGCTTCCGTGCCGGCGCAGACCACGCCGCTACATCCCGCCTCTTTGGCCAACCTGGCTCGCAAGAGCACCAGTTCCGTGGGAGGGTCAACCGCATAACGAGGGTTGATGCCCATGGCCAACAGGTCTTCCCGGTCCAGGCTCGTCAAGAGGGTCACGCCCAACACCTTGACGCCTTCTTGCACGGCCGCCACCGTCGTCGAGAGGAGTTTGCGGCCCTGGTCCACATGAATGGTGAGGAGTTTGACCCCGGTTAAAACCTGTTGCTGGGCCCCCCGCACGGTGGCCGGAATATCATGGAATTTCAAATCCAGGAAAAAGCCGGACGGCACGGCTTCGCTCATATAGCGCAAAAAATCCCGCCCCTCGGCCAGGAACAACTCCAGGCCCACCTTAAACAGGCCGACCTCGTGCTTGAGTTTTTCGACAAATTCCTGGGCCTGCTGGCGGCTGGAGACATCGAGGGGGAAAATGAGACGGTCTTGGGGCTGCATGGGTGAGGGCCTGTTCAACCCGAATTTTTCTTTTCTAAGCATAAGAGTTTGTTTTCGTCAAGTTTTTCCCAAAACGCCGGGGCGCCTTTTCACCGTGAACACCTCTGCACATATTTGCCCTCCTCACGGCAAGAGGCCTTCTAACCCGTCGCCCAGATCTTATATAAAATATTCCGCCAGGGCTTTCCTCAAAGACAGGCGGGCCCGTTTTATAAGACCGTCCACCGCATCGGCGCTGGTTTCCATGACCTCGGCGATTTCCTGGTAGGAGAGGTCGCCGAAGCGCTTCAGTAACAACGCCCGGCGCTGCTTTTCGGGAAGATCGGCCAGAAGTCCTTCCAGCCGCCGGGCCAGATCAGCCTCTTCCAGGGCTTCCAGGGGCGTGGCCGTGGAGGAAGCCAGGGGCGGGGCTCTGTCGTCGTCGTCCAGGGAGTCCTGGTGGACCCGGCCCCGTAGGCGGTTCAAGCACTGATTGGCGGTGATGCGGTTCAGCCAGGCCTTGACGGTGCTCACCGGCTGAAAGCGTCCGGCATGCTGGTAGGCCTTGAGGAAGACCTCCTGGAGAGCGTCCTCCGCCTCCAGGGGATCTTTGAGAAGCCGGTAGGCCAGTTGATAAAGGCGCCGCTCGTGGCGGCGGATGAGTTCCTCCAGGGCCGCGTTCTCCCCCCGGGCAATGCGCCGGAGGAGAGCATAGTCCAAGTCGGTGGGCTGGGTGCTCAAAACAAGGTGATGAGGATTTCCTGGCTAGGCCTGTGGGCCCGGAGAAGCTCCATATGCCGCAGGGTGGCGAACTCCCGGCGCACTTGTTCTTCCGTCATGCCGAGGAGGCGGGCCGCCTCCGGAAAAGCAATCTCTTGCCGTTCCTTCACCAAATCATAGATTTTCTGCTGGCGCGGCGTGAGCTGCACGCCGCTTCTGCTCGTGTCGCCCTTGGCCAGGAGAACCGCCCAGGGGTCACAAGTCTTGGCCGGACTCAACATGTCAAGGTAACAATCCTCGCAGAGCAGCTGGCCGAGGTACTCCCGGCTTTCTCCTTCCTCCATGCTGCTGCTACAACGATCACATTTCATGTCAACCTCTCTTGATTAGATGGCTGGGGAGGAAAGGCGTTAGTCCCCCCGGGGAACCCGTTTCCCCTCACCATGATGATATTCTCTGTCGGCGGGCTCTCGGTGGGAAAAGGGGAGGGAACCCGCCCCCTCACCCCTGGTCAGGGTGCTACAGAACGTATTCCCCTTCCATCTCTAGGATGAATTCGTTGTGCTTCTCCGCGGGTTTCACCGTAAAGGTGCCGCTGCCCTTAAGACTGCTCAGCTTGCCGATGCCCTTGTACACCATCCAGGTGCCCGAAGTGACGCCTCCCTTGCGCACCCCTTCAAAGCGGGAGAAGACCGTGCCCAGTTCATAATGGGTAACGGCGTAGCCCTGCATGGGGCCTTCACCTCTGGTGCGGTCATGGAACCCCACGCTGCGCCGGGAGACGAACTCCCCGGCCTCGCCAGGAGTATAATCCAAGGCCTCGCCCTCCATTTCGGTGAGCATCAGGGTGTGATCAGGCTGATCGCCCACATAGAGCATCTCCCGGCGAGTCACGTAAATCTTGAAACTGACCTTGCGGTGCATGACAGCCCCTCCTCGGTGAGGATATTGAGATTGTGGCAAATTTTTTTGGGTTAGGGGGCAGGGAAGTTATCTGCCCCTCCCCCTATCCCCTGATAAAATGCCAAACAAAGGTCGTGCCGACTCGGGGCGGGTTGGGAAAGACTAAGTCTTTTACCGCCACAACTTCAACTAGGTGGGCAGCTCGTAGTCCCCTTCCATATCCAGGATGAACTCCCGGGCCCTTTCCGTGGGTTTCACCGTAAATGTGCCTTGGCCGGTGAGACCGCTGACTTTCCCCGTGGCTTGGTAAACCTTCCAGTTACCGCTGGTGATCTTGGTGGCCCCATCCCGCTTGCCTTCGAAGCGACTGTACACCTGGCCGTGTGTGAAGGTGCTGATGGCATACCCTTCCATCTTGCCGTAACCCTTGATGCGGTCATGGAAGCCCACGCTCCGCCGGGAGATGAACTCCCCAGCCACCCCCACCTTAAGCTCGATGGGCTCGCCTTCCAGTTCCGTGAGCATCAGGCTGTGGTCCGGCTGATCACCCACGCCAATCATTTCCCGCCTGGTCACATAAATTTTGTAAACCGCTTTGCGCTTTGCCATGATTGTTCCTCCTCCGTGAGATCGATTTGGTGGGGCAGGGGGCGCAGTTTCTCCTGAGGACTCCTGTTAAAAGGACCAGCCCTTGCCCCCACTCCTTTAATATTAAATATCCAATTGGTTTAGTTCAAGGACGTTATTCTGGATAAATTCCCGGCGGGGCTCCACCTTGTCCCCCATGAGGATGGTGAAGATGTCGTCGGCCTGGGAGGCGTCAATGATGTTAACTTTTAGGAGGGTGCGGGTTTCCGGGTCCATGGTGGTTTCCCAGAGCTGATCAGGGTTCATCTCCCCCAAGCCCTTGAAGCGCTGCACCGTGAGGCCCTTCTGCCCTTCCTCCAGGATAATGGTCACCAGTTCCTCAGGGGAGTTGATGTCCCAGGATCGCTTGTTGTCCTCCAGGAGGTGGGGCGGGTTCTTGAAGTGGGCCAGCTCTCCGTCCAGCCGCACCAGGGCTTGAAAGTCACTCCCTCCCAGAAGCTCCCAGTTCAGATAGATGGGGTGGGCGCCGTCTTTCCGGTAGTGGACGGCGAGGGCGAAGGCGTGGTGTTCCTCATCCGGCTCCAGCTGCGCGGTCCAGCGCCCGGTGTCCTCCAGGGCCTGGGCCAAAACCGTGAGGCGCTCCTCCTCCCGGAGCAAAAGCTTGTCCACCAGTTCTTGGTCCAAGATCAGACGGAGGATTTCCCGGGGAAGGCCCCGCTTTTCGAAACGCCCCAGGTACTCCTGGTAGTTGATGATACGCCACAGGGTCTCGGCCAGAGTTTGGGCTTCCAGGACGGTCCCGGAAGACAGGGTCAGGCGCTTTTTTTCCACGCCTCGTTTGATGAGGAATTTTTTAAATTCCTCGTCGTCCTTGAGGTAAAATTTTTCGCTGCCCCGAGTGAGGCGGTACAGGGGCGGCTGGGCGATGTAGAGATAGCCCCCCTCGATGAGGTGGACCATCTGCCGGTAGAAGAAGGTGAGGAGCAAGGTGCGGATGTGGGAGCCGTCCACGTCCGCGTCCGTCATGATGATGACCCGGTGGTAGCGCAGGTCCTCCGAATTGGGCTGCTCCTGGGAGATATCCGATCCCAGGGACGAGATCAGGGTGCGGATTTCCGAGTTCTCCAGCATCTTCTCGAAGCGGGCCTTTTCCACATTGATGATTTTCCCCTTCAGGGGGAGAATGGCCTGGAAGCGCCGATCCCGGGCCTGCTTGGCGGAGCCGCCGGCAGAGTCTCCCTCCACCAGATAGATCTCCCGTTTGGCCGGGTCCCGCTCCTGGCAGTCGGCCAGCTTCCCCGGCAGGGTCATGTCCCCCAGGACGCCTTTTTTCCTGACCAGGTCCCGGGCCCGCCGGGCCGCCTCCCGGGCCCGGGCCGCGTCCAGGAGCTTGGTGAGGATGGGCCGGGCGATCTGGGGGTTTTCCCCCAGGAAGGTGAGGAGGTGCTCGTACACCAGATTTTCCACCAGCCCTTTGATTTCGCTATTGCCCAGCTTGGTTTTGGTCTGGCCCTCGAACTGGGGTTCGGGGAGCTTCACGCTTACCACCGCAGTGAGCCCTTCCCGCACGTCCTCCCCCTGGAGGTTGCCCTTGAAGTTTTTGGCCACGTCGCTGGTGCCCAGGTATTGATTGATGGCCCTGGTGAGGGCGGACTTGAAGCCGGAGAGGTGGGTGCCCCCCTCTTGGGTGTTGATATTGTTGGCGTAGGTAAAGATTTGCTCATTGTAGGAGTCGTTGTACTGGCAGGCAATTTCCACAGAGGTGCCGTTTTTCTCGCCGCTCAGATACACGGGCTCCGGGTGGATGGGCGTCTTGGCCCGGATCAGGTACTTGACAAAGGATATGATACCGCCTTCATACAGAAAATCGTCCTTCTCGCCGGTGCGTTCGTCTTTGAACCAGATGTGTACGCCGCCATTTAAAAAGGACAGTTCTCTTAAGCGCTTCGCCAGAATGTCGTAGTTGAAATCAATTTCCGGGAAGATCTGGGGGTCCGCCAGGAAAGTCACCTTGGTGCCCCGGCGCTTGGTCGCCCCGGTGACGGTAAGGGGGGTGACGGTCTTGCCCCGGGAGTACCTCTGGTTATAGACCTGGCCGTCCCGCAGGATCTCCACCTCGAGATACTCGGAGAGGCCGTTCACCACCGAGACACCCACCCCGTGAAGGCCACCGGAGACTTTATAGGCCCCGGAGTTGAACTTGCCGCCGGCGTGGAGGCGGGTCATGACCACCTCCACTGCGGGAAGGCCCTCCGTGGGGTGCAGGTCCACGGGGATGCCTCGGCCGTTGTCTTCCACGGTGACGCTCTGGTCCGGGTGGATCTTCACCTTGATTTCGGTGCAGTGCCCGGCCATGGCTTCATCAATAGCATTATCCACCACCTCGTAGACCAGGTGGTGCAGGCCGTCGGGCCCGGTGGTGCCGATGTACATGGCAGGGCGCTCCCGCACCCCTTCCAGGTCTTTTAGGACCTGGATCTGCTCGGCGCCATACCCCCCAGTGATCTCTTCCGGTGTGGCTGGTTTATTGGTCAACTCTAATCTCCTTTATGCTCTGTCGTTTAAAAAAATTACTGCGGGACCTTAACTCGCGGCACAACCCGCACCTGCATCATAATTTCACCGTATCCGGCACATTCCACGCCCACATCCGGGCATCTGACTTGATGCACGAAATGAAACTGATTGGGGTCGAGCCCCTCACTCAACCGCTCGTTGATGAGCGCCACGGGCACCATGAGCTGCGACATGGCATAGACGCACAATCTTGTAGGGCAGAGCTTGGTGATGAAATTCCCGTCCACATCCAGGATGAAGGCATCCCCCGCCTGATAGCCGGTGTTGCAGTTCTTGGCTGAGACGATCTTCGCTTCGATGGAATATTTTCCCGCGGCCTGGGACAGGCCCTCGATTTGCCGCAGCCTGGGGTCTCCCGGCCCAAACTGCTCCAGTTCCTCCGGGGTATAGCCCACGCGTCGGGCGAAGCGTTGGAGATATTTGTTTTCTTCTGTCATCGGCACTCTTACAGGTTACTGTAGGGTGGGCCCGGCCCACCAAATCTTTTATCTGCCCACAATCCTTCAATCCCCTCATCCTAAAAATATGCGGGTTGGGAGGGGGGGGAGGGGAGGGACCTCAGGTCCCTGGCCCTCCCCCCACAATACTCATCATCCCCATACTCCTTCCTCCCCCTCACAAACTCATGGGCATTATAATGGCAAAATAATTAGGGTCGTCCTGCTGCACCAGGCGGCAGGGCCGGTCCTTGTCGTTCATCTCCAGAAACACCGTGTCGCCGCTCATGGCGCTCAATGGTTCCAGAAAGTAGCGGGCGTTGAAGCCGATCTGGATGGGAAGCTCTCCGGCGTCCCCTAGCTCCATGGTCAGCGGGACGACTTCCCGGCCTTCCCCCACCTCCGGATTGTGGAAGGTAGCCTCCAGGGTTTCCTGCCCCAGGGTCAGCACTACCCCCCGGAAGCGCTCCGTGGACAAAAGCGATATGCGCCGGATGGTGTCGTACAGTTCTTGCCGGGATAGGACAAAACGGAAGATAAAATCATCGGGAATGATGCGCCGATAGTCGGGGAATTTTTTCTCCAGCAAGCGGATGAACAGGTATTTGTTGTCGGCCTGGAGGGCCAGGCTTTTTTTGGTGAGGCCCAGACCCACTTTTTCTTCCTCGGCGAGGAGCCGGGAGATTTCCGCCACCCCTTTCCGGGGGATGAGGATGCCTTCATCAATGGCGAACTGCTCGCTGGCCGGCAGGGGTCGCTGGATGAGGGTGAGGCGGTGGCCGTCGGTGGAGACCAGGCGCAACTGATAGCCCTCCGGCGTCTCCTGGCGCTCCCAAAAGATGCCCGAGAGGTGGTACTGCAGGTCGTCCACGGACACCGAGAAGATGGTTTTTTCAATCATTTCCTTGAGCACGGGGCTTTCCACTTCCACCAGGGCGAGGTCAGCAATCTCCGGCACCGGGGGAAACTGGTCCGCCGGCAGACCCAGGAGCTGATACTGGGATTCTCCTGCCAGGATTTTGAGGTTGGAGCTCTCGGTGCCCGTCAGATCAAGATTGTCACCGGGAAGTTCCTTGATGAGATTGTGGACGTAGTGGGCCGGCAGGGTCAGACCCCCGGGCTCCAGAACTTCGGCGGGGAAAAAACCCCGGAAACTCACTTCCAAATCCGTAGCCGCGATGGCCACCTGGTTATCCTTGGCTTCCAGGAGGAAATGGCTGAGAATGGGCATGGTGCCCCGGCGGTCCACGACTCCCAGGGTCCGCCCCACGGCTTTGAGCAAGGTTTCCCGTTCCATCTTCAAGCGCATGCTAAATTCCTTTTTAAATAAATAAGTATTTTTTAGTGGTAACGATAAGCCCTGTCAGTTTTGTTAATAAGTCGTTTAACCATTTTGAACAATTGATGATTTTTTTATCAGCTGATTCGAATTAACCTGACAACAACCGGCCTCTATCAGCAATCTCGCCAGCCTCTCCCGAGGGGCCTGTCGAAACCTGACAAGCGCCCTAGCAGATCCCAACACCGGTATCAACATCTTCAGGTGCACACCGCGCCCTTGCTGCCGGAACTCACCATGCGACTGTAGCGGGCGGCGTAGCCGTGTTTGATCTTGGGTTCGGGGGGGCGCCAGCTCTCCTTTCTTTTGGCCAACTCGGCTTCGTCCACCAATAGGGTCAGGGTCTTGTTGGGGATATCGATTTTGATGCGGTCTCCTTCCTGGACGAGGCCGATGAGACCGCCCTCCGCGGCCTCAGGCGATATATGGCCGATGGCCGCCCCCCGGGTGCCGCCGCTAAAGCGGCCGTCGGTCAGGAGCGCCACCTCCTTGTCCAGGCCCATGCCGGCGATGGCCGAGGTGGGGGTGAGCATTTCCCGCATGCCCGGGCCGGCTTTGGGACCTTCGTAGCGCACCACGATAACCTCTCCGGCTTTGATGCGGCCGCCCAGGATGGCTTCGGTGGCCGCTTCTTCCGAGTCGAACACCCTGGCCGTGCCTTCGTTCACCAGCATTTCCGGGGCCACCCCTGATTGCTTCACCACCGCGCCTTCCGGGGCCAGGTTGCCCCTCAGGATGGCGATACCCCCCTCTTGGCGGTAGGGCTGAGCCAACGGGCGGATGACCGTGTCATCCAACACCCGCACCGGGGCCATATTGTCGGCCACCGTAAGGCCGGTGCTGGTGAGGGGCGCCCCTGATATCAGCCCTGCCTCATGGAGCTCCTTCATCACCGCCGGCACCCCGCCGGCCCGGTCCAGATCCTCCAGATGGTGGGGGCCGCCGGGGCTCAGGTGGCAGAGGTGCGGCGTCTTTTGGGATATCTGGTTGAAGAGATCCATGTCCAGGTCGATACCCGCTTCCCGGGCGATGGCCGGCACGTGCAGCACCGTGTTGGTGGAGCAGCCCAGGGCCATATCTATGGCAATGGCGTTTTGAAAGGCTTCCAGGGTGGCGATTTGCCTGGGCAGAATCTGTTTGTCCACCAGCTCCATGATCTTAAAGCCCGCTTCTTTGGCCAGGCGGAAACGGGCGGCGTGGATGGCCGGGATGGTGCCGTTCCCGGGGAGGGCCAGACCGATGGCTTCACTCAGGCAGTTCATGGAGTTGGCGGTGAACATGCCGGCGCAGGAACCGCACCCGGGACAGGCGCACTCGGCCAGTTCGGCCAACTCCGCTTCGCTCATCCGCCCGGCTTTCACCGCGCCCACGCCCTCGAACACCGAAATCAGGTCAACCTTGCGGTTCTGGTAACGGCCGGCCAGCATGGGGCCGCCGCTGATGAGGATGGCGGGGATGTCGAGGCGCAGCGCCGCCATGAGCATACCGGGCACGATCTTGTCGCAGTTGGCCACCAGCACCAGCCCGTCGAAGGGGTGGGCCATGGCCATGATTTCGATGGAATCACAGATGAGCTCCCGGGAGGGCAGGGAGTATTTCATCCCCTGGTGGTGCATGGCCAGGCCGTCGCAGACGCCGATGACCCCGAATTCCAGGGGCGTCCCCCCGGCCAGGCGCACCCCGGCTTTCACCGCCTCGGTGATTTTGTCCAGATGGATGTGGCCGGGGATGAGTTCATTAAAAGCGTTGGCCACCCCGATGAAGGGCTGGTCAATCTCCCGGTCGGTAAGGCCCATGGCCTTAAGAAGTGCGCGGTGAGGATATTTTTCCAGGCCTGATTTCATCAACTGGCTTCGCACGCCGGGACTCCTTTGTCTCGCCCTTGCCCGCTGGCTGCTCCCCGGGTTCGACCTTAAGTGGCTTCGGACGCCGGGACTCCTTTGTCTCGCCCTTGCCCCCTGGCTGCTCCCCGGGTTCGACCTTGACGTATTCGAGTTGAATATCCTCCTGTGCCAGGCCGGGCGTGGCGGTGAGAATGATTTTCAGGTGATGCTGTTCCTCAAGATCCAGGAGATCTTTGCGTTTCTGGTTGAGAAGAAAATTAGCCACTTCCGGGGGGAGGACAGCCCGTACCTCCCGGAGGGGAGTCTGCCCCAACTGGAGAGCCATCTGCCGGATCAGGCTGAGGCCCAGAGAGGCCACCGACTTGATGCGGCCCTTCCCCTGGCAGGCCCCGCAGGTGATGTAGGTGCTGGTTTCGGAGGCAGGGCGCAGACGTTGCCGGGAAAGCTCCAAGAGCCCGAACCTGGAGATATGCCCCACGGTGACCCGGGCCTTGTCGTTTTTCATGGCCTGTTTGAGGGTTTGCTCCACCGCCTTGTTGTGTTTCTTGTCCTTCATGTCGATGAAGTCAATGACCACCAGGCCCCCCAGGTCCCGGAGGCGGAGCTGCCGGGAAATCTCCTCGGCGGCCTCGAGATTGGTCTTGAAGGCCGTTTCCTCCAGATTGCCCTGGCTGAGGAAGCGCCCGGAGTTGACGTCGATGGCCACCAGGGCCTCAGTGGGGTTGATGACCAGAGTTCCCCCGGACTTTAAAGGCACCTGCGCGGCATAGAGGCGCTCGATTTGGTCCTCGATCTGATAGCGCACAAACAAGGGCAGCTTGTCCTGGTAGAGCTTGAGGGCCCGCACCTGATTGGGGGACACCATCCGCAGAAAGCCCTTGAGCTGCTGGTGCACCTCCCGGTCGTCCACCAGGATGCTCTTGACCTCGGCGGAGAAGTAGTCCCGCACCGTCCGGGTGATGACGTCCAGGTCTTTATAGAGGAGGCAAGGCGCCTTTCTCTCCCCCCCCTTTTGGATGTCGCTCCACAGTTTCAGGAGATAGTTGAGATCCTTGGTCAGGGTCCGCTGCTTGCCTTCCTCACCCACGGTGCGGATGATGATCCCCATATCCTGGGGCATTCCCAGCTTCTGGGCCAGGTCTTTTAAACGCTGGCGCTCTTGTTCGTTTTCTATTTTTCGGGAGATGCCCAGGTGGCTTTGTTTGACCAGCAGGACGAGATAGCGGCCGGGGAGTGACACATAGGTGCTGAGATAGGCCCCCTTGTTGGCGCTTTCCTCCTTGATAACCTGGACTATGAGCTCCTGGCCCTTTTTCAGGGCCTGTTGGATGCGGACCTTGGACCGGTCCTTGGCCTTCTTATCCTGGTAGTAATCCGGGTGGAGTTCGGAGAGGGGGAGAAAGCCGTGGCGGTTGCCCCCGTAATTGATGAAAGCGGCCTGGAGGCTGGGCTCTACGTTAACCACCAAGCCCTTGTAGATGTTGCCCTTGGTTTGCTGGCGATTGGCGGCTTCCAGGGCGAACTCCGTCAAGAGCCCTTCCTCCAGGATGGCCACCCGGAATTCTTCCGGGTCGGCGGCGTTGATAAGCATCTTGCGGGCCGAGCTCATGGACACTCCGGAACCATTGACTGCAGGTGCGTCGCGGCGCACCTCAGACGGAAATTATTCTGCTTAGAACTAGTTGATATCATGAGAGAAGATGGGGGAGGTATGGTTTTGGTTCGGGAAAAACTGGCCTGAAAACGTGTGGGGGGCCGTTGGTCCAGGACCGGCAAACTCCCTATGGCTGAAATATCCTCAATAAAATTAAAATGTTAAACTAACATTTTTTACCATTTTTTGCCCATGTTGTCAAGGGCGCAAAAATATTTTCCAAAAATTTATACACCATATAAATCCTGTGTTTTTAGCTAGTTACACTAGCGCATATATGGGCCTTCCTGGTGGGAAGAGTGTCGCCGTTTCTTCCCGGTTGGCGAGCCCCATTTTCTGTAAGAAAGTCTAGGCGGCATAAGGCAATATAAAACCTCTGGAAAAGGCCCGGTCATAGGGACAAGGCTTTCCAAATCCCCCTTTAAAAAAGGGGGACTTTAAAAGTAATTTCCTTGATTAATTAATAACTTTGCTTCCAATTCCCCCCCCTTTCAAAAGGGGGTCAGGGCCTTAGTATCCCATTTGACCATTACCTTAAATAACCACAAAGGCAAGATTATATGCCGCAAATGCCTAATTCCCTGAATTTTCGGAGGTCTGGCTCTGCCCGCCACCGGTCTCTGGATAGCAAATCCCCTTCATGCTGGGAGGCGATCCTTTGAAGAGGGAAGACTTTGGTGGCACAGGTTTTCAACCTGTGCCGGCGCAGGCTAAAGCCTGCGGCTACATTTACACAAACCCTCATGTGCCGATTTTTTTACAAAAAACCCTACCGGACACTACTGGTGGCAGGGGGGGATTACAAAATTTCTCCTACGGGGAAAGATCTACAGGTGCACTTTTGCAGAGGTCTTAAATTTTTAGGAAACCAGGTTAAGTTCCCTCCCCCTGGATGGGGGGGTGGGGGGGATACAAATAATCGCAATCATAGCATGTTGTCTCAGTCATTCCCCCTCCCCGAAACACCCTCACAGCGCCGGCCTGAGGTACAGGGGCGTAAGCTGGGGCGGGGCCACGGTCAGCCCCCGGGCCAGACGCCGAAGACCCAGGCGGCCCACCTGAGCGGCTCGGGGATAGCGCAGGCTGTGGGGCGCCAGGCGGACGTCGGGGGGGAGGCGTTCGGTCAGCAAGTCCTCGTAAGGGGTCAGCCCTGGGCCGGCCAGGAGCATGGGGGGCGTGAGGCGAGCGGCAAGGTCCGCGGCCGCCAGGCGCTCCGGCTCCCCCAGGGGCTCTGGAAGCTCGCCCCGGCAGTCGAACCGGCCGAAGTATACCTCCTGGCGCTTGGCGTCCACCAGCACGGCCACAGGACAGGGCTCCCCGGCAAAGGGAGCTGCCAGGACCTCCAGGGTGGGGACGGGAACCAGGGGGCAGCCCAGGGCTAACCCCAGGCCCTGGGCCGTGGCCAGCCCCAGGCGCAGCCCGGTGAAATTTCCGGGGCCCTGGCTCACACAGATGGCCTCCACCTCCTTGAGGCGTCGCCCGGTCTGGGCCAGGAGAGTATCCAGCCCCGGGAGGAGATGCACCAGGAAGGACCCGGGCGTTTCCACGGGAAGCTCCCCCAGAAGCTGTTCCTCCTCCAGGAGGGCCAGGCTGCCCTTATCCGTGGCGGTGTCCAGGGCCAGAAGCAGCATGAACCCTACTGGTGGGGAGCGAAGAGGCGCAGGATGTCGTGGTAGAAGACGATGAGCATCAAGGCCAGGATGAGCATCATGCCCACGGCCTGGGCCAATTCCCGATGCTTCAGCGCCAGAGGTTTCCCCCGCACCGCCTCCAGAAAGAGGAACAGAATATGCCCCCCGTCCAGGATGGGGATGGGAAGGAGGTTGAGCAGGGTCAGGTTGACGCTCAGGACGGCCATGAAGTGGACGAGGTAGGAGAAGCCCATTTCGGCTTGTTTCCCCGCCACCTGGGCGATCATGATGGGTCCGCCCAGAGTGTTCATGGGAATTTCCCGGAGGATCAGCTTGTAAAGGCTCTCGAGGGTGAGCGCGGCAATACGCAGGGAGTAAACCAATCCCTGTTCCAGGGCCCCAAAAGGCCCCAAGTTTTCGATGGCCAGGTGTTCGGCGGAGGCCACCCCGATTTGGTAGGCCTGCACCTTCTGGCGGAAGATATTGAGGCCCTCCCGCTTTTCCGGTTTCAGCTGGACTTCCAGGGGCTCGCTGCCCCGTTTGATAGCCAGGGTCAGGGTCCGGCCCTCTCCCTGGCGAATCTTTTGGGCCAGTTCCTCCCAGCGTTTCACCGGCTCGCCGTTCACCGACTTGACGACGTCGCCTTTCTGCAGGCCGGCCCGCTGGGCCGGAGAATCGGCGACCACCCGGCCCACCTCCGTGGTGAGGTACGGGAGGCCTGAAATGGCGAACACCATAAAAAGGGCCAGGACCGCAAAGACAAAGTTGAAGGCCGGGCCGGCCAGGACGATGGCGGCCCGCTGCCACAGGGGCCGGTGCTGAAAGGAATAGGGAACCAACTCCGGGGGCACTTCTTCGGTGGGGTTCTCGCCCAGCAGCTTGACGTAGCCTCCCAGGGGCACCACCGAGAGGCGGTAGTCGGTGTCGCCGATCTTTTTAGAGATCAGTTTTGGGGGAAAGCCCAGGGAAAAGGCCTCCACCCGCACTCTGAGAAGCTTGGCCACAATAAAATGCCCAAATTCATGGACAAAAATAAGGACTCCCAGGACCGCTATGAAGGCCACTATGGTGGTCAAATAGGGAGAGGTTGTTTCAAGCAGGCCGGCCATCTGGGCGGGCAGCCCTACAGAAGCCAAAAAGTTCAGCATAAGCAGGACGAGGTCTCCTCGGTGCAGTTACTCCAATATATCATAATAAGTCTGCAAAAAATTTGATAACTTGAATTTTTGCCACCCCGGGCCTCACCAGCTCCTCTGCCGGACCAGCCCGCGGGCGTGCTCCCGGGCCCAGCCGTTCACCGCCAGCACCTGGGCCAGGCTTTCCAGGGGCTCGGGGGAGTGCGCCTCCATGGTCTCCTCCACCACTTGGGGGATGCCGAGGAAAGGCAGGCGGTTCTCCAGAAAAGCGCCCACCGCCACTTCGTTGGCGGCGTTGAGTACCGCCGGCATGGTGCCCCCGGTCTCCGCGGCCTCATAGCCCAGGCGCAAAGACGGGAAGCGCTCGAAGTCCGGGCGCTCGAAGGTGAGCTGGGATACCTTACCCAAATCCAGGGGCTCCGAGAGCAAGGGCAGCCGCCGGGGATAGGTCAGGGCGTAGGCGATGGGCAAACGCATGTCCGGCCAGCCCAGTTGGGCCAGGACCGAGCCGTCCACGAATTCCACCAGGGAGTGAATAATGCTTTGGGGATGGATAAAGACTTCGATCTGGGAGACGGGCAGCCCGAAGAGAACGCTGGCCTCGATGACCTCCAGGGCCTTGTTCATCATGGTGGCCGAGTCGATGGTGATCTTGGCCCCCATGGACCAGTTGGGGTGTTTGAGGGCCTGGGCCGGGGTGGCCTCGGCCAGGCGGTCCCTGGGCCAGGTGCGGAAGGGGCCTCCCGAGGCCGTGAGCCACAGGCGCCGCACCTCCTCCCGGCGATGCCCGGCCAGGGCCTGGAAAATGGCGCTGTGCTCGCTATCCACCGGGATGAGGGCCGTGCCGTTGGCCGCCACCGCCTCCATCACCAGCGAGCCGGCGGCCACCAGGGTCTCCTTGTTGGCCAGGGCCACGTCCTTCCCCGCCGTAACCGCCGCCAGGGTGGGCTCCAGACCCACCGCGCCCACCATGGCGGAGACCACCAGGTCCACCTCGGCGGCCGAGGCCACGGCTACGGAGCCTTCGGGGCCCGCCAGGATTTCCGGGGGGGCATTGCCGCCCAGCCGGGCCCTCAGCTCCTGGGCCACCACCTCGTCCTGCACCGACACCCGGGCCGGACGCACCGTTTTTATCTGCTCCAACAGCACCCCGAGGTTCTTGCCCGCGGCAAGACCCACCACCTGAAATTCCTGGGGGTGCTCTGCCACCACGGCCAGGGCATTTTGCCCGATGGAGCCCGTGGAGCCCAGGATGGCTAAACGCTTCATATTTAAGCTAGGTTCTCCAAAATTGTCTCATTGTAACCAATTTGCGGTTGCCCTGCAAAATGAGACGTGAGAAAAACGAATTTCGGGAAAAAGAAAGCGGACTTTAAGCAACAAGTCTTTGCTGGGATTGCCCCCTGTTCTTCAGGGAGGTTTATTTCTCTTGCACATTCAGGTAAAATTTTGTCAAGGAGCGCACCATGACCCAGCGACAGGCGGCGGTGGCCGGAAAAATCACCCGAGCCATGCAACAGGCGGCCCGGGCCGAGGGGGTGGCACCCGAGCTTTTACAACAGCACCTGGCCCAGGGCACCCTGGTAATCGCGGCTAACAAGCGGCATCGGGGCCTCAAGCCCATTGCCATAGGCAGGGGTGTGCGAGTAAAAGTCAACGCTAACATCGGCACCTCCCCCCACGACATCAGCCTGGAGAAAGAGCTGGCCAAGCAGGCCGCGGCCTTGGAGCATGGCGCCGACGCCATCATGGACCTCAGCACCGGCGGGCCCCTGGACCTCATCCGCACCACCCTCCTGGGCGACTGCCCGGCCCCCTTCGGTACCGTGCCCATCTATCAGGTCATGGTGGAAGCCCAAAACCTGGAGGAGGTCAAGGCCGACTGGTTCCTGGACATCGTGCACCACCACGCCCAGCAAGGGGTGGACTTTGTCACCGTGCACTGCGGCGTCAGCCGGGCCGCCCTTCCCTTTCTCAAAAAACGGGTCACCGGCGTGGTCTCCCGGGGAGGCTCCTTCACCGTGGCCTGGATGCGCCGCCACGGCCAGGAAAACCCACTGTTGGCCCAATATGACAAGCTCCTCAAGATCGCTAAAGACTATGACGTCACCCTTTCTCTGGGGGACGGTCTCCGGCCCGGCAGCCTGGCCGACGCCACCGACCGGGCCCAGCTCCACGAGCTCAAGCTCTTGGGAGACCTCACCAAACGGGCCTGGGCCGCCGGCGTCCAGGTCATCGTGGAAGGCCCCGGGCACCTGCCCCTCCACGCCATCAAGAAAAATGTCCGCCTTCAGCAGAAATATTGCGCCAACGCGCCCTTTTACGTCCTGGGCCCCCTGGTCACCGACGTGGCCGCGGGCTACGACCACATCGCCGGGGCCATCGGCGGGGCCATGGCCGCCACCTTGGGGGCCAGCTTTCTGTGCTACGTCACCCCCGCCGAGCACCTCAAGCTCCCGGAAGTGGAGGACGTGGTGGACGGCGTGGTGGCCTCCCGGATCGCGGCCCACGCCGCGGACATCGCCCTGGGTCTCCCCGGCGCCGCCGATTGGGACCTGGCCATGTCCCGGGCCCGCCGGGCCCTGGACTGGAAAAAGCAGATCGAGCTTTCCATCAATCCCCACAAAGCCCGTCTCTACCGGGAACTCTCCCTGGCCCAGGAAGACCAGTGCACCATGTGCGGCCGCTTCTGCGCCATGAAGGTGTTCGACGATAAGTTTGAATGATGGATGTGGGGGAGGGGACTAAGGAGCAAGCCCCTTACCCCTTCCCCCACGCCCCCAATCCCATATAGAGGTATGGTATTTTCCAGAGTTGGTCAGGCGGCTGCCTTTCCCCCCTCTCCCCCCTGGGGGAGAGGTATGTAGACGCAGGCTTTAGCCTGCGTTTAATACGACGTTGCGCTCAAACAGGGAACTTCAGCAGGTGCCGGAGTCAAATTTTCTGTATGGTTGGTGGCACAGGCGTCTCGCCTATGCGGGTGCAGGCTTAAAATCTGCGGCTCAAAAAAATCTTGTTTGATGGCATCTTGGTTAATGGGTTTTTAACCGCTAGTGAATTTTCCGGGATAGGGGTATTTAAGAAGGCTTAAGCGACGGTCCGCGGTAGCACGGGCTTCCAGCCCGTGCCTCAGGGGCCGGATGCCCGAGCCCCCGACGTGCCAGCAAGATGTAGGGGGAGGAAGCGAGGCCCAGTGGCACAGATCTCCCACCGGTGCGCCTGTGCCTCCCTCCCCCTTAGGAAAACCTCACCATGTGCCTGGAAGTGTTCAATCCATTCTTAGGGTTGCCCCTCGCCTGGCTGGCCTTGTCCCTTCTCGGCGTCGTCCTCGCCGCCCTGGCCCTTTTTTACCTCTTTGCTTCTCCCCGCCAAAGTTCGTCTAATGAGCAACCCCCAAGCTTCACCTGCCCTTGCCATGCCCCGTCGGTCCCTCAACCGGAAAACGACCAGCAGGATAAATGACTACAAAGCCTTTCAAACCCTAACGTAACAGCGAATATGTCATTCTGAGCGAAGCGAAGAATCTCGCCTTTCCAAGAAGTTAAGATCGTTAATGGTTGTTGAGCACCCTTTCTCCCCCTATCCCCCCTGGGGGAGAGGGCCGGGGTGAGGGGGAACCCTTGTCCTCTTGGCCCTCCTTCCCCCGGACCATCTCTGACGTTTCCGCGCGGTCATGCCGCGCCCAGAACAAAATTCCTGCCAGGTATCTTTCCCTTTCTGGACGAATTCTCGTGCCTCGGCACCTAATATGACCATGGCCCTTACTATTCTGGGTGCTTCGCCCATCCTCCCTTGAGGGGGAGCTCTGGTGCCTGGTGACAAAAACCCGCGGCAGGAATGGCGGGCCTCCTGAGGAACCAGGACCGCAGAAAGTCTCCTGTTTCCCAATGAGGATTTCGGGAGGAGTGTCCGGTAGAAATTTTTGCAGCCTCGAACCAGCTTCAGGAGAAAAAATGTAGCCGCAGGCTTTAGCCTGCGCCGGCCTGGGTTGAAAACCTGTGCCGCCAGAGTCTTCTTTCAAAAAAGGGTGACATCGATTACTCCCCCTCCCCCGGCGGGAGGGGGTTGGGGGGAGGGGAATTTACTCATGGCAAACTTGGAGACATTGCTAGGAAATTTTGCCACCCTCACCCTGGCCTTCCTCTGGTTTCCGAACCCGAACCATCATCGGCCCCAGGAAAACCCCTGCTCCCGGCATCCCGCAACCACTGTTCCACTTGGCCAAAGAACCCCGGGGTTGTGCCACCTAACCGCCCCATCTACCGGTTTATGCCGCCATTACGGGCCTCTGCTCCGCTACACCAGCGCCACGGTACCGCTTGTGCTGCGGCACGTAAGCGGCCTAGCAGCGGTACATCAGCGGTACACCAGTGGCACTGGAGCGGTCCCCGGGCGGTCAGAAGCGACGCCCTACCGGCACGCCTTCCGCACCCCATGAGGAGAAGCGGGACACCCCCGCAAAGCATCGGAACAAACAGAACAAGCAAACAGGAAATTCTATTGTCCCAATGGTCTTATCTGTGCTATTTCATGACTAGAAAAAGGACTTTTTGAGAAAAACAAGAAATGGCCACGCCACCTTCCCAGGTCGATTTTTTCATCAGCTATAACAAGGCCGATAAGGCCTGGGCCGAATGGATTGCCTGGCAATTGGAGGAAGTAGGCTTTGCCGTTGTTCTCCAGGCCTGGGACTTTCTGGCAGGCTCAAATTTTGTTGTGGAGATGGACAAGGCGGCAATTTTAGCTGAGCGCACCATTGCTGTTCTTTCACCTCACTTCCTTTCTTCTCGCTTCACCAAGCCGGAGTGGTCCGTTGCCTTCGCCCGGGACCCCACCGGGGAACAGGGATTCTTGATCCCGGTGCGGGTGCAAGAGTGCGATGTTGAGGGCCTGTTGGGCCAGATCAATTACATTGACCTGGTGGGGCTCGAAAAGGATGAGGACCGTGCCCGGGAACTACTGCTGGCCGAGTTGAAGCGTCAGCGCCGCAAACCCGCCACTGCCCCGCGTATTCCAGGCCAGGCAGCCTCACCGGAAGCACGGGCCGTAACACAGAAAGTCCGCATCCCCGGGGCTCTGCCCCCCATCTGGAACGTGACCCACCGGCGCAACCCCAACTTCACCGGCCGGGAGGAGCTTTTAGAGGATCTCAGGGAGGCTCTAAGTACGAGGGAGCCCGTGGCCCTTTACGGTCTGGGTGGCAAGGGCAAAACCGCCCTGGCGGTGGAGTATCTCCACCGTTACCAAGCATACTACGAAATTGTTTGGTGGGTCCGGGCCGAGGAGCCTGCCACCCTGGCCGCGGAGTATGCCGCCCTGGCCGGGCCCCTCGAGTTGCCGGAGAAAGACGCCCCGGACCAGGAGGCCCAAGTCAGAGCGGTCTGCCGGCATCTGGGGCGGTTGGACAAGTGGCTTCTCGTCTTTGACAACGCCGGGGGACCGACAGACGTCAAGGGGTTTCTCCCCCGGGGAGGAGGCGGCCACGTGCTCATTACCTCCCGGAACCCGGCCTGGCGGGGGCTGGCCCGGCCCCTGGAGGTGGAGGTGCTGCCCCGGCCAGAGGCGGTGGCCTTTCTCCTCCAGCGCACCGGCCAGGAGGATGAGGCGGCCGCCGAAGCTCTATCTGAAGAATTGGGGGACCTGCCCCTGGCCCTGGAGCAGGCCGGGGCCTATCTGGAGGAGACCGGGACGCCATTGGTGGGTTATTTTCAGCTTTTTCAGAAAAGACGCCATGACCTATGGGGCGAGGAAAAGTCGCCCGACGATTATCACGCCACCGTGGATACAACCTGGTCCCTGGCCCTGGAGAAGATCACGGACGAGGCCCCGGCTGCGGGAGATTTACTCAACCTCTGCGCCTTTTTGGCTCCGGATGGTATTCCTCTGAGCCTCCTGGATGAGGAGGAAGATGACCTCCCCGCCTCCTTAAAAGATTTGGCCGCCGACCCCCTGGCTCGTAACCGGGCTCTGGCGGCCCTGAAACGTTTTTCCATAGTGGAGCGGGGGGAGGATAGCCTCTCCGTACACCGCCTGGTCCAGGCCGTGGTCCGGGATCGCTTGCCGGATGACGAGAAAAAGACCTGGGCCGGGGCCGCCGCGGAACTGGTGAACGCCGCCTTCCCTTTTGACAGCGACGATGTACGCACCTGGCCGGTGTGCGCCCGGCTTTTGCCCCACGCCCGGGCCGCGGCGCACCATGCGGAAGAACATCAGGTTGGCTTGCAGGCCGCCTCTCGCCTGCTGAACCAGGCCGGCCTCTACCTCCAAGGCCGGGCCGAGATCAGGGAAGCCAAGGCCTTATGTGAACGGGCCTTGCAGATCGGCGAGGCGGCCTATGGTCCGGACCACCCCAAGGTGGCCATCCGGGTGAACAACCTTGGGAGCGTGCTCCAGGCCCAGGGAGACCTGGCGGGGGCCCGGACGCACTTTGAGCGTGCCCTTCGCATCGACGAGGCGGCCTATGGGCCGGAACATCCCGAAGTGGCCATCCGGGTCAACAACCTGGGGAACGTGCTCCGGGACCTGGGGGACCTGGCGGGTGCCAAGAACCACTTTGAGCGGGCCCTGAAGATCGACGAAACCTCCTACGGGCCGGACCACCCCGACGTGGCCAGGGACGTCAACAACCTGGGGAGCGTGCTCCGGGAACAGGGTGACCTGGAGGGGGCCCAGAGGCAGTTTGAACGAGCCCTGGGTATCATGGAACAAGCTTTTGGCCTCGACCATCCCCAGGTGGCCAACTGCGTCAACAACCTGGGGGTCGTGCTCCAGGCTCAGGGAGACCTGGCGGGGGCCCGGGCGCACTATGAACGGGCTCTGAAAATAGACGAGGTGGCCTACGGGCCGGACCACCCCGAAGTGGCTACCGATGTCAACAACCTGGGGATGGTGCTCCAGGACCAGGGAGACCTTGAGGGGGCCAAGGCGTGCTTCGAGCGGGCCCTGAAGATCGACGAGGCGGCCTATGGGCCGGATCACCCCGAAGTGGCTACCGATGTCAACAACCTGGGGGAAGTGCTCCGGGCCCTGGGGGACTTGGCGGGAGCTAGGGAGCAGTTCGAGCGAGCCCTGCAGATCGATGAGGCGGCCTACGGGCCGGACCACCCCGAGGTGGCCACCGACGTCAACAGTCTGGGGGGCGTGCTCCAGGACCTGGGGGACCTGGAGGGCGCCAAGGCTTTATATGAGCGGGCCCTGAGGATCGACGAGGCGGCCTATGGTCCGGACCACCCCGGAGTGGCCACCGTCGTCAACAACCTGGGGCTTGTGCTCCAGGCCCAGGGAGACCTGGCGGGAGCCAAGGCCCACTATAAGCGTGCCCTGAAGATCGACGAGGCGGCCTATGGGTCGGACCATCCTAAGGTAGCCATCCGGGCCAACAACCTGGGGAGTGTGCTCAAGGCCCAGGGAGACCTAGCAGGGGCCCGGGCGCACTATGAGCGGGCCCTGAACATCTATATAAAATTCCTGGGGGAGGATCACCCGAAGACCCAAACCGTCCGGCGCAATTTAAAGGGCGTGTTGGCTAAAATGGAGAAACCATAAATTTGTAGGCTGCGTCTTACGCACCACCCAGGGCGCCGAGGGTGTGCCTTATGCCACGTTGCCGTTTATAGGGAAGTTTACCAAGGGAAATGTAGGGGCGCCATTCATGGCGCCCTTTGAGGGCGTGATAAATCACGCCCCTACGATAAATATCTTTATGAACGCAGCGTGGTATTACGCACCATAAATGGCGCGCCGAGCGCGCCCTACATTTTACGTGGTAAGTTGAGGTCTCGAGAAAAGGACCGGCACAGGCTGGAAGCCTGTGCTCCCGCTCCTTGTAGGGGTTTGGGGGAGGGGGTGTGGGGGAGGGGGCAGGGGTGCGCGACCCCGGGGCCCCCCCCCCCACAAAAACCCCCGGGGCCCGGACCCCCAAGTAGGTGACCCCCCCCCCCCAGAAGAGGGCGCCACCCGC
>CBFDAH010000011.1:0-30792 GCA_965602785.1 uncultured Syntrophobacterales bacterium
CTGGAAAACCGCTATATCCGGGCCAGGCGGGGCGATATCATCATCGGCAAGCCTCCTTACGGCTACACCTGGAACAAGGAGAAAAAGAAGTTCGAAGTCAACCCCCAGGAGGCTGAGGTCTACAAACGCATTGTGGATATGTGCCTAAACGGGGTGAGCTACAAGGACATCACCATTGCCTTGCGACGGGAAGGCATCAAGGCCAAGCTGGCTCTTTTCTCTGCGACCGTCGTTGGGCAGGTCTTGAAAAACCCCTGTTATTATTCGGGGCGGCTGGTGCGCAACACCCACAAGTTCAAGGGAAGCCAGAGGACAGACGAATTGAAGCCCGCTGACCAGCATTTCGAGATAGCCATACCCCCCTTGATTGATAAGCCGACCTGGGACCGGGTGCAAGAGCGGATCGCCTTCAACAAGGTCAAGACTAAGAGGACCGCTACCCCGGAGTTCTGGCTGAGGAACGTCTTGAGTTGCGGCGAGTGCGGCGGGAGCATAAAGCCTAAGAGCATCCGGGGCCGGTTTGATTATTACTGCTGCTACTGGGCCGGTGCCGGGAAGAAGACCCTGGAGGCCGCTGGGAGGAAAAAGTGCCGCATGCATAATATCCCGGCGCAAGAACTACAGGACCGGGTCATGTATCATTTTCTGGAATACCTGACCTTCGGCGGGCTTATGCCTGGGCATTACTTTCCGAGCAATATCGAAAAGATGCTCGGGCCTCAGCAATATGATGACCAGATTAAAAACCTGACGGATCAGCTATCCCAGATGAGAAGGGCCTTGGGGAGCAAGGAAACGGCGAAGGATAGAACTTTCTCCATGCTGGAAGAGGAGGAGGTCGACCGGAACCTGTTTTTGACACAGATAGAAAAGGTCGGGGATGAAATCAGAACCCTTGAGGCCCAGATCGCCGAAACCGACGGCAAGCTGGCCGTCCTGGAAAAGAGCAAGGCGAACCACCTGGACCTGGTGAATTTCATTGGGGGCAACAAGGAGTGGCTCAGTAGCGTGGCTATGCAGATCCACAACCTGGACCCGGAGGATAAGCAAAGATTGATTGAAGCCATGCTCGATGATAAGATTAAGGTGCGCCTGCACTATGTGGAAGAGGAAGACTTGTTTTATTGGGGAGTCGACCGTCCGCAATTTATATTTAATTCCAACGTGTTACAAGACTTGCTATTTGGTAAGATTAATAACCATAAACCTGGCCCCGGCGGACGTGCGTAAGGAGGGGACGGGCTTTGATCTGCCGGTGGCCGTGGGGCTTCTGGCGGCCCAGGGGGTGGTGCCCCCGGAGGGATTGGACAAATATCTTCTCTTCGGCGAGCTTTCTCTGGACGGCCGCCTTAAGCCCACCCGAGGGGTTTTGTCCATGGCGCTGGCCACCCGGGAGGCGGGTTTGAGCCTCATCCTGCCCTGGGAGAACGCCAAGGAAGCCGGAGTGGTCCAGGGGTTGGAGCTCTTTTCCGTGGAAACCCTGGCCCAGGTGGTGGATTTTCTGGCCGGCCGGGAGCAGCTTGAACCAGTCCCGCCCCTCATCCCGGAGGACGTGGGCTGGGATTCCCGGTACGACGTGGATTTCCGGGAGGTGCGGGGCCAGGAGCCGGTGAAGCGGGCTTTGCTCTTGGCTGCGGCCGGGGGTCACAACGTGCTCATGGTGGGCCCCCCCGGCGCCGGGAAAACCATGCTGGCCCAGCGCCTCTCCAGCATCCTGCCGCCCTTAAGTTTCGAGGAGGCGGTGGAAACCTCCCGAATTTACAGCATCATGGGCCTTTTGCCCCCGGGGCAGGCGCTCCTCAGGCAAAGGCCCTTCCGGTCCCCCCACCACACCATCTCGGACGCCGGGCTCATCGGCGGCGGCACCACCCCCAAGCCGGGGGAGGTGTCCTTGGCCCACCACGGCGTCCTCTTTTTGGACGAGCTGCCGGAGTTCAAGCGGGCCACCCTGGAGGTCCTGCGCCAGCCCCTGGAGGATGGCCAGGTCACCATCTCCCGGGCCACGAGTTCTTTGACCTACCCGGCCCGCTTCATGCTGGTGGCGGCCATGAACCCCTGTCCCTGCGGCTTTTACGGGGACCCCCGGCGCCCCTGCACCTGCACCCCCAACCAGATCAACAACTACCGCTCCCGCATCTCGGGGCCGCTCCTGGACCGCATCGACATCCAGATCCAGGTCCCCGCGGTGCACTTTGAGCATCTGGCGGGGCAGGAAGATGGCCAGGAGGGCTCTCGGGTGTTCCGGGAGCGGGTGTTGGCGGCCCGGGAGCGTCAGGGGAAACGCTTCGCCCGAGCCAAAGTTTTTGCCAACGCCCACATGACCTCCCGGCACCTGAAGGAGCACTGCGCCCTGACGGAGGAAACCCGGCGCTTGCTGGGGGCGGCCATGGAGAAACTGGCCCTCTCGGCCCGGGCCTACTCCCGCATCCTGAAGATCGCCCGCACCATCGCCGACCTGGAAGGGGAACCTAATCTCACTCTGGCCTTCGTGGCCGAGGCCATCCAGTACCGCACCCTGGACCGGAAGTTTACACCTTAGCTTTCTTAAGAGAAAATTCTGTAGGGTGCGTCTTACGCACCAAAGACTGTTATTAGTTGAGGTTCTTGCCGTTTTGTCATCCTGAACGAAGTGAAGGATCTTGTATTTACGGCTAGTTATGAGATTCTTCGGTCGCTTCGCTCCCTCAGAATGACAGGTATGGAGATAGAAGCAAAAGGTTCCGTTGTTACCTTAGTTTTTATGATCATCTCAGCCCATCAACCGTATTTTTGCCCGTATCCGGGGTTTTTCTACAAAGCCTCCCTCGCCGATGTTTTTGTTCTCCTGGATGAGGTGCAATTTCCCCGGGGCACCACCTGGATGAGCCGCAACCGGTTCAAAAATGATCAGGGCGAGCTGTGGCTCACCATTCCGGTCTGGAAGAAGGGTTTGGGATTGCAAAATATCAGCCGGGTGAACATCTGCTCCGAGGGCCGCTGGCCCCGCAAGCACCTGGAAAGCCTCACCACCGCGTATGGGCATGCTCCTTACCTGGAAGAGCATGTCACTTTTTTGAAGGAAATGTTTGCCGCCCGCTCTACAAAACTTGTGGATTTGAATCTGGCCATTATCCGCTATCTCATGGATTGCCTCGAGGTTGACACGAAACTGGTGCTGCAATCCGAGTTGGGGGTCAGGGCCCGGGGACCCCACCTTCTCATGGAAATCTGCCGGGCCACGCAAGCCTCGACGTTTTTAGTCCAGAGTCCTGCTAAAAAATATCTGGATGTTGACCTTTTATCAAAAGCTGGGATAGAGCTGCGCTCCTTTACCTATGCGGCCCCCGTTTATCCCCAGCTGTGGGGGGACTTCCTGGCCAACCTTTCCACCTTTGATCTGGTTATGAACTGCGGACCCAAAGCCCGGGACATCCTGCTGCAGCCCCAGCCGGCGGTGCATAAATCAGTGTAAGTAATGGAGCGCATCCTTAAAGATAAGGAAGGCATAAGTCCCCCTTTGAAAAAGGGGGATTTAGGGGGATTTTCAAGGGGATAGACAAATCCCCCCTAACCCCCCTTTAAAAAAGGGGCGAATAAAAACCGCTTTTAATATTCGCTAACGTCTGGAATTAAGTACTAGTGTGGCGCGTCCAAGGTTTTCCTTTCAAAAGGTTTCTGGGTTTAACTCCCCCTCCCCTGGCGGGAGGGGGATGGGGGGAGGGGGACACGGGCTGGAAGCCCGTGCTACCGGATTTTTGTAAGGGATTGGGAGAGTGTTAGGGGTCGCGGAACCCTGCCCCCTCTCTCAAACCCTCTCACCCATTCCCATAGGGACGCAATGTATTGCGCCCCCCAGGCTTGATAAATAAAGCCCCTACCAGCCCCCCCCTGCGGGTTCGGAGGGGGGGCTGGGGGGGGGAGGGGGAGGAAGTTGCGCTCCCTGGCCCTCCCCCCACAAAAAACCCGCTTGAGGGGAGGATGGGGAATTCCCTTTCCCCCGCCTTCCCCCACAAAGTAGGCCCATTTTCATTTGTTCAGAAAAATCAGCCCTGCCGTCTTGCGGACTCCCCCGGCGCTTCCTACTATTAAATAAACAAAGGGAAATCGGCTCCCCGTCAGGGGGGAAAAAGTTCCCTTTCCCAAAAATGTCTGATATGATTGATAGTTAACTCAACCAGACTTCCAGCCTCGTGAGGTTGACACAGGGAGGATGATATGGCGTACGATATGGAGACCCTGAAAGCCAAAGTCGTGGACTTTTACCCGGAGATTGACAAGCATGGGCTGGAAACCAGCCTGACCTTCGACAAGGCCAAAAACGCTTATATCGTCAAGATACAAAAAGGGGAGCACGTTCTTACCACGCATCTCGAGAAGGCGGACGCAGAAGCCTGTATGGAAGGCAACAAGTGCATCTACCTGGGGGTGCAAATCGCCCAATTTGTCAAGAATTTCGAATTAGAGGAATAGCAGTTGGAGAGAAGGGATGGCAAAATACGCGCTCTTCGCCTTTACCGGCGAGGCCACCTGCTTTGTCCATGTCTTGTTGAACGGCCTGGACCTCAAGGCCAAGGGGCAGGAGGTGAAAATCGTCATCGAGGGCGCGGCCTGCCGCCTGGTCCCCGAGCTGGGGGAGGCGGACCATCCTTTTCACCAGCTATACAGAAAAGCCAGAGAACAGGGACTTATGGACGGGGTGTGTAAGGCCTGCGCCCAGAAAATGGGTGGGCTAAATGCAGCCCAAGCCCAGGGTCTCACCATCCTGGAGGATATGTCGGGCCACGCCGGCATGGCTCGCTATCTCCTGGAGAGTTATAGTATAATAACATTCTAACGGTACGTCTGGGGGGATTGTACTAGGGCCCCGGGAAAAGGGCGGTCCTGAGGGGAGACTGCCAGGCCCAGGGGCGTAATTGCCGGCAACACCGCAATGTGGGGGAGAATGCCATGAAATTCTTTAGAGGGGTGGGGGACCCCAGAATTGACCGGTTCCACTCCCGACGACGTTGGGCCAAGCGCCTGGGGTGGATCCTGTATGGTCTGTTGTTCACCGGACTCCTGGCAGGAGTGGGAGTCGGGGTCTTCGTTTACTATACCTACATTAAAGACCTGCCTGACTTTACTTCAATTAAGGCTTACCGCCCTCCGGTGGTTACCCGTATTTACACCCGGGACGGCCGCCTCATGGGGGAATTCTTCGCCGAACGCCGCATCGAGGTGCCTTACAGCCGTCTGCCCCGGCACCTGGTGCTGGCCTTTGTGGCCGCCGAAGACGCCCGCTTCTTTGAGCACCCGGGGGTGGATGTTTTCGGCATTGTCCGGGCCTTTTTCAGAAATGTGGAAGCCGGGGAGATAGTCCAGGGGGGGAGCACCATCACCCAGCAGGTGGTGAAGCGCATCATGCTCACCTCGGAGAAAAGCTACGCCCGCAAGATCAAAGAGGCGGTCCTGGCCTATCGTATCGATAGATACATGACCAAGGAGGAAATCCTCACCCTTTACCTGAACCATATCTTCCTGGGACGTGGATCTTATGGTGTGGAAGCCGCGGCTCTGGAGTTTTTTTCCAAACACGTGGAAGACCTGACCCTGGCGGAATCCGCCATCCTGGCCGGCATTCCCAAGGCGCCCAGCCGTTATTCACCCTACCTGAATCCCCAGAAGGCCAAAGCTCGCCAGGCCTACGTGCTCCGCCGCATGGCCGAAGTGGGCTTCATCACCAAGAAGCAGGCCAGGGTGGCCTTGCACCAGCCCATCAAGCTCAAAGCTTATCGGACGGACTGGATTAAGGAGTGCGGTTATTTCACCGAGCATGTGCGCGGCATGCTGGAAGACCGTTTCGGCCGGGACCAGGTGAAGAGTCTGGGCCTCAGGGTTTACACCACCGCGGACGTGGAACTGCACCGGGTGGCCCAGAAGTCCATCAAGGAGGGCATGAACCGCCTGGTAAAGCGCAACGGCTACCGGGGTCCCCTCACGCACCTTAGAAAGAGTAAAGAGCGGCTTGCTTTCCAGAAGCGCAAGGTACAGTACTTCAAGAAATATCCACCCCGCAAAGGCATTCTGGTCACCGCCATGGTGGTCCAGGGGGGCAAGAAGGGTCAGGGGGTGCAACTGCGCTTCGGACAACACTCCGGGGTGCTGGTGGCGCCGCCACCCGCAGAAGGGTCTCGGGGCCGCTCCCGATCACGTCTTGCTTCCTTTCGTCCCGGCGACCTGCTGCTGGTCCGTCTGGTCAGCCAGGACCGCCAAAAGCGCTGGACAGCAACCCTGGAGCCCGCCCCCATGGTGCAGGGAGCGCTGGTCTCCATGGAATTCAAGACCGGCAGGGTACGGACCCTGATGGGAGGCAAGGAATTCAGCGACAGCTCCTTTAACCGGGCGACCCAGGCCCACCGGCAGCCGGGCAGCGCCTTCAAGCCCATCATTTACGCCGCCGCCATAGAACGGGGCTATGGGCCCAATTCCATTCTCCTGGATGAACCCATTTCCCTACCGGGCGCCCGCCGCGGGCAGTACTGGACGCCAAAAAACTACGATCACACCTTCACCGGGCCCATCCCTTTGTCCACGGCCCTGGCCCGTTCCCGGAACATCCCGGCGGTGCGTATGATGATGGCCCTGGGGGTTCCCGCCATCGTCAAGATGGCCAAGACCTTGGGAATCTCCTCACCCATCTATCCCAATTATGCCTCCGCCCTGGGGGCCTCGGAAGTGACGCCTCTGGAGCTCACCCGGGCGTTCTCGGTCTTCCCCAACCGGGGCTACCTCATAGAGCCCATTTTCATTGACCGCACCGAAGACCGGGACGGTCGGGTCCTTTGGGAGGCCAGGCCCAAGCGGAAACTGGTGATCAATCCAGAAAGCGCCGACATCATGACCCAGCTCCTCGTGGGGGTGGTACAGCGGGGCACCGGTGCCCGGGTCAGGGTGTTGAAGCGGCCCATGGGCGGCAAGACCGGCACCACCAACAAAACCCGGGATGCCTGGTTCATCGGCTTCACTCCTTCTCTTATCACCGGGGTGTGGGTGGGAATGGACGACGAAAGGAGCCTCGGCCCCAAGGAGACCGGTTCTCAGGCGGCCGCGCCCATTTTCATCTCCTACATGCAGGAAGCTTTGAAAGACCAACCGGTGGAACAGTTCCCCGAGGCGGTCAAGTCCCGGTCAGGTAGGGGGTACGAGGGCGAGTATAACGAGGACGAAGAAGTGCCCATGGACGAGGAAGAAACCTACTATCCGGAAAACAGTACCCTCACCGAGGGCTCTCCCAAGCCCCCTTCCACTACGGAACGCTTCTTCAAGAATGATTTGGAGGGGTAGGGCGGGAGTTTTGTAATAAGAAACCAGGAGCGACCAGGGGAAAGCTGGGGCGCCCCAGCTTCTTCCCTGGTCTTTCTGTGCTTTTGAGGCAAGGATGCGGCAAATCGAAGTCAAGACCATCATCCAGGCGGTGAAAGAGGCGAGCATAGCGACTAATTACGAAGCGGACGCCGACCTCGTGGCCGCCTTCGCCCAGGGGGAAGTGGAAGAGGAGTCTCCGGCCGGCCGGGAAATCTTTCGCCAGCTCCTGGAAAATGCTCAGATCGCCTCCCAGGAGCATATTCCCCTTTGCCAGGACTGCGGCCTGGCGGTCATTTTCGCCGAGGTGGGCCAGGACGTGCACTTCGTGGGGGGGGACTTCGAGGCCGCCCTCCAGGAGGGCGTGCGCCAGGGCTACGACGAGGGGTATCTCAGAAAATCCCTCTGCCACCCCTTTACCCGGAAGAACACCGGCGACAACACCCCGGCGGTGATTCACACGGAGATCGTCCCCGGGGACCGGCTGAAGCTCTGGGTGGTTGCCAAAGGGGGCGGCAGTGAAAACGGCAGCAGACTTTTCATGCTCAAGCCCGCGGAAGGGCTCCCGGGCATTAAGGACAAGGTGCTCCTAACGGTGGCCGAGGCCGGCCCCAACGTCTGCCCCCCCATGGTTGTGGGGGTGGGCCTTGGGGGTAACTTCGAGGGCTCGGCTCTGCTCGCCAAGAAGGCTCTCCTGCGGGATCTCGGCGACAGCCACCCGGACCCGGAAGTGGCGGCCCTGGAGCGGGAACTCCTGACGGCCATTAACGACCTGGGCATCGGCCCGGGGGGCCTGGGGGGACGGGTCACCGCCCTGGGGGTCAAGGTCCTCATGCAGCCCTGCCACATCGCCAGCCTGCCGGTGGCGGTGAACATCCAGTGCCACTCCAGCCGCCACAAAGAAGTGGATCTGTAGGGGGAGTACATGAGCAAGACAGTGCGCCTCACCCCGCCGGTAACGGACAAGATGATAAAGAGCCTGGTGATGGGCGACCAGGTTCTGGTGAACGGCATTATTTACACCGCCCGGGACACGGCCCACAAACTCCTCATGGACTTGTTGGAGGCCGGTCAGGATTTACCGGTGGACTTTCAGGGACAAATCCTTTACTATGTGGGCCCCAGCCCCGCCCGGCCCGGCCGGGTCATCGGCGCCGCCGGCCCCACCACCAGCACCCGCATGGACGTCTACACTCCCACCATGCTGAAGCTGGGCTTGAAGGCCATGATCGGCAAGGGCAAGCGCGGGCCCGAGGTCATTTCTGCCTTGCAGGAATATACCGCCGTGTATCTCGGGGCCACCGGGGGCGCGGGGGCACTCATCTCCAAGTGCATCAAGGCCGCGGAGGTGGTGGCCTTTCCGGACTTGGGCCCTGAGGCCATCCACCGCCTGGAGGTGGAGGACTTCCCCGCAGTCGTCATCAACGATTGCCACGGCGGGGACTTATATGAACTGGGCCGGAGGGAGTACGCCAGAGTGGGGTAATTACTTCCCCGAGGCGCTCTCCGTGTTTTATGCAGTGCAAAAAAACCAAACATGCCGACAACTCCTGTGTGGCATAAATTCTTGCAATTCTAAATGCTTGGGCAGAGACTGCCCCTGGCTGACCTCAAAAACCGGAGAATCTTCCGGATACTTTTGGAAAGAGTCGCCGTCAGGTTTTAAAGTAGGACAGGATTTAGCAGATGACTCCGGACCTGGAAAAAATTATCGCCCGGATCGAGGAGAAGCGTCGCTCCTTCAAGGAATACGACTTCGACGAACTGGAAAACGACGCCCTCAAGACCTTCTTCGACCTGGCCCAGGAGTACGAAACCCTGGAAAACTTTTACCGGGTGACGGTGGCGGTGCTCAAGGAATTCTTCGGCCTGGACTCCCGCCTGTATCTCGTCTCCAGGGAAGGAACCCTCCAACTGATATGCGACAGCCTCCAGGGCCTCTACCCGGACAAGCCCTCGGCCCCGGAACACATCAACCTGGACAGCCAGGCCTATGTCACCGACCATTCCTGGCTGGCGCCCATCCGGGGCAACCAGCTGTTAGTGGACCGTCTGCCCTTCTCCGCCAAAGAGCAGCTCATCGGTATGCTGGAGGTCTTCCCCGAGGAAAACCTTACGGAGCACCAGCGTTTCTTCCTGGAAAAATTCACCAACCGCCTGGGCTACAACCTGCACAGTAAAATCATCGCCTGGCAGAACATCCAACACATCCGCTTTATTAACAGCCTGGTGGCTGATATCGAGCACAACATCATCGTCCCCAATATCAGCTTAAGCCTCTATCTCCGCCACCTGAAGCAAAAAATCAAAACCCTGCAGGAATTAGAGTGCACCTGTTTTGAAGCCGGTTCTCCCGCAGACGTCAAGCTCCGGGAAGTGGTGGCCCAGATGGAGGAGGACTATCAGACCCTGGAGAGTCAGTTTAAGGGCGTCAGCCTCTTCATCGAGTCCCTGTTCCGGCCGTCCCACTTCCAGAGGGGGCAACTGGTGCTGCGGCGGCGCACCAGCCGGGTGTTAACCGACATCATCCAGCCTCAGCTTCAGCTCCAGCGGCCGAAATTACAGGAGCGCAAGATTGACATCGACGTGGGGCTGGGAGGCGTGCCGGACGAAGATATTACCCTGTCGGTGGACAAAGGCCTCATGGCCCAGGTCTACGCCAATCTCTTCAGTAACGCCGTAAAATACACCCGCCCCAACGATGAAGGCCGCAAGTACCTGTCTTACGGCCGGGAGCTGCACAAGGACTATTTCGGCTCGGGCAAAGACGGCATGAAGTTTAATGTGTTTACCAGCGGCCCCCATATTCCCCCGGAGGACGTCCCCCGCATCTTTGAGGAGGGCTACCGGGGCTCTAACATCGGCGGGGAGGCCGGCACCGGTCGAGGCCTCTATTTTGTGCGCAACGTCATCGAAACCCACGGGGGGGTGGTGGGCTACGAACCCACCAGCGGGGGCAACAACTTCTACTTCGTGCTGCCTCTCGTCACCACGCCGGAACCCAGCATCACTGTGAACCTGGCCGAACACCCTGCCGGGGCAGGTCCTCAATAGAAAAAGCCGGAGGCCGACTGCCCCGGGAAGTGACACCTCATTTTGAGGGAAGCGCAGAGTCTCATCTTCCCCCAGAGGTGGGTACCTTAAGGTTGGACCAAAACCCGGTGAGGCTGCCACCGGCCGGCCTGGTCCTGGCGGTCAGGAGATTTTTGGGTGAAGGGCGGGCCCTCCCCGTCTTAAAAGAACAATTTTTTCACCACCCACAGGAGCACCAGCCCCGCGGCCAGGCCAACGACCACCTTCCTCCAGGTGGGTTGGCGGGCAAACACGATGGCGCCCCGCACTCCCCAGCGGAGCAGGTAATCGAGAGCTTTGAACAAAAAGTTTTTCTGTAACGTTTCCCCATACGTGCCTGCCACTTTAAGGAGGCAGTTGCGGGCCACCGGCAAGGCCTTGGCCAGGACCTCCCACAGGTAGGCCTGGGGGACGTCCCGGGCCACGGATTCCCCTCCCACCTGGTATTTTTCTGTGAAAAATCTCCCCAGCCCGTCATCCCGGGGCCAGCCCACGTTCTTCCCCGCGGCTGGCGTGGTTTCCATTTCAGCCACCACCTGTTTGGCCAGTTGCTCCGCGGACACCCTGAGCACCAGTTGGTCCAGGGCGCCAGTTCCTTGTTGGTGGATTAAAGAACAGTCCACCGGGGGAGGAGGGGTCGATTCAGTCCCTTGGCCTTTCTTTGGCGCTTTCCCTTTTGGTTGCCTCCAGCGCATTTCTTCTTCCAGGGCGTCGGAGATTACCCGGGGCACTTCCTCATACAGAATTTCCAGTTGGGCCGCCTCGATCAAGAGCTCCAGATGCTCGTCGAAATCATCAGGGGCTGCTTCCCCCTCCTCCTTATTCCCGTCAATGAGCCTGGTAAGCCAATCCCGGAGGGTCTCTTGAGTCTGGGAGCTGGCATGGGGGAAGAGAACGGCTGGATTCAGACCGCCCTGGAGGTCCTGGAGCAACCCCTGGCGCTGCTGGCTGGTCAGTTTTTTCTCCAAACCACCCTGCCGAGAGGAATCCGGTTTGAGCAGGGTCTCCAACAACATACAGAGGCCGTCAAGGCGGCCCCAGAGGATGTCGTTGGACCGCCAGGATTTCTTACAAAATCCCCCAAAGTGGTGCAGCACATCCCCCGACACTTT
Organism: uncultured Syntrophobacterales bacterium; assembly: GCA_965602785.1. Classification (GTDB taxonomy): domain Bacteria; phylum Desulfobacterota; class Desulfobaccia; order Desulfobaccales; family 0-14-0-80-60-11; genus JBGSLA01. The sequence continues at coordinate 11,505 of CBFDAH010000011.1, forward strand.
GTCTTCTGCGGTCAGGCGGCTGAAACCCTTTTGGGCATCCAGAGGACTGATCCGCACCGTCTCAACGACGTCCCGTTCGGCGAAGCCGGCGAAGGCTTCCAGAGGGAAGAGCTGCGCATCAAAGCATTTGAAATTATTATATCTTTTGGTAAGGCTGAAAAGCTTGGGGAGGGCGAGGCGTTCTATCTCTTGGGAAAAGTATTCCAGCATTCTTTTTTCGCAGGCATCGGTAACCACAAAGAGTTTTTGGGAGTTGTCGGAATCCGCCGGTTGGGTCAGAAGCTGGTTGTCTTCTTGGACAAGGTTCTTTATCTTCGTAACCTTTTTCCCCAAAGCTTTGTTTACCTCGGAGAGTGCTTTTTGGTTCAGCCAATCGGCGGGTGCTTGTTGAGTCCAGGCGTCTTGATAGCCCGATGGGAGCAAGGGGGAAGCATTCCAGGCCAGGTTCACCAGGCATTGTAAAGAGTTGTTTACCAATCCCCAGAGTTCTCCGGGATCTCGCTGCTCCCATTTGAAATCCGCCTCGCCCATCAGGCGGTCCATGGTCACGGCTACGATCTCCAGTAGCTTGATCTGCCGGCCGAAATTATACAAAATATCTGCTCTGAGCTTGTTTTCCTCCGGGCTGCATTCCGGGTCAGGGTCCGGACAGGCATAGAGCACGTGGAAAAGTCGACGCAGCCTGAAGTAGACGTCGAAATCCTCCAAAGCCTCCAGCCACTTCTGTTCACTGGAGTGAACGCTCTTATATAATTCGGCGGCAATAACCCGGACGTTTGGGTCCAGCAAGCGGTGATGGCCGTCCTGTTTCAGGATGCCTCGGACCACCCGCTCGGCCAGGAAGGTAATCTTGGTTTGCTTATACAAGGCGCTGTCGTGGCCGGTATTTTCAGGAAGGCACTTTTCACCGCGGGAGTCCACTTCTTCATCTAGAGCCTTCACTAACTGGTGGTACCTAACCACCCGGTCGTTGTGCTCGGCCAGGAGCTTCAGGTCTTCTGAAATGCTCTCATACCCCGGGATGCTGACCAGGGACTTGAAGACCACTTCTAAGATGTTGGGTTCCTCTATGGCCTTCGCCGGCTCAAAGCGTTTGGGATCGGGTTCGACATAGAACAATTTGCGGTCCACCTGCCGGCTTGCCAGGCGAAAGAAGATCTCCCGGATGGTGTAGGTGAAGGGCTTGTTATCCAAGACCCCGCCGTCGATGAAATAAGCTTCCTGGTCAAACCAGCCCCAGAGACGCAGGTTGGCATCAACCTTGTCACCACCTTGATCAGGGCCCTCCACGGGGACCGGGGGAAACGCCGCGGGAAAGGTGGACGTGATACGGGCCAACTTGGCGAGGCTCTGGCAAGTGATCTCCGGGTTGCCTGAAGATACGGCGTCCTTGGAAGGTTGCACCGCAAAGGGTTCCTTGCGCCCGGCCCGGTGTTTCAGGAGGAAAACCGTCCGGTGGTCCTTGACATCGATGGGATGCCCGGCTTCATCGAAGCAGGTGTAAACTCTGCCATGCACGTCGGTGCCGGTGACAAAGAGATCCAATTCCGGAATTGGCGACAGGCGTTCTTGTTGGTCGGGGCTACAGGGGCGCATCTCCTGGAAAGCTTTCTCCAGGGCGGCCTGGTAGACCTCGCCGTCAATAAAGGAGGTGGCCTCATCCACGTCCTGGCTGGGAGAACGCAACAGGGAGAGAAAATCGCCCTCGTTACGCCATAAGCTGGCGCAGGCCGGGAACTCCATCTCATTGCAGAGGGCGTAGGCGAGGAGGATGCCGTTGATGCCACCGGCCGAGGTGCCGCTGATGATATCCACCACGATGTCAGAGTCGGTCAAGGCCTTGATAAGGCGATAAACTCCCCGGCCCCGCACGGCTCGGAAAAACTCCTGGGCAACGCCATGGATATAAATGGCCAGGGAAACGCCGCCGTACATGACCAAGCCCAACCGGACTTCCCGGGATCTGTCTAGATTTTCTTTTTGTTCCATGGCAAATCCTCCTGTCCCACAAAGAGGTTCAAGATCTCCTATTTAATTTAATTACTTATGGTCGAGATATTGATTAACGTTGTTGAGGAGGTTGTAAGTAACAGTGGGAAAGGTCCAAGCTTGAAGCAGTCTATCTTATGGTAATCACAGCAGAAAGTTGAAAAGAGAGCCTATTTATAATTAGCACACAATGTGCCATTTTTCAAGGGTATCGAAACAAACCTAAAGAGGTAAAAGGATAATTGGAAAGCTAGATAGGTCAAAAAAAGAGCACGTCTCCAGGCTTCGGTCTTGGGATGGCGCAGTTACGGTGCGTGATTCACCGAGACGCTGAAATTATCTGGTGGACTTAAAAATAAAAGTGACACGTTATCAGGATCCCCCGATTGCTGACGCCTTTTCTATTTATTCACGCCGGCAGGTGCTTCTTTTCTCGGGGGCCTGGCATGGCAGAGATGATAGCCTGGGGATAAATTCCTTGGTGAATTTTTCGCCATTGTGCCATGGTAAGGGCGGAAATGCTGTCCTGGCGGCAAGGTATCTCTTTCTGGCACTTCCTGGTGCCCTATGAATCTCACCTCTTTTGTGCTGAGCTGGAGTCCGGTCTTGGTGCTGGCGGTCCTGGCGGTGGGCCTGAAACGGCCGGCCCTGGAACTCTCCGTCTATGGGGTGGTGTTTACGGCGGGACTGGCCTCTCTGGCTTTTGATACGCCCCTCACCGTAATCCTCCTGGCCGCGCTGGACGGCGCCCTAACTACCTTGCCTCTGCTGTTGGTGGTGTTGCCCGGCCTCCTGCTCTCCAATCTTCTGGTGGCTTCCGGGTCCCTGGACCGGATCATCACGTTTTTTCTGCAAAGCCTGCGGCACCCCAGCCATCGGCACCTGTTCATTACTCTGGGAATCTGCAACTTCCTGGAGGGGGCCAGCATCATCGCGGAACCTCTGGTGGCGCCCATGCTCTGGTCTGCGGGGGTCCGGCCGGCCGGAGCGGCGGCCCTTTCCATCATCGGGTATGCCGGCTTGATGAGCGTGGAAATGGCCGGGATCATCATTACGGTGCTGGCCCTGGTGACCGGCTTGCCTTTTGGTGAACTGGGGGTGGCGTCGGCCTGGTTGTCGGTGCCCGCCACCCTGGCTATGGCGGCGTGCATCCCCTGGTTCTTGCCGGAGGAAGAGGGCGGCTGGGCCTTTCTGCCCCAGGCGTTAGGGGGCGGTCTCCTCGTGAGTCTGGTGGCTTTGGGGTCAGCCTTGACTTTGGGGATTGCCCTGGCCGGGATGACCGGGGGACTGGCTCTGATGGTGGCCCTGATGCTCATGGGCTCCCGGAGGTGGCGCTGGAGTGCCCAGCTTTCCAGGGATCTCCTGCCCTTTGCCTGTATCCTGGCGCCTCTGCTCCTGGTAAACACGGTGCCGGAGCTGAGGGAGCTCACCCACAACCGTTGGGTGTTGCAGGTGAGCGTGGTGCCCATTCACCAGATTACCCTGACGCCGTTCTTTTCGGCCTACCTGTATCTCTTCATTGCTTTAGGCGCGGCGGTGGTCCTGTTTCGAAAAAATGTTCGGATGTCCCAGGTAATGGCGGGGGGCCTCCAGCAGGCCTGGCGGGCGCTCACGGCCATGGCCCTGTTCGGGTCCATGGGCCAGATTATCGCCTACTCCGGCTATGAGGAGGGGTTCGGTTACCTGGAGCAGGCCAGTAATATCCCCTGGGTGCTGGCCATGGGGCTGAAGGCCTACACCGGCTCCTGGTATCCTCTGTTTGTGCCGCTGCTGGGCTGGGTCGGCACGTTTTTGACGGGATATGGGGTGGCCTCGCTGATGCTCTTTGGGGAGTTGCAGGTGCATGCTGCGGAGCTCCTGGGGGTGTCGGCGGTGTGGCTGGCGGCGGGCCTCACCGTGGGGGCCTCCATCGGGTCCATTTCCTCCCCCTTCAAGATCGCCATCGCTACCCCCATGTGCGGGGCCGTGGGGCAAGAAGGGGAGATCCTGCGGCGCACCATCCCCTTAGGGCTGGCCGCGTCGTTCCTCCTGGGCATCATTTTATGGTTATTGTAACCGGGCCCGCTTGGGGTGAGAGAACATTTCCTGCGCCACGAGAGCTGCACGACATCTCGCGGCCGAAATAAAGTTTCTCCATACTGCCCCGTTGAGACCTCTTTAAAAAATGCCTTAAAGCAGCACGGTGGATATAGCCTGAGACTGTTGCGAAAGTATCCTGAGGGGTGGGCCGGGGGACCACTGGCCCTGTGGCACAGGCGTCTCGCCTGTGTTTCCCGTCCCTCAAACTTCCCTCCCAACCCCCCTTAAGCTTTGGGGAAATTGAGGCCCCAGGCCTCGATTTTATCAATATATGTAAGGGGTTGGGGGAGAGGGTTTGGGAGAGGGGGCAGGGGTCCGCGACCCCTGGCCCCCTCTCCCAAAAGACTATTTGCCACAATCTCAGGCTAGGCGCGCTCGCCTGGGAAAATGCAGCCGAGGGCGGCTAGTTGCCCTGGCGATCCCTTTTAAAAACCGATTTTTTAAGCGGTCTTAGGTTGTTATCCTGGAGGGAGCCGGGGGTCCGGCCGCACTCTTCTGTGGGGAATATATGGATATACGGCTGGACCTAAAAACTCTAAGAGATGGGGCTTGCCCGGCGTGGAAGCCTCATTGACGTCCGGCTTTCAAACAGGGATTGTGGCGAAATTCTTCCGGAGAATCCTGCCGCATAATTTGAACTAGGCGGTCCACCACCTTCTCGTTGCCTTCTTCGGTGATGTGGGCCCAGGAGAAGAAAACCGTTTTCTGCTTTTGGTCGAATATGTTGGCGATATTATGGAAGTGGTCGAACTTGACCCGGCTCATGCGGTCGTACACCAGTTGATATAATCTCGCAAATCTCTGATTATACCAGTCCCAGGCCGACAGATTCTTCTCCTCGGAAGTCAGAGTCTTGTTGGCTAACAGAGCCGGCTGCCAGATAAAAAGATATTTGAAGCCATATGCCTGGGCCAAGTGTTTCACTACCTCGACATTCTCGAGGTAGTCCGCCACGATGGCATCGGCCAGTTTTTCCAAAGCTGCCTCATCCTGTGGCGAGCCCCCCGGCGTTTTTCTGAACAAGCCCTGGGCTCGTCTTTGTATATCATTCATAGCCCGGTAAATGTTGGTTTGCCGGAAACTATTACCGAGCTTGGTCCATACCGACTCTTTTTGACTTAAAAGTTTTAGGCTCACAGTATTGGCCCGATAAAACGATCCTGCTTTCTGGTTCAAGAACCCCACCATGACTTCGTTGACCCCGTCATAAAAAATGACGTAGTCGGGAATCTTTCCCGATTTTAGGACCAGCATCAGATTAATAACCTCTTGAGTCAAGGTGTAACCGGTCTCCCCGTAGTTCGTCAGGTCAAAGCAGGCACTCTTTTGGTTCAGCTTTTGGGAGAGGAGGGAGGGGATGGTAAAGTTGTCCCGGACGCCCATCCCCCATAACGTCGATCCCCCGAAGCAAAAAATTTTTTTGACGTGCTGGTTCTTTTGGCCAGTGGGGTTCCAGGTTTTCCTGAGGCCCTCGGGAGAAATATTAAGGTATTTGCCGTTAAACTCATGGTGGCGCCACATCACCCAGGGCACAAAGGTCTGTTTCGTACGGGACTCCTCGCTAAAGAACTCCTTGGGCCAATCAAGGCCGGCGTAAGGGGAAATCTGGGTCGCCTTTTGGAGGTCATTTTTTTGTTGGAACTGGATAGCATAGAAAAACTTGAGTCCAAGCTCGATGGCCACCAAGGTAATGAGCACCACAATTACAGCAGAGAAAATCTTCCTGAGGCCGGCCAAAGGCCGAGGGTTTTGATGAGGTTCAGCCGGTTCGCTGGTTTGCAGAAACAAGATCATAGAGGCAAACTTCCTTTCCAAGGTTCAACAAGATGAGCAACACTTTGCTCTCCCAGGTTCACCGATGGCGGCCGGCAAGCCATTTCCGGGAGGCTGGACATATTTTCCTTATCACGGGTATGCATGGGAGTCAAACCAGGGTTGGAACCCCTTCCAAGTCTGTTCCAGCCCCTGGACGAGATGGGGGTCCGGGTGGAAGTTCAGGTGTTGGCGGGCCCAGGCAATGTCCAGGAAATTTCACTGCACTTTTAGGGCCTGGGGCGGTGCCTGTATCGTAAGGGGGGGCACTCTTCCCTTAGCACCCGGCGCCTCAGCTCCCCCAGCCGGTTGCTAGTGGTCTCTAAAGCATAACCCAAATCGGAAGTTTAATGATGGATACATTGACAATTTGACTAAGTGCCAGATCTAGGGTGGAGGGTTGGGTTTGCCTTTTACACATTTTTGGCAGCAGCAGCAGGTAGGTTGCTGCATAATCTAGATTATAATTTACTCAAAATAAAAAATCGATGATAAGGATATTCAAAGATTCTATAGGTTTTTTCGATGTGGAAATTTGCTTTTTTGATGGCAGAGATTATTCTTGATAAAGGATAATCCGCTTTGCCTATTTCCCAATAATGATGTCCAGTGTATTCATATTTGAGCTTCTTTAACCTATATAAAGGTATAATCTTTTTTATAAAGCCATACTTTGGAATAAATATATCTACAGGATAATGTAAACTAACATCAGGTAAGGATATAATTAAGTAACGAGATGATACTCGGTATATTTCATTTAATGCTGAATATAAACTTTCAAAAGGTAAATGTTCGAGAACTTCAAAACAAGAAACTACTTCAAAACAATCTTTTTTAAAAGGAATATCGAGCACCGAAGCTATAATATCAGCATCTAAACGAATATCTATATCAAGTGTAGTGATGTTTATATCCAGTTTTTTTAAATAGCTGGCCAAAAAACCATTGCCAACTCCTATTTCCAATACATTTTTTGGACTTAGTGGTATAATCTCAGAAATTTGATGCCAATAACTTATAAACCTTTCTTTTGTATCATATGAAAGGCCATAATAATGGCTTGGCTCAACTTCTGGTTTCATAGTATAAAGTACCTATCTGAGAATTTGTGGCACTATAAGTTGCCCTTGAGGGTTAGTTGAGTTGGGGGCAGAGCCATTTTGTCAGCATTTCTGCTGCCAGGCGATGGCCCTTCTGATTCCAGTGACCGTTACCGAGGTTGTCCCCGAAACCGTGGAAAAAAACCTGGCGCCGGGTGGCGTATGCCTGGAAATCCGGCCCCAACAGCAGCACAGGGATGCGATGGCGTTGACAGAACTTCTCTATCCGGCGATCCGGATAGAACAAGTCTTTAACCCCAATTTTTTTGGCAACTTCCTCTCGGAACTTCGGGTCGGGATGGACCTGGTCGCCTTTGGCCACCATCACCACAAAAAACTTGGCGCCTTTCTGAACAACTTCATCCCGCATCAACAGCAAAACCCCTTCCGTCACCCTCCAAGCTTCCTGCCAGTCCGGGCTGGTGGGTTCACGATAGACAGCCCGGTTTTTTACGACCCCTCGGCCTTGTCCGTCTGAGCCCCCGGGTTTCTGGCGAGACCGCCATTCCTTAAAAACCTTCTGGCCGTGGCGCATGACCTGGGAAAGCCGACTGTTAATCTGCCAATGAAAGATTGTCCGCCGGAGGCGATTGTTTTCTACTTTTTCAATCCACTTTTTCCGGGTGCGTCGGTCATCCAGGACCAAGGTGTCGCCTTGATAGACATGATAGGGAAGATAATCCCATTTCTTCAGAGCTAGGGTATTGTCGGACACGTCGCTGGAAGTAAATTCCAATAGCACTATATCCGGGGAATATTTCCAGGCCCGATGTTGGAGGGCCAGCAACTGCTGGGTAGTGCCGAACCCGGATTGGCCAAAATTGATCACCTCGATATCCCGCCCCCGCAGATTGTCGCAGCTCTGAAGTTGCTTCTCCATAATCGCCCAGAAGGCCTCTTCCCGGTTCACCTGCATGGCTTCGGAATAAGAACCACCCAGGACCGCAATTCTCAGGGTGTTCGTTGGTTTGGTGATGGCATGTTCCCGGTCTCGCAAGCCATCACTGTTAATGCTGACGTAGCCGCCTCCTTCCTTCAGATAGTAACCCTTGATACCAGGACGCAACCTGTGGCCGACATGGGCGTCATAATCATAAAAGGGGGGATATTCGATACCCAGCAAACGCAACCCCATCTCGCCAGCAACTAGGGCCACAATAATGCCGGCTAGGATGAATAAAATTCTGGTTCGCCATCGTTGCATCGGTTGGGCTTACACTCCTTGCGCAGGCGGGAGTAAATCACCGCCAGGGTTGAAGGATACTTGGTCGCCGGCCAATCTCGGTGATATGGTCATCTGCTGTTGCGAAAGTGTCCTTGGGGGGCGGGGCGGGGGACCACTGGCCGACTCTCCCCTAAAGACTAGTTGTTACCATCTCACAATAAAGATTAATGGATTTGAGTACAAAGCCACTTTGTCAGCACTTCTGCTGCCAGGCGATGGCCCTTCTGATTCCAGTGACCGGTACCGAGGGTGTTCCCGAAACCGTGGAAAAAGACCTGGCGCCGGGTGGCGTATGCCTGGAAATCCGGCCCCAGGAGCAGCACAGGAATTCCCTGGCGTTGGCAGAAATCCTCAAGGCGGCGCTCCGGATAGAACAGGTCTTTGATCCCCTGCTTTTGGGCGAATGCATCTCGGACCTTCGGGTCGGGATGGACCTGGATGCTGGTGGAGAGCACGACCACGAGAAACTCGGCCCCTTTCTGGGTGATTTCCTTGTGCATGAGCTTAAGCACCCCTTCCGTAACCCGCCAGGCCTCTTTCCAGACCTCCTCGGAGGGTTCCCGGAATACCCCAGGCCACAGACCCCGCTCCATGCCCCGTTCAGCAGTCAACCTTCCCTTTTGTTGTCTTTTAGACCACCATTGCAGGGTCACAACTTTACCTTGGTGGAACAACTGCATGACCCGTGAGACCCCCAGGCTCCATAGGAAAGATTGTCTCAGCCAGGAGCCGTTGCCGTATTTTTCCTCCCATACTTCCCGGGCCCGCCGGTCGTCCAGGACCAATTTGTCGCCCCGGTAAACATGATAGGGATGATAATCCCAGCGCTTTAAAGCTCGGGAATTGTCGGTCACGTCATTGCCGACAAAAAAAGCCAACAGGACTAGATCCGGGGAATATTTCCAGGCCCGATGTTGGAGGGCCAGCAATTCCTGGGTGGTGCCGAACCCGGATTGGCTAAAATTGATCACCTCGATATTCTGCCCCCGCAGGTTTTTACAGCCTTGAAGATCCTTCTCCATAATCGCCCAGAAGGTCTCTTCCCGGTTCACTTGCATGGCTTCGGTAAAAGAATCACCCAGAACTGCAATTCTCAGGGTGTTGGGTGGCTTACTGATGTCATGTTCCCGGTCTCGCAAGCCATCGCTGTTGATGCTGACGTAGCCGCCGCCTTCCGTCAGCCAACGCCCTTTAACTCCTGGCCGCAATTTATTTCCCAGGTGCGGATCATAGTCATAGAAATTGGGATACTCGATACCCAAAAGACGCAATCCGACCTCGACCAGAATCAGGGCCATGATAAGGCCAACCAGGGCTAAGAGGATTTTTCCCCACCACTGCCGCATGGGTTTGTCCTTACCTCACCGGGCCTGGCAAGATCCGATATCGTGTGGCCTGGTATATCAAACTCTATCCTTCTTTTTACCCCATCCTGCCGGGCGCTACCGCTACCTACTGAACAGCCTGGCTGGGGGGAGGAAAAACTCACTTGCGGGCGCTAAAAGGCGAAAGCTTCAGGGCGACTGCCACCAAGAAACACTGGCCCCGGGAATTTGCTCCCCATAGGGCAACGGCTCTTTACTGCCACCTGGTTAGCGAGTATATTATCCGAAATTGCGACGAGTGTAAAATTCTTGATTGGGGCGTTTCTTCTGGCCATCAGAGGTTCGTCAGGCTGGTGAATCAAAAAGTTTTGGCGGCCTAAGTACCTGGATTCAGTTCATTACCCGGTAAGCTTTCAGGAGATTGAATCACCTCAAACGGCCGCGTCTAATTTCATTAATGATCCCTTGAAGTTCCCGAGCCCAGATTCCTATGCCGCGGACCACACGTCTTTTGGGCAGTATCATTATCATCCTCATAATTTTGGCCTTCGCCGAAATCATGGCTTACCTGGCGTCGTCCCAGCTAGTCCGATATGCCATCGGCTTCACCCCACTTAGCATCACCGAGTCCTATGAGGACTACGTGGCCAGAGCTCACCCCCGGCTAGGCTGGCTTTCCCGTAAAGATGTCAACGATAGTTACTATGACGCGGCGGGGTCACGCCGCATTCCTGCCTTTCCCGATCCGAGCCGGAGCCCGGCCTGCGTTTCCCTGTATGGGGATTCATTTTGTGAGGGCTTTGGCGTCGACCATGAACACGCCTGGAGTAATGTCTTGTCCTTATGGCTCGGCTGTCGGGTGGCAAATTATGGGGTATCCAGCTATGGCACCGATCAGACCTACCTGCGCTTTGTAGACAACCGACAGGATCAGGCCAAAGTGGTCATTTTGGCATTCCTCAGTGAAAACCTCATGAGGAATGTAAATCAACTGCGGAATCTGCTCAGTACCTTGCCGGTCTGCCTGACTAAGCCCAGGTTTATTATAAATGAGCAGGGGCAATTAACCTTGGTGCCCATCCCGCGTTTAACGAAAAAAGAATATTCCGAGTTGAGACGAAACCCTGAGCGTTTTTTACGCCACGAATTCTTTTTGCCTGGTGGCCCTTCCGGTCGCCATACGATGAAGTTCCCCTATACTTGGGGGATTATCAAGGTGTTTCCCCTTCTCTTTGATAACCTGGTGCGGCGTCACGGCACCTATTATGATTTGTACCAACCCGGGCATCCTTCCCAAGCTGTGGAAGTCACCGTAGCCCTTATGGAGGAGTTCTGCCGGGAAGCCCGAGCAAGGGGCAAGCAGCCCCTAGTCCTTCTCATCCCTACCCACATCGACGTGGCCTACTATCGCCGGGTGGGAAAATGGGTATATCAACCCATCACCGACCTCCTGATCAAACGCCGCCTGGATTTTATTGATGTGGGACCGGGGTTCGTCCAGTATTTAGGGAAATCCCCCCTGACAACCCTATATTCCCCCAAAATCAACTATCATCTCAATGACAAGGGCAACTGGCTCCTGGCCAAAATTGTTTACGATTATTTGATCCCAAAAAAATTTCTTCCTGGGGTAAAGAGGGGAAATTGAGGCAGGGTCAGATGGTCAGGCCGACTTTGATAGTGAAAAATCCAAGACCTCTCCGAGGTTGGGGATGGTGGGGGGTGAAGATTCTTAATAGAAGAAGAGAGCCAACCGGGCTCAGGGAAAAAAGCACCGTCCAGGCCCCGGGGGGCCTTTTTGCTTGAAGGCCATCGTCAGGGCTTAACCAAAGGTTTGGCCACCGGCCCCACAGCTTCCGAGGACAAGACCCCGCTTCAGCGCTTCAACTCGAGCAGTACGGAGGAGCCCCGGTCATTTAGAACAGTGATTTGGTTTCCCTGCAGGGGCTCGGGCAGGAGAGCTGCGGGGTCGAAGCTCACGGTGACAGGCCCGGTGCAATCATGCCGGGGTTGGAAAGTGAGCAAGGCCTTTTGGGCCCAGGGCCAGTGGAGTCGATCCTTCCCGAAAGTGAGCCCCCCCAGCTGGATGAGGTCTTTTTCCCGGGGGAATACCAGCCGGAGAGAAGCATCTGAGGGCATGGCCGCAAGTTCCACTGGGAGCCGGCCAGACCAACGCGCCGGCACCTGCAATACCTGTCGGTATTGGTCTAAAGGCTCCCCGGCCCGGTTGAGGGGAACAACTTCCAAAACAGCGGGGCCACCGGGGTTTTCGATGTTCAAGTGCAAGGTTTTAGGGAAATCCCCGGCCTTCACCTTGAGGTCCAGCCAGCGGTAGCGGGAGGCAGGGATCTTCCCTTCCCGGGCCAGCGGCCCAGGCTTGCGAGCCGCCCTAAGAGGGGAAAAGCTAAAATCCGGCGCGGAGGTCCACCACTGCGGCTCAGCCAAGCCCTCGAAGGAAGGGTGATAAACCGTGGGCTGGAAGGCCACCGCAAAGCGGATATCGGGATTCGTCAGCCAGTTGGAATAAATTTGGGTGTTTCGCAAGGCGGGATGGTAGTATACCGCACCGAGACGCAAGGCCCCGTAAATCAAGTAATAATCCATAGGAATCAAGCTGGTGTAAAGTACCCGGTCCCCGGGACGGGCTCGGGCCAAAAGCATTTCCGGCTGGGCCGGGTAGAGGGCCAGAGGCTGTTGGTTTCTGAGGTGGGAGGCCATGGTCTTGACCTGTACGGTACCCCTGAGGATCATCTCCCCGGCGTAACTCAACAAGACTGCCAAAAGTAGTATGGGCCAGAGCTGTTTGAGATCCAGGCGGCCTTCTGTTGAGTGAGTTCCTTTCCCCTCCTGCCACCAAGCCACCGACAGGTCCAGCGTATAGCAGATTCCCTGGGCCACCAGGCCGAAGAGCAGCGCCACCAGCGGCATCCACAGCCGTAAAAACACATCGGCGGGATGGTAGGAGACATAAAACACCAACCCTCCCAGGAAGACACCATAAATGAGAAGGATTTTCCAAACCACCCGGCGGGTGGGGGCCTCCAGGGTCACCAGACCCAGCACCAGAGCGCCGGCGAAAAGAGCGGGAGCGCCCCACAACCCGTCCACTAAATGCAAGTTATAAGTGACTATCTGGGAAAGATTTTCCAGGGCTCCCACCGCCAGATTTATGAGGGGATGGCCTCCCCCCTGGGGAAGCAGAGGAGGAGGAGCGGTAAAGAGCGGCCGCGTGATGAAGTGGGGAATCATCAAGCGGACTACTATAAGGGCGGCCACCGCCAGCTCGGCTATCCAGAGACGTCGGCGGTCTTCTTTGCTAGCCAGGTACAGGGCCATTACTCCGGCCATGGCCGCGTAAATAACCCCGATGAGATGCATGGTAATGAGGACAGGGAGCCTGGGAACAGCAACCAGGGAACCCGGCCCTGGCGGGAGATGATTCGGGCCCAGAGGATTACGGCCAGGGCCATGGTCAGGTTGGCGGGTACCAGCAAGTTCAGGCCGACGGCGGGGAAAACCTTGAAAGCCATAAGTATCAGGGCCACGCCGGCGACGGCAGGTCCAAACAGCGTGGCCAGAAAATACGCCAAGGCCAACCCAAAGATTATCGGAGCCAAAGTCCACAGAAACCGGTAGGCCTCCATGAGGCTCATTCCCAGGCTAGAGAGACTCACGAGTAATACCGAAAAGAGCGGGTGGTAAACCGGAAAAACTCTGGAGGCAGCCAGAAGCCTCTGCCGGTCGGCCTCGGGGTCGGGGGTGGGGGCGAACAGTTTGCTGCTCTCTTTGTATCCGACATACCATTGCTCGCGCAGGTCGTTGAGGGCAGGACAGTTCTGGGTGAAGCATTCCTTCATTTGCTGGGACTTCAGGACGTACGTGAGGGTATCATCCACTTCGGGGGGCAGGGTCCGGTGCCACAAAGGGCTCACCATTAAGTAGCCCTGCACCAGCACGTATACCAGGAGACCTGCCACCAACAAAAGCCGGGAGGCCAGAGGGCTTGATTTGAGAGGCTTGGGGGTCATCGTCATCCCTTCCAGAGAGATCAGAACATGGGGCACTCGCAGGCGTCACTTAACTGGAAGGCCAGCAGCGTGCAAAGGTATTGGCGATGGTGGCGTCTTCGTTGTTTCACGGCTGATAGTCGGTCTCAAGATCAATGATTGACAGGCGGCGGTGCCGCAGTCAGACGGGCATTATCAGGTAACAGCCTGGATTGTCTGACCCCCGGAGCCGTATGGTCGCGGTCATGGCTGCCAATCCTTCCCGGTCAACCGGGCTGGTGTATCAAATGGGATGTGATGGTTTGGATATCTTAATGAATATCTCAATTCAACGGAAAAGTAATCGGTGTGAAGACTTAGCAGCCGATGTCAGCGAGCTGATTTCCCTAAAGACCTTATGCCATGGTAAAGGTGCGGTCGCGGCATTTGATGTTCGTCAGACCTCGACCAGGTAATTTTTCCTTTAAACCTCGAGTTGTTTTGGAGGGTGTCAGGCTTAAGAGGAGAACTCCTCTGTTACATCTTGTTCCAGTGAAATGACCCCCAAAAGCCTGCACATATACGTACCTTTTTACCCTGAGGCCTTATGCCACCGGGAGAAACCCACCTAGATTTTTCATTGGCTGAGAATTTTGGCTATTTCCTTCCTATAACGCTCGTGGTTGAAGAACTCCAAGGCCAAATGGAGCCCGTTTTTTCCCATTTTTTGCGCCAGCTTAGGATGATCATGGAGATGCTTTATTTTCGTGGCCAATTCTTTGCAATCCCGAGGTTTATAGAATAAACCATTGAAGCCGTCCGCTATTTGTTCCACAGTTCCGCCACTTCTTGAGCCAATAACAGGTTTTCCGGCTTTCATAGCCTCCACAACTACCCTACCAAAGGCCTCAGATCGGGAACACATGAGGAGGACGTCAGCTTTCTGAATATAGGGGAAAGCGTTGTGGACTTGACCAATGAACCTGACTCTTTCCGCCAATTTTTTATCGTGCACCAACTTGGTTAAAAAGTGATAGTAGTCCCTCTCACCGCCTCCCACGATCCACAACTGCGCCTTTATACCTTGATCTCTAAGCTCACTCATGGCAAGAATTGCATCTTCCTGGCGCTTGGTTTTTTTTACGACGCCAACAATGATACAGGTTATCTGAAATTTATCTTTGGGGGGGGGGATAATAGGAATGGAGGGCGAACTAACCGAGACTGGCTGAAACAAAACTTTCACCTTGGAGGGGGGAAAATAGTTCAGATATTTATCTGCCACTGCGTGGGAATTTACTAAAAACAAAACGGACAGACGATTCATGATCCATAGGGTTAATTTGTTCCCGAGATGGAATTGCCAGCCGTGATCTTCATAGCCGAATTCACGGATATACCATATGTGGGGGAGGCCCAAAATTTTTGCAACCAGAGCTCCGACGCAAATATCAATGGTGTTGGTTATGATCAGGTCACATCGTTGCCTGGCTATCAAAAAAGAGACGAAATACGTAATAATAATATTCCAAATAGCGGTCAGGAAACGTATCAAAAATGAAGGGTTTACCCCTATCCACACCTTATAAGGGATTGTCTGATACGGTACTTGCCTATCCTGCAGTTCATCAATTAAAGGTCCCTTATTGGGCATGAGGACATAAACATGAATCCCTTGAAACCTTAGAGCATCGATAAATTCCAATGCAGATAATTCTGATCCACCTCTGGAAGAAGTAGGTAAAAAAAAACCAACCTTTTTGAAATTCACATCACCACCTTCAAGATTATCCATTAGAGTTGTTGCTGTCCCATCTCTTTTGTGAAGTGGATGAAAGAACAGAAAGACTTAAAATGAATATTATGCTTTACAGTTCTTCAAATTTCAAGCGGCCCAGACCAGCAGGCTCGGGGGCGGCATGGCTAGCCGACTAAGGAACCTGAAGCCCACCGGCCCCTTTCTTCTCGGCGCCCCCATTCTCCAGAAAGTGCAGGTACAGGGCTTCCACCTGGCGCACCATGGCCTCCGCTGAGTAGTGGCGCCGCACTTTTTCCTGGCCGGCCCGGGCTAGCCCTTGAGCCAGGTCCCGGTCCTCGAGCAGCCGGCACACCTGGCGCACAAAGAGTTCCTTATTTTCCGGGGCCACTAGCAGACCATCGCTCCCGTGTTCCAGGGTTTCCGCGATGCCGTCTACCCTGGAGGCCACCACCGGCAGGCCCATGGCCAGAGCGCCCATAATGGTCAGTGGGGTCCCCTCGAAGCGGGAAGGAAACAGCAAGAGGTCCATAATCAGATAAAGCTCCCGCAGGTCCTTGACAAATCCCAGGAAGTACACCTTCGAGGCGATCCCCAACCTGCGGCTCAGGTCTTCCAGGGCGGGCCGTTCCGGGCCATCTCCGGCGATGACGAATACCGCCTGGGGAAACCGGGCGCTCACCTCCGCCGCCACCTCCAGGAAGAGGGAAAAATTCTTTTGATAGTGCAGTCTGCCGATGCCCCCCACCACCAGGGCGTCCTCGGGGAGGCCCCAAACCCGGCGCCACCTCTGACGCTCTGCTGGTGAGGTCTCGAGGTGAAGCCGCTCCAGGTCCACCCCGTTGTGGATCACTGAGACCTTGTGGTAAGGCACCTTTTCTTCCTGGCAGAGAAAGGTGCGGATGGAGTCGCTGCCGGCAATGATGTGATGGGTGCAACGGTTGGCCAGGAGGTCCAGCCAGCGATGGGTTCTATAGCGGTAACGGATATCATCGTGGGTCTGGTCATGGGTCAGACGCACCGGCACCCGGCACAGGGCCGCCAGAGGAGTGGCCAATATGTTGGCGGTCAGCAAGTGGGAGTGCACCAGATCATAGTGCCTCTGTGACAGCAACAGGAATAGTTTATTCAGGATAAGGGGAATAAGTGGTCTGGCAAACTCATAGGGGACTAAGGAGTGGACCGGGAAACCCCAGGAACGAAAGACATCCCAATAGTGGCCGTGCCCGCAGAGAGTTGCCACCTCCACCTGGAAGCGCTGTCGCTGTCCATATTTGAGGAAATAGCCCACCACTTCCTGAGCGCCGCCGGTGTTCAGGTGGTCGATGATGTGGAGGATGCGGTATCGTGAGGTCATGCGGTCTCAACCGTGATTATCTACCCCTGATCGAAGGCCAGAAGCATTTATGGGTATATCATGCCCGGAAAAAGACTACTGCTTCTCTAAGGAAAAAATTGAACTGGCCATACTCCTCGTTGCCCCACCTTGAGCTTGCGTCCCCGGGTTGCCGTCCACCAGCCCTAAATGCCGCAATGCTAGCGAGTGCAGCATTCCCTGGGCTTAGCTTCGATGGAATTCTCTGCCTGAGGGGTGGTCAGGCCTGAGGGCCGAGCATTTCCTGGGGACGCACCAAGCGGTCAAATTCTTCGGCCGTCAGGAGACCCAACTTGACCGCCGCTTCTCGAAGAGTAATTTCTTCGGCATGAGCCAGGTGGGCTATCCTGGCGGCGTTGTCATAGCCGATATGGTGTTTTAGGGCCGTCACCAGCATCAGGGAAGCTTCCACGTTTTTTTCCATCTGAGAGACATTGGGGACGATACCCCTCACACAGTTGAGGCAGAAGGACTCGCACGCGTCGGCCAGCAGTCGCACCGACTGCAGCAAATTAAAAATGATCAGGGGCTTCATGACATTGAGTTCAAAGTTCCCCAGCGCCCCGGCCATGCCGATGGCGACGTCATTCCCCATGACTTGCACCGCCACCATGCTCAGGGCCTCCGCCTGGGTGGGATTGACTTTGCCGGGCATGGCGGAGCTCCCGGGCTCGTTGGCCGGCAGCAGAATCTCGTTCAGGCCGGTCCTGGGTCCGGAAGCCAGCCACCGAATGTCGGTGGCGATTTTCAAGAGCGCCGCCGCCAGGGTCTTCAAGGCGCCGCTCATCTGCAGCAAGGCATCGTGGGAGGCCAGAGCGGCAAATTTGTTTTTTGCAGTGCGGAAAGGAAGTTCGGTCAGTTCGGCGATCTTGGCAGCGGCCCTGACCGCGAACTCGGGGTGGGCATTGAGGCCGGTACCCACCGCCGTACCCCCCAAGGCCAGTTCGTACACCTGATCCAGAGCTTCCCTGACTCCCATCAAGCCATGGTCCAACTGCGCCACGTAACCCGAGAACTCTTGCCCCAGGGTCAGGGGCACTGCATCCATAAGGTGAGTGCGGCCAATCTTGATGATGTCTTTGAATTCGTTTGACTTTTCCGCCAGGCCCTCCCGCAGCCGGGATACCATGGGTAGAAGCCGCTGGTGCAGCTCTTCCGCCACGGCGATGTGCATGGCCGTTGGAAAGCTGTCGTTGGTAGATTGGCCTTTGTTGACGTCGTCGTTAGGATGAATGGACTCTTTGGAGCCCAGAGGGCCACCGGCCAATTCAATGGCACGATTGGCGATGACTTCGTTAACGTTCATGTTGGTCTGGGTGCCACTCCCCGTTTGCCAGACCACCAGGGGAAAATGTTCGTCCAGCTTGCCCGCCATGACCTCCTGGGCCGCCCGCGCGATGAGGCGGGCTTTTTCCGGGGGGAGGCGGCCCAGGTCCTGGTTGACCAGCGCCGCGGCCTTTTTCAGAATGCCGTAGGCCCGGATAAACTCCCGGGGGAACCGTTCGCTGCCGATCCTAAAATTTTGCAGGGCCCGAGCCGTTTGCGCTCCGTAATAGCGGTCGGCCGGCACCCGCACTTCCCCTAAGCTGTCGAATTCAGTGCGGTATTTCATGGTGGCTACTTTTTAAGAGCAAGGTCCGTATAATAACGGCCTTGTTGTATGTTTGTCAGATTGGTTCGTCTTAATCTATACCGGGGGTGAACTCATAAGCCCGCCTGGTTTTTTTGTCCACTGCGTACCAGCCGATGCAGGTGGAACGGGGCGGGTCCCCATCGGTTCCGGGTAGGAAGAGCACCAGACGAAAGACATACCGGTGGGGCTCTTCATCGTCAAGGAGAAGCTTGCAGGGGGGCGACCCCACCGCTAGATCTTTTTCCACTTGAGGCAGTTTTTTAACTATACCCTCAGCCTGCTGGCGGGTGAGCCGGTCGCCGGTCCAGCCTTGGAGGGGAGTCCATGCAGAGATGAGCGTTAAGGCCAGCAGCAACAACACGGCTGGCATAATCCTGACGCGCATCGCTCTTCTCCTCAGACTTTTCATGGACATGTTGGGCTCTTCTCAGGGGGAAGTGTCGCCGATTTCAGCAATCACCCATTTTCCTCCTTCCTGTCGCCACTTGATATAATGGCGCACTGATCTGTCTCCCGAGCTCCGGGCGTAAGTGGTTCCCCGTCTCTTCCACACCTCGCCCTTGCCAAAATTTATCCGGAAGGTATAGCCGTTGGGATCATCAAAGAAGAAATGATACCATCCCTTCCTGGCGCGAAAATCCCTGCTCATCTGTGCAAAGCTTACCATTTTGCTCTCAAGTGGCCGTCCGGTGCCGATTTCGTAGCCTACGAACCGCCAGGGATTGCGTTGCGAAAAGGCCGCTAATATGCCGTTGCTATCTTTCCTAACCATGGCCTGAACAAAGGATTTCATGGCTTTTTGGAGCCCACTGTCTTTACTGTCAGCAGCCGATCCCGCCCCCGGCATTACCAGAAGCAGCGCCAGTACCACCGCAACTCCGATTGCCATCCTTGCCGCTCTTTTTCTCATCGTTCCTCCTGTGGGCTAACCGCCTTTGCCGATGAAACAGTGAGCTCGATTGGGTTTGCCAGCCTCAAAATATCATCACGGATTAAGAGCATTTG
>CBFDAH010000012.1:0-29332 GCA_965602785.1 uncultured Syntrophobacterales bacterium
GGTCATGGACCCCTGCCCTCCCCCCACATCAACCCCGAAGAGGTCATTATGGGCAAGGTGGCGTTGATTGTGGCGGACATGTTGAATGATTTTATCGATCCGGCGGGGGCCTTGTATGTGGGGTCTTCGGGGCGGGAGATTATTCCTTTTGTGGCCCGGCAGGTGGAGGAGACCAGGGCTGCGGGGGGTATGGTGGTTTTTGTGTGCGATGCGCATTTGCCGGACGACCAGGAGTTCCGCCATTTCGCGCCGCATGGGGTGAAGGGCACTTGGGGGGCGGAGATCATCCCGGAGTTGGAGGTGCAGCCCGGGGACATTCGAGTGGAAAAGACGCGCTATAGCTGCTTTAGAAATACGGACCTAGAGGACATTTTGGCGCGGGAGCAGGTGGAGCGGGTGGAGGTGGTGGGGGTGTGCACTTCCATTTGCGTCATGGGTACGGCTATTGAGCTCTTCAACCGGGACATCCCCTGCCGGGTGTACCGGGACGGGGTGGCTGATTTCGACCCTGAGGCCCACGCCTTCGCCTTAAAGCACATGGCCCGGGTGCTGGGGGTGGAAGTGGTGTGAGGGGCGCCAGCTTCTTCCCCTGAGAGCAGCAAAAGCCGTTAACTTGCCGATATTTCGAAGAAGTGCGTTTCCTGTTCAGATAATTTCTTTTTCCCCGGTTGTCTTCCTCAGGCATTATCCCACCAAATCCTTTGAGTTGCAGTCCCCGTGTGATAAGGTAATGGAGCGCCGGAGTGCGCCATTGCTGCTTTTTGTTAATTTCAGACTATGGAGGCGTAAGCCATGAAAATTGTTGCCGTCCTGGGAAGCCCCCGGCCCAAGGGTAATAGCGCCCTGATGGCCCGGGCCTTTCTGGAAGCCGCCCGGGAACGGGGGGCAGAAACTGAAATGTACATCCTCAATCAGATGAACATCAAGGGCTGTCAGGGCTGTGGCAAGTGCAAGACCGAAAGCGAAGCCTGTGTGGTGGAGGACGATCTGAAACCCGTGTATGAGTCCATTCATGGGGCGGACATTTTGGTCATAGCCTCGCCCGTATATTTCGGCGATCTGTCCGGTCAGCTCAAGTGTTTTTGGGACCGCACTTACGCCTTTGCCAATCCCGACTTTACCAGCCGCCTGGCGCCGGGGAAAAAAACCGTCATGTTTTTGGCCCAGGGGCACCCGGATGAGGAGATGTTCAACGATATCCATCCCCGCTACGAGCGCTGGCTAAAGATGTTCGGTGTTGAGGAGAACGCGGTGTTGCGGGTCATGGGCGTGAATTTGGCCGGAGAGGTGGGGGAGAAGCCGGAGGTGATGGAGCAGGTCCGGAATCTGGCTGAACAAATGGTAGGATGAGCGAGCCGGGGCGCCTCGGCAGTTAGACCTGGAAGGAGGAGCCTGGGCAGGTCCGCCAACCCCCTGATTTTCCTTGGTTGGCATGGTCTGGTATGGTATTATGTTAAGTTGGAAATTATTAAGAAGAGAGTAATCGCATGGACCTGTGGATACTGGCCGGGGTGCCCATCACGTCTTTCGTGGTGGCCCTTTCCGGCGCCTTGATGCCGGGGCCCCTACTTACCGTCACTGTAGGGGAGGCCACCCGGCGGGGTTTCTGGGCGGGCCCCCTGATTATTCTGGGGCACGGTATTCTGGAAATGGCTCTGGTGCTGCTCATCCTGGCCGGGGTGGGCAGCTGGCTCAACCGTCCCCTGATCATGGGGAGCGTGGGGGTCGTGGGGGGCGGAATGCTGGCTTGGATGGGCCTGGGATTGCTCCGGGCCTCCCGGACCAGCCGGCTCAAATTTGAAGATGGCCAAACGAGCGGCCTGCATCCGGTGTGGACCGGGATTTTCATGAGCCTGGCCAACCCCTACTGGCTCATCTGGTGGCTGACCATCGGTCTGGGCTACGTTCTTTTTGCCGCCAAATTCGGGCTGCCGGGGGTTTTTCTGTTCTTCGGCGGCCACATTCTGGCCGACCTGGCCTGGTACAGCCTGGTATCGGCGACGGTAGCCTGGGGGCGGAACTTTTTCACCGACGGCCTCTACCGCGGTTTTCTGGCCGGTTGCGGCTGTTTTCTCTTCCTGTTCAGTGTTTACTTCGGTGTCCAGGGAGTGAAATTCTTGCTCAACACATAAAGGGAACTCTAAATAAACCATTCGGCAAAATCTCTTTAAACCGGCAAGCCCTGCTGGTGGGGGAAGGACCCGTCCGGCCCGCCGGTCTTTCGCCCGGGGGTGCTGTGGGCCAGGTTTTTAGGGTTCTCTGCAGATGAGGATGAGATAACGATGATTCAACAAGCGTTAATGGTGGGACTTTTACAATCCAACTGCTATCTTTTAGGTGATGAAGAGACTAAAGAGGCGGTGGTCATCGATCCCGGGGGAGATGAAGGCGAGATTTTGGAGGCCATTCACTTTCACGGCCTTAAATTGAAATACATTATTGACACCCACGGCCATTTCGATCACGTGGATGCCAACCAACCCATAAAAGACGCCACGGGCGCCGAGATCGTCATCCATAAACTGGACGCCGCCATGCTAAACCGGGCGAACGAGGCCATCTTCTTTACCGGGAAACCCATGCGCTCCTCCCAGGCCGACGTTATCGTGGAGGAGGGGGACGTCATCACCTTCGGGCCACACCGCCTGCAGGTGCTCCACACCCCGGGACACACGCCGGGGGGCATGTCCCTGGTCCTGGAAAACAGCCCCATGGTATTCGTGGGAGACACTTTGTTCGCCGGCTCCATCGGCCGCACGGATTTTCCCGGTGGGGACTTCGACGCCCTGATTAACGGGGTCCGGCAGAAACTCTTCGCCCTGGGAGACCATTACGTGGTCTACCCCGGCCACGGCCCCGTCACCACCATCGGACACGAACGGCAGTATAATCCGTTTTTTTAACTGTTAGGGGAGGGGGCCAGGGACCACAGGCCCCTGCCCCCTCCCCCAACCCCTTAGAGGGTTAGCTGTAAACGCTGCAGGCCAGTGCCTCAAGGCCCTGGCCGGCAGCGGACCCCTAAAGGGGGTTGGGAGGGGAGTTTGAGGGGAGGGCGGGGGGAGCCGCGCTCTCCCGGCCCTCCCCTCAAAGAGACTGCCATGAACTTCAAAGACACGCGCATTTTGGTGGGGGTGAGTGGGGGCATTGCGGCGTACAAGGCGGCGGAGCTGGCCCGGCGGCTGGCGGCGGACGGCGCCCAGGTGAAGGTGGTGATGACCAAGAGCGCCCAGGAGTTCGTAGCCCCCATGACCTTCGCCGGTCTCACCGGGCAATCCGTGGCCAGCAGTCTCTGGGGGGATAAAGTCAATCCCCTGGAGCACATCTTTCTGGGCCAGCAGGTGGATGCCATCGTGGTGGCCCCGGCCACGGCCAACTTCCTGGGCAAGCTGGCGGGGGGTATCGGCGACGATTTGCTCACCACCATCATGCTGGCCGCCACCCGGCCGGTGCTCTTGTGCCCGGCCATGAATTGCGAGATGTGGGCCAACCCGGCGGTGAAGGAGAACGCAGACCTCCTGAGTGCCCGGGGTATTCAGATCATGCCCCCGGCTGCCGGGGAGCTGGCCTGCGGCGCGGTTGGCTACGGGCGGCTGCCGGAGGTGGAGACCATTCTCGAAGCCCTGGCCCGGCTGGTCACCCGGCAGGATCTGGCCGGCCGTCAAATTCTGGTCACTGCCGGGCCCACCCACGAGGATCTGGATCCGGTGCGGTTCCTGACCAACCGCAGCAGCGGTAAGATGGGCTTCGCTCTGGCCAAGGTGGCCCAACGCCGGGGCGCCGCGGTGACCCTGGTGACCGGCCCCACTAACCTTACTGACCCCCATGGCGTGGAAATGGTGCGGGTACGGACGGCGGTGGAGATGCTAAAAGAGGTCTGGGACCGGTTTCCCGCCGCCGCAGCACTGCTCATGGCGGCTGCGGTGGGAGACTACCGGTCGGAAAGTCTGGCCCAAGAGAAAATGAAGCGGGGACCCAAAGCCCAACGGATCAATCTGGTGCAGAACTCGGATATTTTAAAAGAAGTCAACGCGCTCAAGAAAAACCAGGTGGTGGTGGGGTTTGCGGCGGAAACCGGGAATCTCGTGGCTGAAGCGGAACGCAAGCTCACGGAAAAGGGTCTGGACCTCATTGTGGCCAATGAAGTGGACCGGCCGGACAGCGGCTTTGCCGTGGATACCAACGAAGTCACCCTGGTGTCCAGGGAGGAAGCCCCCGTGCAATTGCCCCTCATGAGCAAAGAAGAGGTGGCCGAAAGAATTCTGGACTGGCTGGTAACCAGGCTCCCCGGCCAGGAAGCGGGAAGCGTTGTTGTCTGAGAACCACTCGCAAGAGTTCCGGCAACTGGTGTATGATCTGAAGGCCTGGCTCAAGTTTCAGAGCCGCCAGGGGTGGATGGGCGCCCCCCGTCCGGAAGAGGTGGAGCCTCAGGAGAGTCAGGCGGCCCAGGCGTTCAGGGCTACGCTCACGGAAATACGAGAGGAATTGGGCGACTGCCAGCGCTGCAAGCTGGCCCGGGGCCGCACCCATATCGTTTTCGGGGAAGGCTCCCCCCAGGCCCGCCTCATGTTCGTAGGGGAGGGACCGGGGGAAGAGGAAGACCTCCAGGGCCGGCCTTTCGTGGGCCCGGCCGGGCAGCTCTTGAACAAACTTATAAATAAGTTGGGGCTCAGGCGGGAAGACGTTTACATCGGCAACGTGGTGAAGTGCCGACCGCCCCAGAACCGGGACCCGGAGGCGGACGAAATGAACTCCTGTCTGCCTTTTCTGGCCAAGCAGATTGCCAGTATCCGGCCCCGGGTCATCGTCACTCTGGGCCGGTTGGCCACCCAGGCCCTGCTAGGGAGGGCCACGCCCATCACCAAAGTGCGGGGCTCCTGGCAACGTTTCCAGCAGATTCAGGTCATGCCAACCTTTCACCCTTCTTTCCTGCTGCGCTTTCCCCGGGAGCGCCACAAGACCTGGGAGGATATGCAGCAGGTGATGGAGTATCTGGCCGCCCATGAAGAGGATTAGAAGGGGATGGGAAAAGGGCTTTCCGGGGAGCAGGCCGGGGGTTGTGGACCCCTCTCTTATGCCCCAACCCCATCAGGGGACTGGGCTGCGCCAGGATTTTTCCGATTAATGGTTATGATAGATGAAACAAAGGGAAAAAAGCTTCTTCGGAAAAGTCCCAGGTTTTAGGGGAAAATGACGGAGGATTACCTAAGAGCCTAATAACCCATCACTATCCCCCACTAGAAAAGGGGGGCAATCTGAAGTTCTGGCTTTCACCTTTAGGCGGCAAGACATCAATTACATGAAACGTATCCGTAATCTTCTGCCCTGGCTGTGGTTATTGTTGTCCTTGTTTTGGCTCGCGGGGGACAGCACCCTGGCTGCGTCCCGACCCGTCTATACGGTGCCGGCGGTGGGCTCCATCAACCCGGGCCTGGCGGAATTCATCGTGGAGAGCATCGAGACCGCCGAAAAAGACCAGGCCGCGGCCCTGGTCATTCAACTGGATACCCCGGGCGGCCTGGTAACCTCCATGCGAATGATCAACAAGGCCATCGTCAACGCCAAGGTGCCGGTGGTGGTGTACGTTTCCCCCAAGGGAGCCCGGGCTGCGTCCGCCGGCATGTTCATCACCATAGCGGCCCATGTGGCGGCCATGGCGCCGGGCACCAACATCGGTGCGGCCCACCCCGTGTCCATTGGTATAGCCAAGATGGGCAAGGTCATGGGGGAAAAAGTGGTAAACGACATGGCGGCGTATGCCCGCTCTTTGGCCAAGGAGCGGGGCCGCAATGCTAATTGGGCGGAAAAGGCAGTGCGGAAAAGCGTTTCCATTGATGCCAAGCAAGCCGTAAAACTCAAAGTCGTGGATCTGGAGGCTGAGGACCTGGACGATTTGCTCCAGAAGATCAACAACCGCACGGTGAAGTTGGGCAAAGAAAAGGTTACCCTGAAAACCGTGGGGGTAACGGTCAAACCCATCGAAGAGGGCCTGCGGGTCCGCATTCTGAAGCACATCGCCGACCCCAATATCGCCTTCATTCTTATGTTGGTCGGGTTAGCGGGTCTCTACTTCGAGTTAGCCAACCCCGGGGTGATCCTGCCGGGAGTGGTGGGGGCCCTGAGTCTGCTGTTAGCCTTCTACGCCTTCCAGACCCTGCCCGTCAATTTTATCGGCCTGCTGTTAATTATCCTGGCCTTTATTCTGTTTGTGCTAGAGATTTACGTCACCAGCTTTGGTCTTTTGTCGGTTGGGGGAGTAGCTTCCCTCCTGTTAGGATCAATAATGCTCTTCAAAGTTGGAGACATGGGAATGGGTATCGCCTGGTATGTCCTGATCCCTTCCGTGGTCATCATTTCCCTGTTTTTCCTAACGGTGGCGGGTTTGGTGGTGAGAAGCCATATGCGCCGCTCCGTGAGCGGCACGTCCGGGTTGCTAGGGGAGCGGGGAGTGGCCTACACTGACTTGAAGCCCGAAGGCCAGGTCTTCGTGCATGGAGAATACTGGCAGGCCGTGAGCGACGAGCCCGTGGCCGCAGGCGATGCCGTGGAAGTGGTGAAAGTAATCAATTTAAAACTTTACGTGCGACCGATTAAATAACCTGAAGGAGGCTTTCATGCAATATCTCACCGGGTGGGTTCTCTGGGTGGTGGTCCTGGGGATTTTTTTCATATTCAGCGCCGTCAAGATTCTAACCGAATACGAACGGGGGGTCATCTTTCGC
Organism: uncultured Syntrophobacterales bacterium; assembly: GCA_965602785.1. Classification (GTDB taxonomy): domain Bacteria; phylum Desulfobacterota; class Desulfobaccia; order Desulfobaccales; family 0-14-0-80-60-11; genus JBGSLA01. The sequence goes on from CBFDAH010000012.1 coordinate 6,720, forward strand.
CTGGGCCGGGCGTTGGACCGAGCCAAAGGACCGGGTCTGATCATCCTCATTCCCCTTATCGATCGCATGACCAAAACCAACCTGCAGCTGGTCACCTATGACGTTCCCAGCCAGGACATCATCACCCGGGACAACGTCACGGTGAAGGTCAACGCGGTGGTATATTTCCGGATCATCGACCCGATGAAGGCGATCATCGAAGTGAGGGACTACTACGCCGCCACCCAGTTACTCGCCCAAACCACGTTGCGCAGTGTGTGCGGCCAGTCCGAACTGGATGATCTCTTAACCGCCAGGGAAAAAATTAACGCTCACATTGCGGAAATTCTGGACAAGCACACCGACCCCTGGGGCATCAAGGTGACTCTAGTGGAGCTCAAGGCCATCGACCTGCCCATTGAGATGCAGCGGGCCATGGCCATGCAGGCCATGGCCGAGCGGGAGCGGCGGGCCAAGATCATCAGCGCTGAGGGTGAATATCAGGCTGCCGCCAAGATGGCCGATGCCGCCCACGTGCTGGCCACCGAGCCCATTTCCCTGACGCTCAGGTATCTCCAGACGTTGCGGGAGATTGCCGCGGAGCAGAACTCCACCACCCTGTTCCCCATTCCCATCGATCTGGTGAGGCCGTTCATCAAGATGTATGACAAAATGGAGGACATGGAAAAAAAGGCGCCGGGTGCCGGTAGTCAGCAGATAGCGGGAACATCCGACGACGAAGAGAAATCATCCTGACAGTCGATGGCTGGACATAGATATCTTTTCCCGGAGAGGAGCTAATGGGTAAAAAGGAACGGAAGGACAAAAAGGAAAAACCCCTGGACAAGATGACGGCTACGGAGCTTAGAAAGCACGCTCTGGAGTTAGGGGAGATCACCGGGGTTCACGGCATGAACAAGGAGGAGTTGCTCGCCGCCGTCAAGAAGGTGAAGGGCATCGTGGATGAAGGTAAAAAGGCCGTAAAAAAGGTGAACATGCGGGAGCTCAAACAGAAAGTCAAGGAGCTCCGGGCCCTCAAGGCTGAGGCCTACGAAGCGGGGGAATCCAATAAAAAGATCAACATTCTACGCCGCCGCATGAACCGCCAGAAGAAGCGCACCCGGAAAGCAGCCTGATACCATCCCGGAGGAGGAATGCCCCCCGTCCTGGTGTTCCCCTGGAAACCGCGACCATACCTGCTGATCCTCGGTTGGCTCGGATTAGTGCTTATTTTGGCGGTGGGGGGGAAAGTCTGGGCGGGGGAAGATGAGGAGAAGTCCTCCATCGTGCTCATGCCCCGGGTGGGGGTGGGGGTGGAGTATGGCGGCTTCATCAAACGGGGGGAAGAATATTCCTCCACCTTCGGGTATAAGTTCCTCATCGATTTCCTGCAATGGCGCCGTCACCTCATTTACATGGAAATAGACGGCGAAATTTCCTTCCGCATTCCCTCTGAGACTACCGCCTTTAACCGAATCCGGCACCACATGGCCATTTTAGGTTACCGGTATGATCTGGGCAACTACTATCTCGGCCTCCGCCTCTACCACCGCTGCCATAATCCCTTCTATGAACGGGGGCGCCTGGATTCCAACCTCAATCGCAACCTGGCCAACACTTATTATATCGGCCTGGATTTTGTGGATAAGGCCATGCTGGTGGGCCAGAAGGATCGGGGCATCGTTTTTGACCCGAACCGGCCGTTTGAATTTCTGGGACGCTGGCATGTAGCTGTTTTTCTAAACAGAGTAATCACAAGGGAATTCAATGACCTGGAATGGCTTTTCCAGGGCCAGGTGCGTTGCGATATTTTACGGTACCGTAACCTGGTGCCGTATGTGGAGGCCGGTGGGGAAGTTTTAGGCCGGACGGGGGGATGGCGATTTATCCCGAGAGTGGAAGGCGGGGTGCGTTTTCATGCCGGGTACTTGACCCTCACGCCCTTCATTCAGTGGGGTCGCTCCCAGGAATTTAAGCGTACTACCTTCTCTCCCCAGAGTGACACCAAGTTTGTGTCCCACGGCTATGTTTTTGGCGGCGGGCGTCTGGAGTTTCTCCTGGACAAGGAGACCTTGGCTTCACGTCCTTCTGGGGAGGGGTTGCAGTTCTTTCCGGAAGTGCATGGCCTGGCGGAGTACTCTTTGTTCCTGGGGAGCAAATATCACTGGTCCTTCGCCAGACTTGATCTAAACTTGGACCTCCTGCGCTGGCAGCTTCTCACCCTGTTTGTCAACCTGGAGACAGACCTGAATTCCTTCGAAGAACACGCCGCCCCACTTAAAGTATGGTACCGTATGGATTACGGGGTGAGATTTTCATGGCGGCAATACTTTGTGGAAGGGTTTGTTCGCCATGCCCGGCGCCTGGATGCCTATAATTTTTTTGGATTGCGGGAAAGCGCCCACCTGGCCGGCGGACGGGTGGGCACTCAGGGGATGCGTCTAGGGCACTATGATGACGGCATTTCTTTCGAAGGGCCGGAAAGCTTCCAGTGGCTGCACAAATTCAACGCCGAGACGCGGCTGGGGTACTACTTCGACACTAATGACTGGCCCTTCCGCTGGAATCTGACGACCCAGGGCCGGTGGGACGTGCTGCGCTGGCGGTTCATGGTGCCCTACCTGCAGGGCGGGGTGGAGTGGCTGGCGGCAGGCAGGACAAGCAAGGACGCCTTGGAGTGGTATGTGGAGCCCGGCCTGCGCCTCCATGGGGTTATGGACCTGGCATTTTTCTACCGCTTTCAGCACCGGGAAACCATTTTAACTTCCCAGGGACCCACGGAAAACCAGAACCTTGTCGGCATCCGGGCCTTGTTTTAAAAATTTCAGCGGGCTCCGGGCCGAAAAACTCTTTTCCCCCTTCCCTCCAGAAGTTTTCAGCTTATCTTATATAAAACGAGCCAAACCACAGAGGAGGTTAGCTAATATGTGTATGATGCCAGAAGGCGGCCACGGCCACGGTCACGGCCACGGTCACGGCCACGGGCAAGGCCACGGGCAAGGCCACGGACATGGTCATGGTCAAGGCCACGGTCACGGACAAGGGCATGGTCAAGGCTGTTGTACCCCGGGCGGCCGGCATGGCCACCATGGTTGCTGCTGCTGCGGTGGGGCACACCAGGGTTGCTGCAGCGGCCGGGGCTGGCGGCGTTTCGTTTCTCCGGCGGAGGAGCTGGAGAAGCTGGAGCACTATCTCGCGGAACTGAAAAACGAAGTAGCCGGGGTGGAGGCGCGGATTAACGAAGTGAAGGGGAAGTAGCAAGATAATCCGGTGGCCCAGGCTTTCAGCCTGTGCCTGAGCGCAGGTGAGGACAAGCTTACCACCAATCGGTAGCACTACCTGAGGGCGGGGTAACCCCGCCCCTACTTTTTGGGGGATAGGGGTGAGGGGGAGTTGCGAGCCTCTAAGGGTTTTCTGTAGCCGCAAATTCTTAAAAATAAATGTAGCGCCGCCGCCCTCGGCGACGCATGAACCGCCGGGGGCGGCGGTTCTACATTATCATGCTTAGTGGTGAGCACGTGGGCCGATGGCCCGTTAGGCTGCCTTTGCACAGGCGAGACGCCTGTGCCACCGACGCTTTCTTAAGACTTTTCCCGTTGCTGGATATGGGTCTAAATTAAAATATTCAATCTAATGACCTCTGCTAGCCATTTTATGACCTAGCTGCCAAGGCCCCGCCCCATCGGAATGGCGCGTGAGACGCGCCCTACGCGTACTAATTCCAAGTGACCGTCAAGAAGGTACGTTCATCAAGAGAAATGCAGGGGCGCGATGCATGGCGCCCTTTAGGGCGTGATAAATCACGCCCCTACAGATACATATCTTTATGAACGCAGCTTGGTATAAAGGCCTTTTGGCGGGAGAGCCGGCCGGGGGAGAAAAAACCGAAGGGGGTAAGGGCTCATGGCCTTTACCCCCTTCTTGGTGGGGAATATATAGCCGAAATCTACCCCGTGAGGGCGGGGAATATCTTTACAGAGTTGACGGCCATGTCGTAGAAGAAGCCCGGGAAGATGCCGATGGCCAGGGTGGCCACCGCAGTGAACACCAGGGCGGTGGTGAGGCCGTAGGTGAAGGGGATGGGCCCCAGATCGGCCTCGGCCGGGCGCATATACATGAGCACGGTGATGCGCAGATAGTAGTACACGGACACCAGGGAATTCATGACGCCGATGATGGCCAGCCAGATATAGCCCGCCTGCACCGCGGCGGAGAAGATGTAGAATTTTCCCACGAAGCCCGCGGTGGGGGGGATGCCCGCCAAAGCGAACATAAAGATGGTCATGGTGGCGGCCAGGGCCGGGTGCTGAAAGCCCAGACCGGAGTAGTCGTAAATGTTCAGGTAGGCGTCTTTCTTACGTCCCACCAGGATGACCACTGCAAAGGCCCCGATGTTCATGATGGTGTAGGCCAGGAGGTAGTAGAGCAGACTCACGGCGCCGAGCTGGTTGGCAGCCACCAGGGCCACCATCAGATAGCCGGCGTGGGCGATGCTGGAGTAAGCCAGCATGCGTTTGATGTTGGTCTGGGCGATGGCCACGACGTTACCCAAGGTCATGGTGACCACGGCCAGGACCCACAGGACCATATTCCACTCCACCGTGAAGTTCGGGAAGGCCACGAACAAGACCCGGGCGAAGGCGGCGAAGGCGGCGGCCTTGACGCCCACGGCCATGAAGGCGGTGACGTTGGTGGGTGCGCCTTCGTAAACGTCCGGGATCCACATGTGGAAGGGGACGGCAGCTACCTTGAAGCCGAAGCCGACGATGATCAGGGCCAGACCCAAGAGGGTCAGGGGCCGGGTGAGGGCGGCGAAGGTGCTGAGTTTGGCGGCCAGTTCCGGGAGATACAGGGTGCCCCCGGCGGCGCCATAGAGCATGGCCATGCCAAAGAGGAGAAAGCCGCTGCTAAAGGCTCCCAAAACCAGATATTTCAAGGCGGCCTCGTTGGACCGGGGATCTTCCCGGAAGAAGCCGGCCAGGACGTACACGGCGATGGACATGATCTCCAATCCCAAGAAGATCATGATGAGGTGGGCGCTGGCGGCCATCAAGAGCATACCCACGGTGGCAAAGAGCACCAGGGCATAGTATTCGCCCAGGTTTTTGCCGAAATCCTCCAGGTAATGGGGAGAGAGGAGCAGGGTGAGGGCGGCGCCCAGGAGGATGATGAGATAGAAATAGAAGGCAAAGTTGTCGAGATAGACCATGCGGGAGAAGTCGGTGCCGCTCTTCCCCCAGAGGCAGAAGGTCTGCCAGGCGGCCACGGCCAGGGCCAGGAGAGCCAGCACGGGGAAGAGGCCCTTGCGGCCGCCCTTAGGACTAAAGGCGTCCAACAGCAAAATGACAATGGCCGCGATGGTCAGGGTGATCCAGGGCCCGATGCTCGACAGGTTGAAACTGGGTGCGGTGATGATCATCTCGCCTCCCCCTTAAAGACGTGGGATAAGGTGAGTTTCGTGCCCTTCGCCTTTTGCATCATGGTGACGAACTGGGCGGTGGTGGCTTGGGTCTTTTTCAAGAAAGTGTTGGGATAGACGCCGATCCAGACGATTAACAGCAGAATCGGCGCAAAGATGGCGATTTCCCGCCAGGACAGGTCTGGTAGATGTCGGTTTTTCTCATTGGTGACTTCGCCGAACATCACCCGTTGGAACATCCACAGCATGTAGCAGGCCGCAAAGATGACCCCGGTGGCGGCGAGGGCGGCATAGAGCTTGTTCACCTTAAAAGTGCCCAACAAAATGAGGAACTCGCCCACGAAGCCGTTCAAGCCCGGGAGGCCGATGGAGGACAGGGTGACCACCATAAAGATGGCGGCATAAATGGGCATGGGGGTGGATAACCCGCCGAAATCGGCGATCATGCGGGTGTGGCGGCGCTCGTAGATGATGCCGACGATTAAAAACAAGGCCCCGGTGGAAAGGCCGTGGTTGATCATCTGGATGATGCCCCCCTGGACGCCCTGCATGGTGTAGGAGAACAGCCCCAGCATGACGAAGCCCAGATGGGAGACCGAGGAGAAGGCGATGAGGCGCTTGACGTCCTTTTGCACCATGGAAACCAGGGCCCCGTAAATGACGCCGATGATGGCCAGGATGCTGAACAGGGGGACGAAGTAGTAGGCGGCCTGGGGAAACAGGGGCATGTTGAAGCGCAGGAAGCCGTATGTTCCCATCTTCAGGAGCACGGCGGCCAGGATGACGGACCCCACGGTGGGCGCTTCGGTGTGGGCGTCCGGCAACCAGGTGTGGAAGGGAAACATGGGCACCTTGATGGCGAAGGCCAGGGCAAAGGCCAGGAACATCCAGAACTGCATGCCAAAGGGGACGCTCAGGCCGTACATTTTCAGGAGATCAAAGGTATAGGTGCCGGTGGTCTTGCCGTGGTAGAAGTAGAGCACCAAAATGGCCACCAGCATGAGCAGGGAGCCGAACATGGTGAACAGGAAGAACTTGATGGCGGCGTACACCCGGCGGGCGGGATTCCCCCAGATCCCGATGAGGAGGTACATGGGGATGAGCTGCACTTCCCAGAACACATAGAACAGGAACATGTCCAGGGAGACGAAGACCCCGAGCATGCCGCTCATCATGAACAAGATGCAGATCATGAATTCCTTCACCCGGAACTGGACGTCATTCCAGGTGGCCAACACGCAGATGGGGGTAATGAAGGTGGTGAGGAGGATGAGGAGAAGAGAAAAGCCATCCGCCCCCACGTTATAGCTGACGCCGTACTGGGGCAGCCAGTTATAGCGCTCCACGAACTGCATGCCGGCAGTGGCCTCGTTGAAATCGAACCAGAGGCGCAGGGACAGCAGGAACTCCACCAGGGACAAAACCAGGGTGTAGCCCTTGAGAATCTTGTCCTTTTTCTGGTCCAAGAACAGGAGGGGTACTATCCCCAGCAAGGGGAGAAAGACCAGTACAGAAAGAATGGGCAGCTGCATGGGCAACTCCTCGGGTTACAGCCCGACCAGATAACCGACGATCAAAGCGACTCCCAGGACAATGGCCAGGGCGTAGTTCTGGAGGAAGCCGGTTTCAAGTTTACGAAAATGGGCGCTCAGCCAGGCGACGACACTGGCGGAGCCGTTCACGGCGCCGTCCACCACCTTGTTGTCCACGCCGGTCCACAGGAAGTTGGAGCCCTCCTTGATGGGCTCCACCACCGTGGCGTCATAGATCTCATCCACGTAGTACTTGTTGTAGATCAGCTCGTAGGCGACCCTGTACTTTTTAGCCAGCAGAGCGGGCAGCTCGGGCTTGCCGATGTACATGCGGTAGGCGACGTAAATTCCGGCAAAGGCCACCAGCATGGAAAAGAGCATCATGCCCGCTTCGAAGGAAATGCTGTAGTGGGCCGCGTGGTGGGGCACAGAATAGATTATAGAGGGGGCCAGGAAGTCCTTGAAGACATGGGCGCCCTTGATGATGGGGATACCCACGAGGCCGACGAAGGCCGAGCCCACCGCCAGGATCATGAGGGGCACGGTCATGACCGGGGGCGACTCGTGGATGTGGTGGGCCACCTCGGGGTCAACCCGGGATTTGCCGTAAAACACCATGAACACCGCCCGGAACATGTAAAAGGCGGTAATGAAGGCCGCCGCGGTGGCGATGCCCCAGTAGAATAAATGCCCGTCCACCAGGGAGTGGAAGAGGATTTCATCTTTGCTGAAGAAGCCGGCGAAGGGAAAGATGCCGCAGAGGGCCAGGGTGGCGATCATAAAGGTCCAATAGGTTATGCGTATTTCCTTTTTCATGCCGCCCATCTTGCGCATGTCCAGTTCCCCGGAGAGGGAGTGGCTGATGGAGCCGGCCCCGAGAAAGAGGAGGGCCTTGAAAAAGGCGTGGGTCATGAGATGGAAGATGCCGGCGGTGAAGGCTCCCACACCGCAGGCCAGGAACATATAGCCCAGCTGGCTCACGGTGGAGTAGGCCAGGACCCGCTTGATATCGAATTGGGCCATGCCCATGGAGGCTGCAAAAATGGCGGTGGCGGCGCCCACCAAGGCCACCACCATCATGGACATGGGGGCCAAGGTAAAGAGGGCGCTGCAGCGGGCCACCATATACACGCCAGCGGTCACCATGGTGGCGGCGTGGATCAAGGCGCTGACCGGGGTGGGGCCTTCCATGGCGTCCGGCAGCCAGGTGTACAGGGGAATCTGGGCTGATTTACCGGTGGCCCCCACGAAGAGGAAGAGGGTGATGGCGGTGATGACGCCGGTCCCCACGGGGTATTTAGCGGCCAGGGCGAAAACTTCCCGGAAATTGATGGAGCCGAAAGTCCAGAAGATGAGGAAGATGCCCAGCAAAAAGCCGAAGTCGCCGATCCGGTTGACCACGAAGGCCTTCTTGCCGGCGTCACTGGCGGACTTTTTCTCATACCAGTAGCCGATGAGGAGGTAGGAGCATAGTCCCACGCCTTCCCAGCCCACGAACATCATGAGGAAGTTGTTGGCTCCCACCAGAACGAGCATGAAAAACACGAAGAGGTTGAGATAGGCGAAATAGCGGGGGAACCCGGGGTCGTCATGCATGTAGCCCACGGAGTAAATGTGGATAACAAAGCTGACGCCGGAGACTACCATGAGCATGATGAGGGCCAGGGGGTCCACCAGGAAGGCCACAGCCGCCGTAAAGGTGCCGGAAGCGATCCAGGTGTAAACCTCCACCTCCACGGGGCGGGCGTTGACCGGGAGCTTCAGGTACTCATAGAAGATGGAGCACGTGAGGGCAAAGCTCAGACCTATCGCCAGCGAGCCGATGACGCCCACCAGGTTCTTGGGGAGCCGCTTCCCCAAAAAGCCGTTGATGAGAAAGCCCACCAGGGGGAAGACCGGGATTAGCCAGACATAGTCGATCATGGGGATTGCCTCACCACTTAAGGATGTTCAGGTCGTCCACGTCCACGGTGGCCCGCTGGCGAAAGATAGCCACCACCAGGGCCAGGCCCACCGCCACTTCGGCGGCGGCCACGGTCATGACGAAGAAGACGAACATCTGGCCGTCCACGGCTTTGAAGTAGTCGGCAAAACCGATGAAGGCCAGGTTGACGGCGTTCAACATCAGCTCCAGACACATGAGGATGATGAGGATGTTCCGCCGGATGAGGACCCCGATCGCCCCCAGGGCAAACAGGGCCACGCTCAGACCCAGGATATACGGCAGCGGTACAACCATTACGGGTTCTCCCACCAGTTAACGTTCAGCATTCAGCAGCCAGCAGTTAGCAGTCAGTTAAAAGCTTTGAGATAGCAGCAATAAAACCTTTAATAAAAATTCCTCAATAAAGCCTGAAGCTTATAGCTCATCTCAACTTGCTCTTGGACAGCACCACGGCGCCCACGATGGCCACCAGCAGGAGCACGCTGGTAACCTCGAAGGGCAGCAGGTAGTCGGTGAAGAGCAACTTGGCGATGGACTCGGTGTTCCCCAGGCCGGGTTTGGCCGGGGCCGCGGGGCCCAGCTTCACCCGGGAGATGCCGTAGGCCACAAAGAAGGCTACGGCGACGCTCAAGATCACGCCTGCCACCTTCTGAGCCGAATACGGGTACTTGGGAGGCGACTCCGGAGCTCTCAGGTTCAGGAGCATGATGACGAAGAGGAACAGGACCATGATGGCCCCGGCGTAGACGATGATCTGGATGGCGGCGATGAATTCGGCGTGCAGGAGGAGATAAATGCCGGCCACCGCAAAGAAATTGACGATGAGCCAGAGGGCGCTCCGCAGGGGGTGTGTCTGGAAGACCACCAGCACCCCGGAAACCAGGGCCACCGCGGCCAAAGCAAAGAACATGAAGTGCATCCTGCGAGCCTCCTATTTTAACCGGTGGTGATCGGCAGTGCGACCGAGTCCATCATAGCCAATCCGTCAGGCGCTTTTCCTGCTTGGCCTGGGTGAGCTTGTCGATGTCGTAAATCAGAACGCTTTTATTGAACTGAGCCAACTCATACAGGTTGTTCAGCTTGATGGCCATCTTGGGGCAAGCTTCCTGGCAGAAGCCGCAGAAGATACAGCGGGTCAGATCGATGACAAACTGCGTCGGGTACTTCTCGTGGTACTCACCTTCCGCGGGTTCGATCTCCGTGATGGCATTGCTGGGGCACACCACTTTGCACAGGGTGCAGGCCACGCAGCGGCGGTCGCCCTCGTCGGTGACCACCAGTTCGGGGTGGCCCCGGAAGCGGGGATAAACCGGCCGCCTCACCTCCGGGTACTGGAGGGTGATGGGCTTACTAAAACAGTGCCGAATGGTGGTGGCCAGACCTTTGAGGAGCGGAATCAGCATGTGTTACCTCGTTATTACAAATAACCTACTGTAGGGGCGGGTTTGAAACCCGCCTCTACGGGGCCTTGCGGTCAGCCTAAATACAACATCACCACGCCGGTGACCACGATATTAACCAGGGCCAGCGGGAGGAGCACCTTCCAGCCCAGAGCCATGAGCTGGTCAAAGCGGAAGCGGGGGAAGGTGCCGCGTACCCAGATGAAGAAGAACACCACGGCGAAAGTCTTCAGGGTGAACCAGACAATGGGCGGGAGGAAGGGCCCCTGCCAGCCGCCCAGGAAAAGGGTGGTGGCCAGGGACGCCGCCACGATGATGTGGCAGTATTCCCCCAGCATAAAGAGGGCCCACTTCATGGAGCTATATTCCGTCTGGTAGCCGGCTACCAGCTCGTTTTCGCATTCAATGAGGTCAAAGGGGGTGCGGGCGCATTCGGCGAAGGCGGCGGTGAGGAAGAGTAAGAAGCCCAGGGGTTGATAGACGATGAACCACATGGACTTCTGGGCTTCCACGATCTTTACCAGGCTCAGGGAGCCGGCCAGCATGAGGACCCCGATGATGGAGAGGCCCAGGGCCAGCTCGTAACTCACCATCTGAGCACAGAGGCGGAGACCCCCCATGAGGGAGTACTTGTTGTTGGAGGCCCAGCCGCCCAAGACCGCGCCGTACACCGCCAGCGACCCCATGGCAAAGACATAGAGGAGTCCCACGTTGATGTCGGCGATAACCCCCTGGTTCAGGCCCGCCACCGTCAGGTCCACCGTATAGCCGTAAATGGTGAGCTGGGGGGGCAGGATGTCCTTGGCGAAGGGGATCACCGCAAAGGGCAGGAAGGCCGTCACCGCGGTGATGATGGGGGCCAGGATGAAGAGCACCCTGTTCGCCCCGGGCGGAGTGAAGTCCTCCTTGAAGAGGAGCTTGAGCAAGTCCGCCAGCGGCTGCAACAGCCCCCAGGGTCCTACCCGATTGGGGCCGTAGCGGAGCTGGATGAACCCCAGGACCTTCCGCTCCAGGAGCACGGTGTAGGCGATGGCCGTCAGGAAGACCACCAGGATGAGGATGATCTTCAGGGCCGTGAGAATGATCAAAAGGGGCATTTCCATCGTCTTACGCCTTCTGTAGGGTTACCCGTACCAGGTTGGAGTTAAGGGTGAGCACATTGGCCGCCGGGGCGTCGAAGTGCTCGGGCAGAAAAGCCACGCCCGGGGGCAGGTCGAGGCCGAGCTTGACCGGGGCGGTAATTTCACCGTGTGAGGAAATGACCTTTACTTCATCTCCTTCCGCAAGTTCCAAGCCAGCGGCGTCCTCTGGATTGAGCCGCAGGAACCCTCCCGGAGTGACCTGGAGGGTACCGCCCGGCTCGTGGGTGGTGAAGGAGCCTGAATGCTGTAAGGATTTCCCGATAATCAAGGCGATGGGCCGCCGCCCCGGCAGGCTGACCTCCGGCTCAAAGGGCACGAACTCCCCGGTGAGGTCCACCTTCACGGCGGGGCAGGGGAGGGCCAGCTTGGGGGCCAGACCGGCCCACAGGGGCAGGTGGCGCGCCAGTTCCTGAAAGATGTGGGCTGCATTCCGGTAGGACATGCGGTAGCCCAGGCGGGCGGAAAGGTCGCTGATGATCTGCCAGTCGGGCCGCACGCCGTTCAACGGGAGGGCCTGGGCCAGAATCCCCAATTGACCGCCGCTGCTGAGATAGGAGCCTTCCTGCTCGGCGTGCACCGCCACGGGGAGGACCACGTCGGCCAACCGGGCGGTGTCGGTGAGGAAGGCATCTTGTACAACCAGGAACTTGAGCTTTTTCAGGAGTTTTTCTATTCGGGAGCGATTGGGCAGCCAGCGCAGCAGATCACCCCCCAGGGCGTAGAGGGCCTGGGGCGCCGCCGGGTCGTCTGCCTTCAGAAGTTCCAGGACGTCCAAGAGGGTAGGGCCGGGCTCGGTGGGCGGGGTCTTGCCGCCATAGAGGTCCGCAGCTTTCTCGGCGTTGAGGGGCAGATAGCCCGGCAGCCGGTCGGGGAGCACTCCCACTTCGCAGGCGCCCCGGGTGTTGGCCTTTTCCGCTACCGGATAGAGTTTGCTGCCCGGGGTGCCGGGCCGGCCGATGAGCAAAAAGAGATCGGCCAGGGCCAGGGCGGTCTGGTCGCCTTTTTCCTGGCCCAAGAGTTCAGTGCCGAAGATGATGGCCGGGGCCTGGGCCTGGAGCAGGAGTTGGGCGGCCTTCTCGAAGGGGGTGAAGTCCTCCAGGCCGCAGCGGTGAGCCCATTCCTTGGGGCCGAATTTCTTGGTGATCTCCTGGAACTCCTCCCAGCCCTTGGCCTTGACAGCCGGGGTGAGTTCGGGATTCGCCGCCAGGAGGGCCTTGATGAGCCCCGCCACAAAAATGCGTTCGGTGCCGGGTTTTATACGCAGGCTAAGGTCGGCGTAGCGGTCGAACTTGGTCCGGCGGGGGTTGGCCACGATGAGCTTGAAGGCATCGTTTTGCCGGGCCTCCATGAGGCCCCAGCCGAGGGGGGGCAGCTCCGGGGTGACGTCGGTGCCGATCACCAGGGCCAGGTCCGCCTTGGGAAGTTCATCGAGGGTCCCCAGGATGAAGCTGAAACCGCTGCCCTTAGCGCCCTCGGGGACGGCATAGGGGCTGTGGAAAGGCTCGGCTTTGGGGGCCGGGCCTTCGATACCGGTGAGCTGGGGCCAGCCGAAGACCTGGGCCAGGGCGTCCACGGCCTTGAGGTAATGGAGCCTGGCCGGGTTGTCCAGGTTGTTGGTGCCCAGCCCGGCGCGGAAAAATTTCTGGAAGAGATAGTTGGCTTCATTGGTGGCCCGGGGCGAGCCCACGCCGTAAACGGCGCCGGGTCCGGCCTCGTCGATGATCTCTTGGAGGCGCCGGGCGGTGAAGTCCATGGCCTCTTCCCAGGTGGCCTCCCGAAAAGCGCCGTTTTCCTTGATGAGCGGGGTTTTCAGGCGGTCGTCGGATTCCACCACGGGGAAGCCGAAGCGACCCCGGCCGCAGAGGAGCACGGAGTCCTCGTTGACCACCCGCATAATGCGGCCGTTTTTGGTCTGCACGGTGTAGGTGCAGCCCCCGCCGCAGAAGGGGCAGGCCGTTTCAGTCTTTTCCATTTCCCAGGCCCGGGCCCGGTATTTGAAGACCTTATTGATGAGGGCCCCCACGGGGCAGATGTCCACGCAGGAACCGCAGAACTCGCAATCCAGGGGTAAAAGCCCCGAGCCCAGCTCGGTGAAGTAGCCCCGGTTCATGAAGTTGATGGCCATGGCCCCCACGTGGTCCCGGCAGATGCGCACGCAGCGGCCGCAGGTGATGCAGCGGTCCGTGTGGCGCTCGATGAGACGGGACTCAAAGTCGATATCGGGGGCGACGGGTTCGGCCTCATAGTCCACCCGATCCACCCCGAGGGCGTGGGTGAGCTCCTGGAGCTCACATTCGCCGCCCTTGTCGCAGATGGGGCAGTCCAGGGCATGGTTGATGAGGACGAGCTTCATCAACTCCTTGCGGATGGCCAGGACCCTCTCGGAGTTGGTGACCACCTCCTGCCCCTCGGCCACGTAGGTGGCGCAGGCGGGGAGGGGTCGCGGGGGCCCGGGGGTTACTTCCACCACGCAGAGGCGGCAGGAACCGATGGGCTTGAGGGCCGGATGGTAGCAGAGGTAAGGGATGAAGATGCCGTTCTCTTGAGCGACTTCGAGAAGGGTTTTACCTGGCTCCGTCTGAATGGCCCGACCGTCAATGGTGAGGTTAACCATAAGTCTTTCCTAGTGTGGGAAGCAGGCTATTATTGGTGGGCGGCGCCCACCCTATATTTTGGGCGCAGGCTAAAGCCTGCGGCTACATTTTCATACCAGTCTTTTTACTGAAAACAGAAAACCGTTCTTTATCTATCCACGTCCGCCAGGACGATGTCCATGGTGCCGATGAGGGCGATGAGGTCGGCGAACAAACGCCCCTCGGCCAGGGTCCCCAAAGAGTTCAGGACCACAAAGGAGGGGGCCCGAATTTTCACCCGGAAGGGCTGCCCCGAGCCGTCGCTGACGATGTAGAAGCCCAGTTCCCCTTTGGGGGCCTCGATGGCCTGATAGACTTCGCCCTGGGGCGGCGTGATGCCTTCCTGGATGAGCTTGAAATGGTTGATGAGCGCGGCGATGTCCCGGTAGACCTCCTCCTTGGGGGGGAGGCTTACCCGGGGGTCGTCCACCTTGATGTCGCCTTCGGGGAGTTTTTCCAAAGCCTGGCGCAGGATGCGGTTGGCCTGCAGCATCTCCTGCATACGCACCAGATAGCGGGAGTAGGTGTCCCCTGCTTTGGTGCCCAGGGGCACCTCGAAGTCGAAGTCCTCGTAGCTGGAATAGGGGTTGTCCCGTCGCAGGTCCCAATCCACCCCGGAGCCCCGGGCCATGGGGCCGGACCAGCCCCAATCCAGGGCCTCTTCTGCGGTCAGGACGCCCACGTCGATGGTGCGGCTCTTCCAGATTTCGTTTTTGGTGAGGAGATTGTCGTAATCCTTCCACTTTTCCGGGAATTCCTGGACGAACGCCATGGCCTGGGCCACAAAGCCCTCGGGAAGGTCCCCGGCCAGGCCGCCGATGCGGAAGTAGAGGGGAAACATGCGGGCGCCGGAGACCATCTCGCAGAGGTCCATGATCTTTTCCCGCTCCCGAAAGCCGTAGAACAGGGGAGTCATGGCCCCCAGGTCGTGGCCGTGGGTGCCCAGCCAGAAGATGTGGGAGGCGATGCGGGTGAATTCGGCTATGATCACCCGGATGTACTGGGCCCGTTTCGGCACCTCGATGCCCAACAGCTTCTCCACCGCCAGGCAGAAGCCGAAGTTGTTCACTTCCCCGGCCAGGTAGTCCACCCGGTTCATGAGGGGCAGGCACTTGTGATAGGTGCGGTTTTCGCAGAGTTTTTCGATGCCCCGGTGGAGGTAGCCGATGTCGGGTTCGGCCCGGACGATGAGCTCGCCGTCCAGCTCCACCAATACCCGGAGAACGCCGTGGGTGCTGGGGTGCTGGGGGCCCACGTTCAGGACCATGGTTTCCATCTGCGGCATGGGTTTTACGTGTTCCATGGGAGTTCCTGTTTGTTTGTGTTCCCTGTGGAGGGGGCTGGGGTTTTCTAATCCCCCCCGACCCCCCTCTAGAAAAGGGGGGTGTTTTATGAGGCTTAGCGCGTCGGTTGCATCTTAGGCGCTAAGTAAAAATGGTCATATACTATAAAGCCCTCTTCCAAAGGTGCGTAAGACGCACCCTACATTTCTACGTTCCTATTACTCCCCCCGCTGGGGGTATTCTTTCCGTAAAGGATAGCCCTTCCAGTCCACCGGCATGAGTATGCGCTTCAGGTCGGGGTGGCCCCGGAACTTGATGCCGAAAAGGTCAAAGGCCTCCCGCTCGTGCCAGTCGGCAGTGGACCACACCGAGGTCACCGAGTCGATGGAGGGGGCTTTGTCGTTTTCCAAATAGGCCTTCAAGGTCAGACGGTCGTGGTTCTGGTGGGAGTACAGGGCATAGACCACGGCAAAGCGGGGGCTGGCCGGGGAATAATCCAACCCACCCACCATGGAGAGGTACTTGAAGGATACGGTGGGGTCATCCCGGAGGAATCGGCAGATGTCTTTGATGCGGTCGGGCTTGACCACCACGGTGGTGTCGCCGCGATATTCCACCACCTCCACCACTTCCGAAGAAAACTTGCTTTTGAGGAGAGTCGCCGCCTCGTGCATCAGGCCGCCTCCTTCCGGGCCGCCAGCTTGTCCCGATATTGTTGCGTCAGGAAGGGGTCTTTTAAAATCTTCTCGTGGAGCTTCAGGATGCCGTAAAGCAGGCCCTCGGGCCGGGGCGGGCAGCCGGGGACGTAGACGTCCACCGGGAGGTAGAGGTCAACCCCCTGGACCACCGAATAGGAATCGAAGATGCCCCCGGAGCAGGAACAGGCCCCCATGGCGATGACCCACTTGGGCTCGGTCATCTGCTCGTAGATGCGCTCGATGGGGGGCATCATCTTCTTGCAGACGGTGCCGGCCACGATCATGAGGTCGGCCTGGCGGGGTGAGGCCCGGAAGGCTTCCATGCCGAAGCGGGCGATGTCCCAGCGGTTGGCCGCGGTGACGATCATCTCGATGGCGCAGCAGGCCAGCCCAAAGGTACAGGGCCAGAGGCTGCTTTTTCTCCCCCAGTCCACCAGCTTCTCGAGGGTGGTGGTGAGGACGTTGTAGCCTAATTTTTCTTCAATGCCCATGTAGCTGCTCCCTTGATAAGGTGCCAGGCTGGAGTTTCTTTAGTATGTTTAAAGCCCTCATCAAATCCCCCTAAATCCCCCTTTTTCAAAGGGGGACTTTTAAACCCTTAAGCTTCTAACTCCCCCCTTTTATAAAGGGGGGTGGGGGGGGATTTTTGATGGCACCCATAAACCTTAACCTTATTCCCACTCCAAGGCGCCTTTGCCCCAGACGTAGGCCAGGCCCACCGCCAGGACGAAGACAAAAACCGCCATCTCCGCCAAGCCGAACCACCCGAGGGGCTTGAAAACCACGGCCCAGGGGTACAAGAAGATGGCTTCAATGTCGAAGACGATGAAGAACATGGCGATGACGTAAAAGCGCACCGCGTAGCGGTGGCGGGCGTCGCCGATGGGGTCCATGCCGCATTCGTAGGGCAGATCCTTCTGGTAGGTGTGCGTCTTTTTGCCGAGGAACTCGGACATGAGCACAATGAGGCCCACCAGGCCGACGGCGATGGCCATGTAGAGGAGAACAGGCAAATAATCGATGAGCATAAAGGAACCTTTATGAAGTGAAGGTTACTTTAACGGTGTTTCGGGTTTGAACCTGATGAGCCAAAGGTGGCCCAGGCATTTCGCCTGGACTCAAGCACGGTTCAGAGGCCGTGCTCCCCAAATCGTCAAGGCGCTGCGGCCTGAACTTCCTTGTTACAGACCCCCAAAGGGCAATTTCCGGCGACATGGGCCAGCCATTCACCCCGGAAGCGCTCGATGGTGGTCTTGAGGAACGAATGGGGGCTCCAGCCCAGGGCGCAGTTGGTGCTGTCCACCATGGTTTTGGACAGGGTGACGAGGCGGTCCAAATCCGCTTCTTCGCCCTTCCCCTCGGCGACCTTGCAGACCAAATCGTAGAGCACCCGGGTGCCCCGGCGGCAGGGGAGGCAGAAGCCGCAAGATTCGTGCTGGAAGAAGTACATGAGGCACTTGACCACGTCCACTACACAGGTGGAATCGTCCAGGACCAGCATGGTGCCGGAACCCAACGCCCCCTCCACCTCCATCATGGCCTTGTATTCCAGGGGCGTGTTGAGGTGCTCGGGGGTAATGAAGCCAGAAGCCGAGCCCCCGGGCTGGACCGCCTTGAGTTGCCGGCCCTGGCGGACGCCGCCCCCGAACTTGTCGATCAGCTCAGACAGGGGCATGCCCAGGTTGGCCTCCACGATGCCGGGCTTGTTGACATGGCCCACCACCTGGAGGATCTTGGTGCCCTTGGAGTCCTCGGTGCCCTTGGCGGCATACCACTCGGCGCCTTTCACGATAATATCCGGCACACTGCTCAGAGACTCCACGTTGTTGACGATGGTGGGCTTATCCCAGACGCCTACCTGGCCGGGGAAGGGAGGCTTCACCCGGGGATAACCCCGATTTCCTTCGATGGACTCGATGAGTGCAGTTTCCTCGCCGCACACATAGGAGCCGCCGCCGGTCTGTATCTGGATATGGAAAGAAAAGTCAGTACCGAGGATATTATCCCCCAAAAAGCCCTGGGCCATGGCCTGGTCGATGGCGTTCTGGAGGCGGAGCATACAGAGGTAATATTCACCCCGGACATAGATATAGGCCTGGCTGGCCCCCACGGCAAAGCCGGTGATGGCGATGCCCTCCAGGACCCGGTGGGGGTCCCCCTCCATGATATAGCGGTCCTTGATGGTGCCGGGCTCCCCTTCGTCGGCGTTGCAGACGATGTACTTGGGGGTGATGGGGGAGGGACGGGTGAAGGACCACTTGAGGCCGGTGGGGAAGCCGGCGCCGCCCCGGCCCCTGAGGCCCGAGGCTTTCACCACTTCCACCACCTCTTCGTCGGTCATGGTATTGACCACCTTCTTGAGGGCCTCGTAGCCGCCGTGGGCCAGGTAGTCGTCCAGGCTCATGGGGTCGATCTGGTCGACGTTGCGGAGCAGGGTCAACTCATCAGGGCTCGCCGGATAGTCGCTCAAGGGGTTGGTGGTGCGCCTCAAGGTCCGGTAGTCCGGGGCCTTGCCCGCGCGGTAGTCGGCCAGGATCTCCTTCACCTTGTCATGGGTGAGGCGGCCGTGCACCACTTCGTTAATCTGCATGACCGGGGAGATTTCGCAGACGCCCAGGCAGGCGGTGTGCTCCAGGGTGAAAAGGCCGTCCGAGGTGGTCTCGCCCACGTGGACGCCCAGCTCGTGCTCCAGCGCCTCCTGGAGGCTTTCCGCGCCCATGATGTGGCAGGGCGGGGACTCGCACAGGCGGATGATATATTTCCCCCGGGGCTGAGTGGCGAACATGGTGTAGAAGCTCAAAACGCCGTAGAGATAAGGGTAGGGGAGGTCGAACCCCCGGGAGACGAGGGTGAGGGCTTCCATGGGGAGCCAGTTGCCGCAGACGCTCTGGACGGCGTGAAGGGCAGGCAGGAGCCCGCCTTTAATGCGGCTGAAGCGGGCGCAAATCTCCTGAATGTCGGATATCTGCGCAGGACTCAGGGTGGCGTGTTCGACGCTTTTGATCTCCAGCATGATGTATCCGAGGGAAAAATTGTGAAAGTTTTCTTAATCTCAAATTTTTTAATCCTATTCCAGCCACCTGTCAAGCCTTTTTTTTGGGAAAAGTGGGAAGCCAAGGGGCACCTCAGGGGCTGGAGGGGGAACATTCTTGGCCGAATAAGCATCAGCCGAAAAGTCGATTAAAAACTTGGCATGCTGCGGTGGTAGTTGCCGGAGTTCTATGCCCGTGAGGTGAAGCAGGGTGGGATACCGCACCCCGAAGAGGCCCAGGGTCTGGCGTAGGGCGCGCGGTTACCGGTCTGGCCGGGGCCAGGCCCGGTGCGCCAGGACCTTGAGCCAGGCGCCGCTTTCCCGGAGGGCCATCTTGGTGAGCCACAGGTAACGTCGGTTTTGCCAGTAATGCCGGATGACCCCGGGGACGGGAACCGGGTACAGGGTTACTCCGTGGCGCCGGAAATGGCGGCGGAAGAGATAGTGGGCCCGGCGCAGGTGCAGGGCGTCGGAGATCAGGCCCACCGTACCGAGGTTCAAATCCCGGATTAGGGGCAGGGTGCGGCGGGCTGAGTCCCGGGTGCTGAGGCTGGATTCTTCGAGGATGAGACGGGTCGCCAGGCGTTCCTGGAGTTCCGGGTCTCCGTGCTCCGCCATCTGGGCCAGGGCGTAGTCGGCCATGGCCCGTGCCTCCGAGACGGGGAGGCTGCTGGACAGGCCCCCCGTGATCAGGACGTAGCCCCTGGCGCCTCCGTCCCGCCAGAGACGGAGAGCATGCTCCACCCGCAGGCGGGCGATGCGACCGGGCTGACCCTGAGGATTCAACCGGGCCCCCAGAACGATGAGACAATCCAGGGAAACACTCTTTGGTGGCATATGTGCTATGGGAGCGGGATTTTAGTGGGGGAGGGGGCCAGGGGTTTCCACAGGTGAGGACACCTGTGCCACTGACCCCTGTCCCTTCCGCCACACTCCCTCCCCCAACCCCTTACAGGGGGTGTTATGGCGCCGGGAAAGTCGGGGCTGAAGTCCCCGCCTTTCCCGGCCCCTAAAGGGGGATGGGAGGGGAGTTTGAGGGGAGGGCCGGGGAGCTCAACTCCCCCGGCCCTCCCCTCAAGTATCCATTTAATGATTATACTCCTACTTTTTCCATCACAAGCATTTACTTGGGTGGTTTGCGGCGCTCCCGGCGCAGGGCCCGGGTGCCGGACTTCCAGGAGGGCTCGCCCTTCTTGCCTTTGGCGGTGCCCCGGGCGGATTTTTCCAAAAACTGGGGGAGGTCCATAACCACGGTGCCGGGGAGCGGCGGGGGCGCAACCGGCTTTTCCGGCTTGGGTTTCTCCGGTTTCGGGGGCGGCGAAGCCAGTTGCACGAATTCCCGGGGGATGTCCAGGGCCAGGTAGAGTCCCTCCCCATAGCCCTGGAAGGCCACTCCGGCCCGGGCCGCTCTCTCAGCCTGGACGGTGACCAGAACCGGCTCGGGACTGCGGCGGCGGCCCAGCTTCACGGCCTGCTCCGGAGTGTCGGCCAGGAGGAATTCCTGTCCCTGAAGGACCCTGAGGCCCGACTCGAAGACCCGTTCGTGGGCCTTGGGAGGGATGGCGGCATACAATAGGGACGGCGGGGTCTCCCCGGGACGGCGCAGGTTCGCCGGAGCCGGGACCAGGCCCCGGATGCGGTTGGCGGTAACTTCAAAGCGGGGAGGGTGAAGAAGGCCCGCCACCTGCTCCAGGTGGTGGCGCCGGACAAAGCCCCAGCCCGGCTCGGGGTTGAGGGCCTGGAGGAGCTGCTTTATGGCCACAAATCCCTCCGGGTCCAGCACCAGTCCGAATTCATCCGGCCGGTGGCACAGGATAAAGGTGAGAATTTTGGCCAGGTTTTCCAGTTGCCGGGGCAGGCGCGTCATAACAGGAAGGTGTGGAAAAGGTGTCCCTTTTTCCTTAATTTATCAGGGTTTCCTCTTTAAAGTTATTACCAGAGAGAGGTTGACAAGGCAAGAAGAGATGATAACTTTAAAGATTGGAATTTTATGAGTTTCCAATATTTTCAGGAACAGCATCGGGAGCCCTTACGAGAGGCGCTGGTGGTGGCCGAGGAGATGACCTCGGACTTTTTTCACCTCACCAGCCGCCACTGGCTCAAGGCCCGTTTCGACATCCTCACCCTGGCGCACCTCAGGGAAGAGGAGATATCGCTTCATGCCCTGGCCATGGTGGCCAAATACAACGGCTACCATCCGGAACGGCTGCTCAAGTCTGCCTCCTTCGACTTCTACCGGATCTGTCTCCAGGACCACAATATTCTCAAGACCCTGGCCTCCCGGGAGGACCTCAAGCTTTTTCCCTGCCTGTGCTACATCCTGACCCATGAACTGGTGCACATCGTGCGCTTTAGCCAGTTCGAGGCCAGATTTGAGGCCTGTGAGGAGGAAAAACAGGAGGAGGAAGCCAGGGTGCACCGTCTGAGCCGAAAAATTTTGGCCCCCCTGAGCTCTTTGGAGCTGGGGCCGGTCATACAATATTACGAGGATCAATGGCAAGGAGGTTTTATACATGCCCATCTATGAGTACCAATGCGCCGCGTGCGGTGGGGTCACGGAAGCGTGGCAGAAATTTTCCGAGGCTCCTCTGTCCACCTGTCCGGCCTGCGGCGGCGCCTTGGCCAAACTCATCAGTAACTGTGCCTTTCATCTCAAAGGCGGCGGCTGGTACGTGAGTGATTATGGCAACAACAGCCACCCGAACTCGACGGTCTGCGACACGGCCAAAGAGTCGGGGGAGGCAAGCGCCGACAAACCATCTGAGGCAGGGGAGGCCGCAGCTCCCGCCAAGATTAAGTGAGGGACCTGCTGAGACTCCCTAGTTTAGGGAAGAAAGAGAGCACGCGTGGCAGAAATCAAAAGCGCCCTGGAACTGGCCCTGGAAAAAGCCGAGCAGTATGGCCGAGCCTCCAAGGAGGATTTACGCCAGGATAAGTTCAAAGAAGAGGGGCGGCAGCTCGCGGTCCGGTACCTCAAGGAAGAAGACGTGGACCTGAAGAAGGAATTGGCCGCCATGCCTCCGGAGGCCCAGCCCGCCGCCCGTCAGGCCATGAAGGAGGTCTTCCTCCGGAACATCATCCTGCCCCGGGAAGGGGAAGTGGACCCCCGCCAGAAGCGGGCCCTGGAAGGCATCATGATGACTGCCACCGACCAGAAGGCCATGGCACGCCTCAAGGGGGAGGTGGAACAGTTCTGGCAACAGTTTCTCATGGCCCGGAACACCGCGTACCAGCAAATTAAAACCAACTTTGGGCAAACCCTGGGCAATTACACCCGGGCCCTGGAGGCGCAGATGGGGAGCAAGGTGCGTATCGAGGTGGAACATCTGCCCGAGTTCCAGCAAGAATGGCGTAAGTTCGAGGCCAACCTCTCCAGCCAGTTCGAACCAGTCCTGGAAGAACGCAAAGAGAACATGCGGCATCTTTAAGGATGCGAAAAAGAGCAGTGGCCTGGAGTTGACACTCCCGGCCACTGCTCTTTTTATTTAAATTGGGGAGAGGGCCGGGGGACCTGAGGCCCCCCGCCCTCCCCCCAAACCCCCCTCCCAACC
>CBFDAH010000013.1:0-29182 GCA_965602785.1 uncultured Syntrophobacterales bacterium
AAGCCCCAATCCTTTCAGTTAACCTCTAAGCGGGTTGGGAGGGGGGTGTGTGGGGAGGGCAGGGACCTGAGGTCCCTGGCCCTCCCCCCACATATCTTTTTTCTAGATCGCACCTCAAGGGTGCCATCCCTGGGTTCCTACTCCTCCTCCTCCTCCTTCTTTTCCCAGCGCCTCCGCACATACCAGTCAATCTGGCGGCAGATGCCCTTGATGACCTGGGTTTCCCGGGCCCTCAAGCCGTAGCGGTTTAAGAAGCGGCGCACATTGAGCATCCAGTGCTCCGGATTCTGATGGCCGATATAGTTGATCTTCACCAAAGTTTCCTGGAGTATAGCGTACATGCTTTCGAGCTCCTGGGTGTTGGCCCGGCGGGGTTCATGGTGGGGCCGGGGGGAGCGGGCCATCATGAGTTCATAAGCCAGGATCATCACTGCCTGGGCCAGATTGAGAGAGGCGCACTCGCTGGTGGGAATGGTCACCAGGGCGTGGCATAAGGGGAGCTCTTTGTTGGTGAGGCCGAAGTTCTCGGGCCCGAAAAGGAGAGCAATATCGTTTTCCTGGGACAGCTCGATGAGGCCCGCCGCGATCTCCCGGGGGCTTTTAATCTCCTTGCGGATGCCCCCCAGACGGGCGGTGCTCCCCACCACGTATTGGAAGGGGCCCAGGGCCGCGGCCAGGTCATCGTGGACCGTCATGCCCTCGAGCAGGTGGACCGCGCCGGAGGTGGCCATCGCACGCATACGCTCCTGATCCAGGGAACCGGGATTCACCACGTGGAGACGAGTGATCCCCATATTGCAAGCGGCCCGGGCTACTGCGCCGACGTTCTCCGGGATCTGGGGGCGGAAAAGCACAATGGCTATCCGATCGAGGCGCACCCGCCCCTCTTCCTGGCGCTTTCTCTGCCTTTGTCGTGTCATGAAGCTCTCAGTCTCCCCCAGAGGAGACCCCTCCCCCCCCACTTCTCCTCGGAGATAGAGGCCCTCATCTGTTAAGAAGACCATAGCATGAGGCGCCACAGGGGCTCAATTAGGGAGCTAAGCAAGACCCCCTTAAAACGGAACATTACTTCGGGGCTTGCCCTCCCTCCTATTCATTATTATTTTTTTATTAATAAACACAAGCAAAGGAAAAATATATGCTCAATTCAATCTATATTTTGCTGGGATTATGGCTGGCGGTGAGCGGTTGCACCCAAGCCACCTATAATCGCTTGGCCAGGGAGGGCGGCACCCCGGCGTCCTTTCCGTCGGTGAAGGCCGATCCCCAAAAATACCAAGGCAAACTCGTGGTCCTGGGCGGCAAAGTCCTCTCCGTGTGGTTGGAAGACGGAGCCAGTCTGCTAGAAGTGGAGCAGATTGACCTGGATAAAAATTACCGTCCTGCCTACCAGGGCGCCTCGGCGGGCAACTTTTTTGTAAAGAGCCAGGACTGGCTGTCCCCCGGGTCTTACGTTCCCAAACGAAAAGTCACCGTGGTCGGCGTCGTAGAGGGCAAGAAACAAGGCAAGCCCATTATCCTGGCCCGTAAGATTCATCTCTGGGAGTATCCACCCTGGGAAAAATGGTACTATCCGATTCCGAGAGAGTGGTATAACTACGATCCGGTCATGGAAAAATGGTATACTCCCCCACATTTCGACCCGTGGAGAGGGCCTGGGGGTAAACATTAAACGTGGCCCCCCCAGACTCCCTGCCAAAAGGAGTCCTGGAAATTTTCCGGGGAGAAATCCCATGGGGTTATTATCTCCCCGGCAACTTGTTATGGGCACTCCTGGCATTTCGGCTGACATGGGCCCGGGGCTGTGCTATGCAAGGCAAAGGGAAGGGGTGAGTCATGCACATTGACAGCTACGATTTTGGGCACATCGTCATTGACGGCTCCTCCTACCGGGAGGACCTCCTCATCTGGCCTAACAATATCAAGTCCGACTGGTGGCGTAAGGAAGGTCACCTCCTGCAGGTGGACGACGTGGCCGAGGCCCTGGTGGCGGCCCCCGAAGTTCTGGTGGTGGGCATGGGTAACCCGGGGCGTATGCGGGTGGACCAGA
This sequence comes from uncultured Syntrophobacterales bacterium, assembly GCA_965602785.1. GTDB lineage: Bacteria > Desulfobacterota > Desulfobaccia > Desulfobaccales > 0-14-0-80-60-11 > JBGSLA01. Next base: position 2,051 of record CBFDAH010000013.1, read on the forward strand.
CGCTGACCGCTTTTCTTAAAGACAAAGGCATTGAGCTGGTGGCCGTTCCCACCAAGGAGGCCTGCCGCCTCATCAACGCCCTCACCGGCAAACGCCGCCTGGCTGCGGCGCTGCATCTGACGTGTTGAGGGAAGGTTTTCTTGAGGGGAGGGCCGGGGGAGCACGGCTCCCTGCCCTTAGTGCACGGCAAGCCGTGCCCCTACAACTCCCCTCCCCACATCCCCTTTAAGAGAACCGGTAGCACGGGCATCTTGCCCGTGCAGCACGGGCTGGAAGCCCGTGCTGCCGTAATTTGGTTAAGAAATTGGGAGAGCTGGTAAGGGTCCGCGACCCCTGGTAGCACGGGCTTCCAGCCCGTGGGAACCCCCCTCCCCCACTACTAATCCGAGGCCGTTATGGATACGTTGCGGGTGATTGACAGTCATCTGCATTGCGGTTGTCAGAATGTTTCCTGGCGGTGGGAGGATCTCCGGCCTTTGCTGGTAAGTGCGGGTATTCAGGGGGCCGGACTGATCCCGCCGGTGGAGGATATTTACGACCGCTATAATCCCGCCTTTACTGACGACCCGGCATGGCAAGCCTGTCGCCGCCGGGCGCACCGGTATCTGCTCGACCTCAACGATGCGGACATTTCCCTCTACCCCTACTTTTTCGTGTGGAACGACTTTGCCTGGGAGGATTTGGGGCCGGAATACGTGGCGGTCAAATGGCACCGCCACAGCAATGAGCCGGAATACCGCTACGATGCCCCCCGCTGCCGGGAGTTTCTGGAAGCGGTGTTGGCCCGGGGGCTTCCCATACTCCTGGAGGAAACCCTGCACAACACCCTGTTTTTTCTTGAAAAGCTGGTCCCGGAAGGCGTACCTGTGATTATTCCGCACCTGGGGGGCTTGAACGGCGGCTACTGGGCCCTGGACCGGGCCGGTGTCTGGCGGCTGCCCCAGGTGTACGCCGACACCGCCCTGGCCTTTATGGGCGAACTTGAGGACTACCTGGGCCGTTACGGTCACCGCCGCCTCATGTTCGGCAGCGACTATCCCTTTAGCTCCCCGGCCCGCGAACTGGAAAAAGTCCTGGGCCTCAATCTGCCCCCCGAGCAAGCCCAGGACGTCTTAGGGGACAACTTTCGCCGCCTGTGCCGCTTGTCGGCCTAAGAGCGGTGACCTTTGGAATTCGAGCGGTACCAGTGATGATGGATCAATCCACATTCTCCACTGAGGCGCGCATCCTGGCTCTGGACGTGGGGAAAAAACGCATCGGCCTGGCGGTGAGCGATCCCCTGGGCCTCACCGCCCAGGGCCTGGGGGTTTTAGAGCGGCGGGATTGGGAAGCAGACCTGGCCCGCCTCCTCGAAATGGCCCGTCCCTACCGGGTGCAGGAGGTCCTGGTGGGACTCCCCCGGCATATGGACGGCCGTCTGGGAGCCCAAGCCGAAGAAATCCTGGCCCTGGCCCAGGCCCTGGGGGAGGCCTTGGGGGTTAAAGTCGCCACCTGGGACGAGCGTCTCTCCACGGTGGAGGCGGAGCGCCTCCTGATCTCGGCGGATATGAGCCGCAAACGACGGCGCCGGGTGGTTGATCAGGTGGCCGCCACCATCATCCTGCAGGCCTACCTGGACAGCCGCAACCTCAGGGAGACGGACTCATGAAAAAAAGGCTGGCCTTATTGTGCTTTTGTGTCTGGCTGGCGGTGGGCGGCTGCGCCACGGGCGGGAGGGAGGCGCCCCGAGGCGCCACCCCCGACCAAAACCGGGAGATTTACGAGCTGTACCGGCAATATATGGAGACCACGAATGAAAACCGCCGGCGCGCCGGGGCCCCCCAGATGCGTATCCGCTCCTACGAAGAATGGCGCCAGTCTCCCAGCGTGGACTAAGGTTTGCCTTCATCAGGAGTCAAGTACAAGATATCAGCAGGGCTCCGCAGCTCAGACCCCATTCCCCTTCTTTTCCATGATGGGGGTTTGAACATATGGTGAGAGGGGGATGCCTTCCCCCCAGCACCACTTTTTCCCTTCCCTTACCCCAGTGGGACCTGGTCCCATAAATCCCTTTATAAAAACCCCCCCAAAAAAAAATTTTGAACTCTGAAAAAAAAGCAGCCCAGTCTCTTTCAACTGTATGTTGTTCATCCAAGTGACAAAACTACAACATATTGGGCTTAATGTCAGAAGCACGGTGTTGCAGTAAAGATTTTTACAGAGTTCTCAAGTTGATACCCCCATACGTGAAAGATTTATTATGCATTTTTTTACTTGACAATTCCCTAAGACAACGATTATTTTATCTGCAAGTGGGAAAAAGTGGGGTTTAGTGGTAGAGGATGGTCATAACTGGAGTCAGGGTCCATGTTTAAGGGAAGTTTCTTCAATATCATGGACAACAAGGGGCGCGTGAGCATCCCTGTGCGTTACCGGGAAATTTTGCAGGAACGCCAGGACCGCCAGCTCATCCTCACCAACTGGGACGGCTACATTCTGGCCTTCCCGCAATCCGAATGGGTCAAAGTGGAGGCCAAGTTGGGGGAGTTGGCTCTCTTTCGCAAGGACTACCGGGCCTTTCAACGCTTCCTCATCTCTGGCGTGGAGGAATGTCCTCTGGATCGTCAGGGTCGTATCCTCATTCCCCAATCCCTAAGGGATTATGGCAAACTTGGCCGGGACGTGGCCATCGTAGGCGTGGTCCGAAACTTTGAAATATGGGACCGGGTAAACTACGACAACCACCGCAAGCAACTGGAAGAGTCCATTGATCAGGGCATGCTCCACGAGCTGCTCATCTAGTAACCATTAACTCATCAACCTGCAACAGACAGGGATAACTGCCTCTGGAACACACCCAGGGCAGGGCAGGTGCAGGAAGGAATCATTCACTTGAGGTAACGTGGGCCAGAATCCGGTGCACCAACCGGTTATGGTAAGGGAGGTGTTGGAGGGCCTGGTGGTTCGGCCCCACCGCCTGTACGTGGATGGCACCGTGGGCGAGGGGGGACATGCCGTGGCCATCCTGTCGCGAATCTCTATAGCGGGGGAGCTCTGGGGATTCGATCGTGACCCCATGGTCCTGCAGGCGGCGGCCGCCCAGTTAGCCCCCCACACCTCCCATTTTCGCCTGTTTCATCGATCGTATGCCCAGTTGGGGGAGGTCCTTGAGGAAGCCGGCCGCGGGGGGGCGGCCGGCATTCTCCTGGATTTGGGTCTGTCTTCGTATTTGCTCCAATCTTCCGGTCGGGGGTTCAGTTTTCAGCAGGACGAACCCCTGGACATGCGCTTCGATCCCGAAGGCCCTGGACCCACTGGGGCCCAACTCTTGAACTCGCTCCCCCAGGCTGACTTGGAAAGAATTTTCCGGGACTTCGGAGAAGAACCCCGAGCCCGGAGTATAGCCCGACGGATCTATGAGGCTCGGCGACGTTCCCCATTTCGCACCACCGGGCAGTTGGTTGCGGTGGTGCAGGAAGCCTGGGGACGGCGGGCCCAGAGAAGTCGGGTACACCCTGCCACCCGGGTTTTTCAGGCCCTACGCATCGCCGTGAACCGGGAACTGGCGGAGCTGGAGAGTTTTCTCGACGGGGCCCCCGCCTGGCTGGAGGATGGGGGCCGCCTGGTCATCATCTCTTATCATTCGCTGGAGGACCGCATGGTGAAGCAGCGTTTTTCTGCCTGGGAAAAAAAGGGCGTAATGCGCCGCCTCGCCAAGAAACCTCTCACCCCTACTCCAGAGGAGGTACACCACAATCCCCGGGCCCGGAGCGCCAAGCTTCGCCTGGCTGAAAAAATTTACTAGTCAAGGAGGTCTGTGATGCCCACAAACCTGGTTCTGCGTCTGAGCGCTGTCAGTCATGCCCTCATTTCCCGCAACCGCAAAGTGCGCACCCAGGAAAGCCAATGGGGCAAAGCCATCGTGGTTTGTCTCTTTGTGGCGGCGGTGGGCATCGCCTGCATGTGTATATTCTGGGCCTGGAGCAATCTGCACAGCACCACCCTGAACTATCAGATTTCCCAGGCCAAGGAGAACCAGAAGGAATTTTTAGAGCTTAATCGCAAATTAAGGGTGGAGCTCTCGAGCCTCACCGCCATTGCTCGCCTGGAGGAGCTGGCCGCAACCTATGACATGGGGCCGCCCACCGCGGGACAAGTGGTGAAGGTGAAGCTGCCATGAGTATCGGCCTTACCAAGTGGGCCCGGTTGCGTATTATCCTGGTGGGCCTGGGACTGGCCTGCTTTGGCTTGGTGTTGGCCGGCCGGTTTTTTCAGCTCCAGGTCATCCGTGGGGCCCAACTCAGGGGAGAGCTAGATCGGGAGGTGCAGAAGTATTGCCCCGTTCTCCCGGTCCGGGGTCTCATTGTGGACCGGCGGGGTGTGGAGCTGGCCATCAGCACCCAGGTCTCCTCCGTGGTAGGCCACCCCGGCCAGATCAAGAACCCCTCCCCCATTGCCAGGGAACTGGCCCCCATCTTGGGCCTTGACTCCCTGGAGATCAAGAAGACTCTTACCCGAACCCGCCCCTTCGTGTTTATCAAACGGCACCTCACGCCGGCCAAGGAGGAGGCCTTCCGGGCCTGGAAAGATAGAGCCAACACCCTGGCCCGGGCGTCCAGGAGGCGGGGTGAGCGTCCCGACGCCGACGCCATCTACCTGATTCCGGAGGCTCGGCGCTACTACCCCCAGCGTTGGCTGGCCGGTCCCATCCTGGGTTTTTGCGACATCGACGGCAATGGCCTGGAGGGTCTCGAGCATCGGTTTAACAAGGAACTTTACGGTCAGCCCAAAAAGTGCGTGAACATGTTGGACGCCCGGGGACATATCGTGGTCTCCGGTGAAAAGGCCCGGGACCCGGAGGTCATGGGTAACAACCTGGTCCTCAGCATTGACCGGACCATCCAGTACATTGCCGAAAAGGAGCTCCAAAAGGGGGTGTCCCAGTGGAACGCCGCCGGGGGTTTGGCCATGGTGGTGAGGCCCCAGACCGGCGAAATTCTGGCCATGGCCCAGGTTTCCAGTATGGATCCCAATCTCCCCACCCGCTATCCGAAGGAAGCCCGGCGCAACCGGATCATCACTGACGCCTTGGAACCGGGCAGCGCTTTCAAGGTCTTCATCGTATCCGCCGCTCTGGACGCCGGGGTGGTCAAGCCCACGGATCGGTTTCATTGTGAGAACGGCGAATGGGTTCTGGGGGCCAAGGCAGTGATTCATGACGTGCACCCCTACGGGGGTCTTACGGTGCAGCAAGTCATCCAGAAATCCAGCAACATCGGGGCCGCAAAAATTGGCAAAAAAACCGGCCCCAAGCGTTTGGATGAGTATTTGCGCGCCTTCGGCTTCGGGAGAAAAACACGCATTCATTTCCCCGGAGAGACCACCGGCCTGGTGAAGAATCATCAACGCTGCCGCTCCCTCATTGATCGGGTCACCACCACCTTCGGTCAGGGGGTGTCAGTGAGCACTCTACAGCTCACCATGGCCCTGGCGGCCATCGGCAACCGCGGTGTCCTCATGCAGCCCCTGATGGTAAAGGAAATCGTCAGCCCCAGGGGCGTCAAGGTGAAGGAATTTCAGCCCCGGGCGGTGCGGCAGGTGCTGTCGCCAGAGACCGCCGCCACCATGCTAACCATCATGGAGACCGTGACCCAGCCCGGGGGCACCGCCAAGGAAGCCTCTCCCCCAGGGTTCACCACGGCCGGCAAGACCGGCACGGCCCAGAAGCTGGTAGGTCGAGCCTATTCCCACAGCAAGTACAATTCCGTGTTCATGGGCCTCATTCCGGCACAGAAGCCAGTACTGGCCATCACGGTCATCGTCGAAGAGTCCAAAGGGGCCATTTACGGCGGCGTGGTGGCGGCACCCATCTATAGGGAAATCGCCGGCCAGGCCCTCAGGGTGTTGGGACACTTTCCCCAACCTGGCCAAGCCGATTCGGTTTTAGCCAAGACCAAAAAGGCCACGCCATCGAAACCGGCCGCCATTCCGGTTCCGGACCTCATGCCCGTTCAGGCCGCCATCGCGGCCCCCCTTACCCTGCAAAACCTCGCGGCCCCGATTGAGCCACCGTCCGGGCCCTTGAAAGTCATGCCGGAACTCCAGGGCATGACCATCCGGCGGGTGTTGGACCTTTTGCACCGCTCCGGCGTCCGCTGCCGTCTCCAGGGCAGCGGTCTGGCAGTGTCCCAGGATCCACCCCCCGGCACTTCCATCGAGCCCGGGACCGTCTGTGTGGTTAAGTTTGAACCCCAATCCTGAAGCCGGCGTCGCAGGGTTGCTAAGGTTATTCAGTTGGGATACGATGAGGTAAATTTTTGAGAAAACAAGAGTAAATTTGATTAGATGAGTAAAAACTCAGAGTTAGGCCGGGTAAAAACCCTCAGACAGCTTCTGGAGGCCCTCCCAGGCGCTCAGGTTAGGGGCGACGACCGCCAACCCATCCCCGGAGTAGCCTATCACACCCAACAAGTTGTTCCCGGCGGCGCCTTTGTGGCCCTTAGGGGCGCCAGGACCGACGGGCACCGATTTCTCGCCCAGGCCCTGGCGCAAGGCGCCCGGGTGGTGGTCACCGAAGAGGAGCTTGAGCCCCCGGAGGGCGTGACCGTGGTGCGGGTCCCTGAGACCCGCCTGGCCCTGGCTCACCTGAGCGCCGCTTTTTACGACCATCCCAGCCGGGAGCTTGTCCTGGTGGGCATCACCGGCACCAACGGCAAGACCACCACCAGCTTTCTTTTGGAGGCCATCTTGCGGGCTGCTGGGCACCGGGTAGGGGTGGTGGGCACGGTGAACTATCGGGTAGAGGAAGAAACCTGGCCGGCCCCGGTAACCACTCCTGAGTCCCTGGACCTCCAGCGGCTCCTCCGGGAGATGCGGAACAGGGGGGTAAGCCACACCATCCTGGAGGTCTCCTCCCACGCTCTCATTCAACATCGGGTGGACGCGGCCAGCTTCAAGGCTGGAGTCTTCACCAACCTCTCCCAGGACCACCTGGATTACCACGCAGACCTGGAAGACTACTTTCGGGCCAAGGCACGGTTCTTCCATGAAATTCTGGTCAACGGCGCGGGGGCCCACGGGCTGGCAGTCCTCAACCTGGACGACCCCCGGGGACAGCACCTCCACGAACGGCTGGAAGTGCCGAAACTGTCGTACGGCCACCATGCCGAAGGGGCCGTGCGGCCCCTTTCTTATCGGTTTCAGCGCCACGGTCTGGAAGCCCTCCTGGACACGCCCGCAGGGAAACTGCCAATTACCTCCCGCCTCGTCGGCCCCTACAACCTGGCCAACATCATGGCCGCGGTGGCCGCAGCCCTGGGATTGGGGATTTCCCCGGAGGCAGTGGCAGAGGGGGTGGCCGGCCTGGCCGGTGTTCCCGGCCGTTTGGAGCGTCTGGGGCCGCCGGAGGGACCCAGTGTCCTGGTGGATTATGCCCACACTCCGGACGCCCTGGCCCAGGTGGTGGCCGCGCTCAATTCCCTGGACTTCCATCGCCTCATCACCGTGTTCGGCTGCGGTGGAGACCGGGACCGCACCAAGCGCCCTCTCATGGGCCAGGCTGCCGCCCGGGGGAGTCATCTGGTGGTGGTGACCAGCGACAACCCTCGTACCGAAGACCCTCTGGCCATCATCCGGGACATCGAGGTGGGTCTGGAGGAGATGGGCTACCCCCGCCTGAGTCTGGCTGCAGCCCGGCGGGAGGAGCGCGGTTATCTGGTGGTGCCGGACCGCCGGGAGGCCATCCGCCTGGCCGTAGATTTGGCGAACCGCAGCGACGCGGTTTTGGTGGCCGGCAAGGGCCACGAAAATTACCAAATCTGGGGTGAAACCAAAATCCACTTCGACGACCGGGAAGAGGCCCTCGAAGCTTTACAGGAGTACACCGGCTGATGCCTGCCGCCTTCACCGCCGCGGCCGTGGCCGCCGCCACCCGAGGGGCCCTGATTAAGGGTCGGGAGGAGGACGCCTTTGTGGGCGTGAGCACCGACTCCCGCACCTGCCAGGCCGGGGAGCTCTTTGTGCCCCTCATGGGGGAACACCACGACGGCCACGACTACATCCCCAAGGCCCTGAGCCGGGGCGTCCGGGGGGTGGTGATGGAAGGGAGAGTTCTGCGGCAGGATGGCCACCGCTCTCTTTTGCCCACAGGGGTCACTGCGGTGGCTGTCCCCGACACCCTGACAGCCCTGGGGGACCTGGCCCAGGCCTGGCGGCGGCGCTTCACCATACCGGTGGTGTCCCTCACCGGGAGCTGCGGTAAGACCACGACCAAGGAGATGACCGCCCAGGTGCTGGCCGGGTTTTTCCGGGTCCTGAAAAACGAGATGAACCTGAACAATCTCATCGGTCTCCCCCAGACCTTGCTCCAGTTGGACGGCAGCTTTGAGGCCGCGGTGCTGGAAATGGGTATGAACCGCTTCGGGGAGATCCACCGCCTCACCGAGATCAGCCAGCCCACGGTGGGAGTGCTCCTGAACGTCCACCCGGCCCACACCGAAGGGGTGGGCTGCGTGGAAGGGGTGGCCCGGGCCAAGGGGGAGCTTATCCAGGCCCTCTCCCCAGCAGCTACCCTCATTTATAACGCTGACGACCTGCGGGTGGCCTGCCAGGCCGCCACCTTTCCCGGCCGCTGTTTGGGCTTCGGCTTTGGCCCTGATGCCGACCTCAGGGCTGTAAGCCGCCATGCCGTGGGCCCGGAAGGGCAACGGGTCGAAATAGCCTGGCAAGGGAGCACCTGGTCCCTCACCCTGGCGGTGCCCGGGGCACACCAGGTGCTGAACGCCCTGGCGGCCACCGCGGTGGGTCTGGCTCTGGACCTGCCCCCGGAAGAGACCGCCCTGGCCCTGGCGGACTTTGCCGCCATCCAGCGGCGCTCCCAGATTGAGGTGCTGTCCACCGGCGCCTGCCTGTTGAACGACTGCTACAATGCCAACCCGGGCTCCATGGCCACGGCCCTTAGCACTCTAACGGAGCTTAAAGGCTCCGGTCGGGCCGCCGCGGCTTTAGGGGACATGCTGGAGTTGGGCGCGGTATCGGTGGAGGCCCATCAGGAGCTGGGCCGCCAGGCCGCCCGGGCCGGACTGGACCTCCTGGTAGTTTACGGCAATCACCGCCATGACGTGGCGGCTGGGGCCGAAGAGGCGGGCTTTCCCGTCCAGCGCCTCAAACCGGTGGCCACCAAGGACGAAGGAGCTCGCCTTTTGAAAAATTTTCTATTACCGGGGGACTGGCTTTTAGTAAAAGGCTCCCGCTCCATGCGGATGGAAGAGGTGATCGAACTTCTAGAATAGCCCAGAGTTGTGAGGGCCAGGGGAATCAGGGGGGACCGACTAGTTACCCATAAACAGTAAAAATTTTCCAGCCATCCAGCACCATTTCTGGCATTTTTGAGGATGTGAAGCGTGCTCTATCATTTATTCTTTTCGCTGAAGGCGTTTGTCAGCCCCTTTAACGTCTTCCGTTACATCACCTTTCGCACCTTCAGCGCTATTCTTACGGCCCTGGTGATCTCTTTAATAGTGGGGCCTTATTGTATTAGAAAACTCAAAGAGCTGCAGATCGGTCAGTTCATCCGGGAAGACGGACCCGAGTCCCACCACTCCAAGGCCGGTACCCCCACCATGGGCGGTCTCATGATCATTTTCGCCATGGTCACGAGCACCCTCTTGTGGGCCGACTTGCGGAATCCCTATATCTGGCTTCTTATCCTGGTGACCCTGGGCTTTGGTTTCGTGGGGTTCATGGACGATTACCTGAAGGTCATCAAGAAGCAAAACCGGGGCCTCACCGGGCGGCAAAAACTCCTGGGGCAGGTCCTCATCGCCCTGGTGGCCGCGTGTTGGCTTTATTTCATTCCGGATTTCAAGCTCACCCTGACCATTCCTTTCGTTGAAGCGGTGCGGCCCAATCTTTCCTGGGGCTTCATACCCCTGGCCATCCTGGTTATCGTGGGTACCGCCAACGCCGTGAACCTTACTGACGGTCTGGACGGGCTGGCTATCGGCCCGGTGACCATTGCCGCCGGTTTTTACGCCGTCTTCGCTTACCTGACCGGGAATATTATCATTGCCCGGTACTTGAAAATCACTTTCATCCCCGGGGTGGGGGAAGTCTCCGTCTTCCTGGGCGCCATGGTGGGGGCAGGTATCGGCTTTCTGTGGTACAATTCCTACCCGGCCCAGGTGTTCATGGGGGACGTGGGAGCTTTGGCTTTAGGGGGCATCCTGGGCACCGTGGCCCTGGCCACCAAGCAGGCCATCCTCCTCATTCTGGTGGGGGGTCTCTTCGTAGTGGAGGCCGTGAGCGTTATTCTCCAGGTGGGTTTCTTTAAGGTCTCCAATGGTAAACGCATCTTCCGCATGGCCCCCATCCATCATCACTTCGAACTCAAGGGCTGGCCTGAACCCAAGGTCATCGTCCGTTTTTGGATCATCGCCATCGTGCTGGGGATCCTGTCCCTGAGCACGTTGAAGTTGCGGTAACATGGATCTCACGGGGAAAAAGGTCCTGGTAGTGGGTTTGGCCCGCACCGGCGTGGCCCTTACCCAATTCCTCGTGAAGGCCGGCGCCCGGGCCACGGTCACTGACATGGCCCCGGCCGGGGAACTGGCGGAAATGCGGGCCCAGATACAAGGCCTGCCGGTGGTGGAAGAGTTGGGGGTGTCGGAACCTGTGGATCTGCTGAGCTACGATCTCATCCTGCCCAGCCCCGGGGTGCCGCCGGAGCTCCCCTGGCTCGAAGCGGCCCGCCGCCGGGGCATCCCGGTTTGGGGCGAGCTGCAATTGGCCAGCCACTTCCTCACCCGCCCGGTTTTGGCGGTGAGCGGCACCAACGGCAAGACCACCACCATCACTCTGGTGGGAGAATTTCTGGCGGCCAGCGGCGTCAAGGCCCTGGTGGGAGGCAATATCGGTACTCCCCTGATTTCTCTGGTGGGTGAGCAAAATGGGGCTGACTGCCTGGTGTTGGAGGTGAGCAGCTTCCAGCTTGACACCGCGCCCCTTTTCCACCCCCGGTATGCCGCGCTGCTCAACATCACCCCGGATCACCTGGACCGCTACCCGGACTACGAAGCTTACGCCGCCTCCAAGGCCAGTCTCTTGCGCGCTATGGCCCCCGAGGAGCCCAAAGTGCTGAACTACGACGACCCTCTGGTGCGGCCCCTGGGGGAGGGCCGGGGGAATGTCTATTATTTCACCACCAAAGAAGCCCTCACCGAAGGGGCCTGGCTGGCAGACAGTCTGCTGAAAGTTCGCTTGGCTTCGGGAAACGAAGCGGAGTTTCCCCTGGCGGATATCCGCCTACAAGGCAGGCACAACCTGGAAAACATCATGGCGGCGCTGCTTCTCTCCCTGTTGGCCGGAGCCGCACCGGATGCCTGCCGGGAGGTGCTGGCTTCCTTTAGAGGGTTGCCTCATCGTTTGGCATGGGTGGCTACCATCGGAGGAGTGGACTACTACGACGACTCCAAGGGCACCAATGTGGGCGCCGTGGCCCGGTCCCTGGCCTCTTTCCACCGACCCGTGGTTCTCATCGCCGGGGGCCGGGACAAGGACAGCGACTTTAGCGTCTTAAACGAGCTTATCCGGCAGCGGGTCAAGGCCCTGGTTCTTTTAGGAGAAACCCGGGAGCACCTGGCCAGAGTATGGGAGGGTCTGGCTCCGGCCTACCCGGCCGCCGACATGGCGGACGCGGTGCACCAAGCCGCAACTCTGGCCCAACCAGGGGAGGTAGTGCTCCTCTCCCCTGCCTGCGCCAGCTTTGACATGTTTCGTGACTACGCCCACCGGGGCGAGACCTTTCAGAAAGCCGTGGGGGAGGTGGTGCATGCCTGAGAGAGTTGATCCGGTTTCGTCGTCCCAGTACGACATCGCCTTGCTGACCACCGCCCTGACCCTGGTGTCTCTGGGCCTCACCATGGTCTTCATCTCCTCCACAGTCATGGCCAATTCCCAGTACCATGACCCGTACTACTTTGTGAAGCGCCAGACTGTATACGCCCTGGTGGGGGTGGGAGCCATGGTCCTGGGCCGCTCCGTGGACTATCACGTCTATAAACGCTGGGTGTACTGGCTCTTGTGCCTATCTCTAATCGGCCTCATCCTGGTCTTCGTCCCCGGCATCGGCGCCAGGGTGCGGGGGGCGGCCCGCTGGTTGCGCTTTGGTCCCATGACGGTGCAGCCCTCGGAGTTCGCCAAACTTGCCGTGGTCATCTTCCTGGCTTACTCCCTGGCCCGGAAGCAGGAAAAGATGAAGTACTTCGCCATCGGTTTCCTCCCCCATTTGCTCGTTGCCGGCTTGTTCATCGGCCTGATCGGCAAAGAGCCGGATTTCGGCACCGCCCTCACTCTGGCCGGCATCGTGTTCATCATGCTACTAGTGGGAGGGACCCGGATTACCTATATTCTCTTCTCCTTTAGCCTGGGGACCTTCCTGGCCGTAGTCATGGTTCTGCGGGATCCCAAGAAACTGGACCGCGTCATTTCGTTCCTTGACCCCTGGAAGCACGGCCAGGGAGTGGGGTACCAGCTCAAACAGTCCATTCTGGCCATCGGCTCCGGGGGAATTTTCGGCATGGGCCCGGGACAGAGCCGGGCCAAGCTCTTCTACCTGCCGGACGCCCATACCGACTTCATTCTGTCCATATTTAGTGAAGAGTTGGGATTCATCGGGGTCTTTCTTGTCCTGGCCCTGTTTACCATTCTGGTTTATCGGGGCTTCCTGGTGTCCTTACGGGCCCCGGACGCCTTCGGCTCTTACCTGGCCCTGGGCCTGACCCTGCTCATCGGCTTGCAGGCAGGCATCAACATGGGCGTGGTAAGTGGCATTTTGCCCACCAAAGGTCTCTCCCTCCCGTTCCTGAGCTACGGCGGCTCCTCACTTCTGGTCAACCTGTTGGCGGTGGGAATTTTGCTTAATATCAGCAGCCAGATCAGGCGGCCCGGGGGGGCCGCAATGCCGAACGGCACTACGGCCGGGAAGAAAACCCCTTCGGCCGGCAAATAAAGCTGGGGAAAAACTCGTACATTCCATGGACCGCCTCTGGGCCCGGAATTTGGGGAAGATACACAACGGATCCAGGGCGGGGTGAAGGGGGAGGCAGCCATGGGATATGCCATCTTAAAAGACGCATCGTCCATTCGGGAAAAGATTAGGGAATTGTTCACCGTCCGCACCCGCTCCCGGCGGCGGGTCATTCTGGGGCCCCTGGCGGGCCTGGCCTCCTTCGACCTCTTACCGGACGTCCGTAACGTGGAACTCTACTCCTGGGGTCAGGAGGCTCACCCGGACGCGGTCGCCCTGGCCGGCCTGACGGCCCGGGGAGTCAGGATTCACTGGGTGGACCCCATGAATCTCAGGCTTTACTGGGCCAAAGGGAAAGGCGCGGTAATCTGCCCGGGATGCCGTTCTGGCGGCTTGCTGAACGAGACAGACCGGGAGGCTGAAGGGGATTTAGCCCTTTACTTCGACGACACGGCTTTGCCGGTGGTGGACGCAGTGTTAGGCCCCTTGCTCCTCGAACCCGCCGGCAATGACTCTTTGGCTGATTTACAGGAAAGCTGCGCATTGCTCTGGCGCCTGGCCGAGGGCATCACTTTGGTGGAACCGCCCATACCCTCTGTCGCCCCAGCTAATCCCGTTGCCGCCGTAAACGAGCCCGAATTTCTGAGTCAGGGGGAAGGGCTCGGGGTGGTTCAGAACCGACGTCTGGCCAGAGCGGGGCTGCCAGATACCTGGTACCACTTTCTCGAAGGGGAGTGTTGGGAGGCTGAGGGTCTGTTGTGCTTTTACGACCGCCCCCGGTCCAGGCGGGTAGAGCATCTCTGCCGCTTCTATGCCGCCTGGCTGGGGGGCATGGAAAATGAGACAGTGGGTCCCGAGTCGACCCCAAAGCGATCTGTTAGTAAAAAAAGAAATCGGGGGAAAGGAGAGGAGCCCAGCCCTTCACCTTCCCTTTAAATTTTTGTCCCCGCGTCCTGTAGGGGCTTGCTTAGTGAAGCCCTTAAGGCGCCATGCATTGCGCCCCTAAAGGATTGCCGAGGGGGTCGATGGCCAGGGCAGAGTTTTTGTCCCTTGCCACCCCCCAAAGACTTATGGTGAGGGTTTCCCATGCCTCCCAGGGTAGTGATTGTAGGCGGTGGCACCGGCGGCCATCTCTTCCCGGGCATTGCCGTGGCTCAGGAGTTTCGAGAACGGCACGGTGCGGACGTCACTTTTCTCACTACCCCCAAGCCGGTAACCATCCAAATCCTGGAAAAGTATCAGATTCCCTGGGAAGCCGTGGCCAGCCGGGCGGTAAAGGGCATGGGGCTGGTCTCCCGCCTCCGGGCCTGGCTCGGGGTCCCGGGGCACGTCCTGGCGGCCCGCCGCCGTCTGAAAGCGCTTAAACCGGACCTGGTTTTGGGAGTGGGGGGTCACGCCTCCGGACCGGTGGGAGTGGCGGCCTGGATGTCGGGGATTCCCCTGGCCATCCACGAGCAAAACGCCATCCCCGGACTCACCAACCGGCTCTTGGGAACTCTGGCCAGCCGGGTCTTCCTCTCCTTTCCGGACGATGAGGGCCATTTCGCCCCGGAGAAAAGCCGCTGGACCGGCAACCCCATCCGCCGGGAGTTCTTCGAGCCCCCGCCCCCCCGGCCCGAGAGCCCCTTCACCGTGCTCGTCATGGGGGGAAGCCAGGGGGCCCACCATCTGAACGTGGAAGTATTAAAGGCCCTGCCGTTGCTGGAGGCCTACCGGGACCGCCTGCAGTTTCTGCACCTTACAGGTGATGCCGACCTGGACCTGGTAACGCCAGGCTATCAGGAAGCGGGCTTTGCCGCGGAGGTGGCGGCCTTCACCCCGGAGGTGGCCTCACTCGTGGGTCGGGCCCACCTCATGGTATGCCGGGCCGGGGCCGGGACCTTGGCGGAGCTTACCGCCCGGGGCCGGGCGGCGCTCCTGGTCCCCTACCCTTTCGCGGCCAACAACCATCAGGAGGCCAACGCCCGCTTTCTGGAAAAAGCCGGGGCCGCGGCCCTCATCTTAAATAAACATTTTACAGGAGAAGTCCTGGCTGATAGGATATTACAGTTTTTCGGAGAGCCTGAACGCCTGAAGGATATGGAGGCGGCCAGCTCTCGCCTCGCCAAACCCCACGCCGCCCAGGATATCGTGGAGGGATGCCTGGAGCTGGTGCCAAAAGGGGATATGCTCAAACAATAACCAAATTGTAGGGTGCGCACCGCGCACCATAACTCAGCCTAACCAATGGCGGAGCGCTTATAATTAATATGGCAGTAAACCCAAAACAGAGTTACCACTTCATCGGCGTCGGTGGCATTGGCATGAGCGGCCTGGCCGAGCTCCTGGTGCGCCAGGGCCACCAGGTGAGCGGCTCGGACCTGGCCGAGAGCGCCATTACCGAGCGCCTCCAGGGCCTGGGGGTCGCCTTCTTTCAGGGCCACCGCCCTGAACACCTGGGAGAGGCCCGGGTGGTGGTGCACTCCACCGCGGTGAAGGAAGACAACCCGGAGTTGGCCGCAGCCCGCCAGCAAGGCCGGAAGGTCGTTTCCCGGGGGGAGATGCTGGCCCGCCTCATGGATGGTCATTTCCAGGTGGCCATCACCGGGGCCCACGGCAAAACCTCCACCACCGCTATGGCGGCCGCAGTCCTCAGGGCCGGCGGCCTGGACCCTTCGGTGCTGGTGGGGGCATTGTGGGATAACCTCGGCAGCAACGCCGTCCTGGGCCGGGGTGAGTATTTTGTGGCCGAGGCCGACGAAAGCGACGGCTCCTTTTTGTATCTTACTCCCCAGGTATCCGTGGTCACCAACATCGACCGGGAGCACCTGGACTACTACCGGGACCTGGATCACATCCGGGAGACCTTCGCCCGCTATCTGGAGGCGCTGCCCCCGGAGGGGCAGGTGGTAGCCTGGCGTGACGACCCCTACCTGTCTCCCCTGTTGAATGGCCGCTCTCAACGGATCAGCACCTACAGCTTAGAACCCGGGGCGGATTTCGGGGCCACCGACATTCAGGTGGAGGGCCTGGGCTGTCGCTACCGCCTCTGGCAGCATGGCCAGCCCCTGGGAGCCATACACCTGCCCCTGGCCGGCACGCACTACGTCCTCAACTCCCTGGCCGCCTGCGCTGTGGGCGCCAATCTGGGACTGCCTTTTTCCGCCTGGCAGCAGGGTCTGGCGGAGCTGGGCCAGATTCATCGGCGCTGCCAGGTAAAGGGGGAAGTAGACAGCATCCTGGTGATGGACGATTACGGGCACCACCCCACGGAGATCGCGACGACCCTGGCGGCCCTGGCCCAGGCCTTTCCGAACCGCCGCCTGGTGGTGGCCTTCCAGCCTCACCGCTATAGCCGCACCCGGGCGCTGCTTCCCGAGTTCTTCCCGGTCTTCGGGGCAGCCCATCTGGTCCTGGTTACGGAAATTTACAGCGCCGGTGAACCAGTTCTCCCTGGGGTCTCCGGGAAAGATATCTTTTGGGGTATTAAAAAAGAGGGTCACCCCGGCGTCTCCTTTGTGGAAGACCCGGCGGCCTTGTTAAAGACGCTAATCGAGCACCTTCGACCCGGGGATGTCCTCCTCACCCTGGGCGCGGGGGATATTTGGAAAGTGGGGGAGGAACTATTGCAGAGGCTGGGTCACACCGCCACCCGGCAAAACGATCACGGAGCAGGAGAGGCGGCATGTCGCGCTCTACGCGCCTGATTTCCCAGAAGCCGGCCAAGAAAAAGAAATCCCTTCTCCGCCGGAATCAACCCCGCAACGCCTACCGTCGCAGGCGCCGGGGGGACAAAAAGGTATGGCCCCGCATCCTTTACGCCACCCTGGGTGTGGCGGGGCTGGCCGGGATTAGCCTGGGGCTGGTGATCCTGTATTATCAACTCTTGACCTGGTCGGTCTTTTGCATTAAAGATATCAAGAATATCGAAATTACCGGGACCAAGAGGCTCACCCCCGCCCAAGTCCTGGAGTTGACCGACCTCGGCCCCCGGACCAGCCTCCTGGCCTTGCGGCCGGCTGGGGCAGAACAGGCCTTGCGAGCCCACCCCTGGGTCACCAAAGCGGAACTGACTCGCCAGTGGCCCAACCGCCTTACCCTGCATCTGACGGAACGGGAGCCGGTGGCCCTGGTGCAGTTGCAAGAACTTTATTATACAGATCGGAGTGGCTCCCTGTTCAAACCCTTATCTCCAGGAGATCCTCACGATTTTCCGGTGATTACCGGTCTGAGCCGGGAGCATTTTTCGCGGGATCAGGGTGCTGCCCCGGTCCTGGTGGGCCGGGTCATGAAGCTTCTGGATCTGCTCCAGAAGGCCCCCGCGCCTCTCAAGAAGAGCCATGTCGCCGAGATCAACGTGGACCCGGAACGGGGGTTCACCCTATACCTCAATGGCGTGAAGACCGCCTTATACTTGGGTTTCTCCGATCTGCCGGATAAAATTCAGAAGTTGTCCCGGGTGTGGCCGGTTCTGGCTCAGCGCGGCTATCTCGCCCGGACGGGACGCATCAACCTCGGCCATCCCCACCGGCTGCTTCTGTCCTTAAAGGTTTCAGACAACAAGGCGATGCCAGCGAAAAAGGGCACTGAGCGGGAAGAAAAAGGCCCCCATCATCGGCAGCCCGACCTCAGGCCGGACTGACTCTCAAGTGAGGAGGAAGGTCCTGAGGACATGGCTTAGACAACCAGGAAGACATCCGTGACGCAGGATCTCATCGTCGGTTTGGATATCGGCACCACCAAAATCTGCGCTGTAGTGGGAGAGGTGCGGGATCAGCAGGTGGAAATCGTGGGCCTGGGCAGCGCTTCAACCCAGGGCGGACTGCGCAAGGGCGTGGTGGTGAATATCGAAAACACCGTGCGCTCCATTCGCCGGGCGGTGGAGGAAGCGGAAACCATGGCGGGCTGCGACATCCGCTCCGTCTATACCGGGGTGGCCGGAGCCCACATTCAGGGACACAACAGCCAGGGCGTCATCGTCATCAAGGAACGGGAGGTGACTCCGGCGGAAGTGGACCGGGTTATCGATTCGGCCCGCATCATGGTCTCCATCCCCTCCGACCGGGAGGTCATCCATACCCTCATTCAGGACTTTATGATCGATGGCCAGGACGGCATCAAGGACCCGGTGGGCATCCACGGTACGCGCTTGGAATGCCGGGTTCACATCGTCACTGCGGTGGTGACGGCCCTGAACAACATTATCAAGTGCGTTAATCGAGCGGGGTTGGAGGTAAGCGGCATCGCTTTGCAGAGCCTGGCCGCCAGCGAGGCCATCCTCACCGAGGAGGAGAAGGCCCTGGGCGTGGCTCTCATCGATTTCGGCGGTGGCACCACCGACCTGGCCGTTTTCACCGGAAACTCCCTGCGGTACAATTCCGTCATTCCCGTGGGAGGCAACAACCTCACCAATGACATTGCGGTGGGCCTGCAGACCTCCCTGAATAATGCCGAGTCCCTGAAAAAGGATTTCGGCTGCTGCCTCAACTCCTTGGAAGAGTCGGCCGAACCCCTGGAAATCCCTGGTCTGGGAGGACGCAAAGCCCGCACCGTATCCCGCAAAGACCTGGCGAATATTGTAGACCTGCGGCTGAAGGAAATCCTGGATCTCTCGGCCAAAGAGATCCAGCGGGCCGGGACCGGAAGCTCGGTCTTGGCCGGCGCGGTCATCACCGGAGGCTCGGCCCTGGTCCCGGGCCTGGGGCAACTGGTGGACGAGGTCCTCTTGCTTCCCACCCGCATGGGATATCCCGAGGCGGCCGGGGGTCTCGCCGACGTCATCCACAACCCAGCTTACGCCACCGGCGTAGGTCTGGTCCTCCACGGCTTTCGCACTCAGCAGTCCACTCCCCGCCGTCGCAGTCCCCGGGGGGCCCGGGGGAGCAAAACGGGGATGTGGGCCCGTATTAAATCCTGGTTCCAGGAAGTGGTGTAATTTCATCAAGGGGGTTGTCCCATGAAAATCCAGCTCGTCCCCACTGAATTATCCGCCAAGATTAAGGTCTTAGGAATAGGCGGGGCTGGCGGTAACGCCATTAACGACATGATCAAGTCCCAGATGGGGGGCGTGGACTTCGTTGCAGCCAACTCCGACTCCATGTCCCTGGAGCGCAATATGGCTCCCATCAAGCTCCAACTGGGTTCCAATGTTACCCGAGGCCTGGGGGCGGGGGGCAACCCTGAGGTGGGCCGGGAGGCCACCCGGGAGGAGACCGAACGCCTTCAACAGGTGCTGGGGGGCGCCGACATGGTCTTCATCGCCGCCGGCATGGGAGGCGGCACCGGCACCGGCGGCGCTCCGGTGGTGGCCGAAATCAGCCGGGAGGTGGGGGCCCTCACCGTGGCCGTGGTAAGCAAACCTTTTGATTTCGAAGGCAAGATGAAAATGCGCCTGGCGGACAAAGGCATCGAAGAATTGCGCCGGGTAGCCGACACCATCATCACCATTCCCAACGACCGTCTCTTTGCCCTGGGTTCCAAGAACTCCCGGGTCACCGACATTTTTTCCCAGGCCAATGAGGTTCTGGGCGCCGCCGTGCGGGGCATTTCCGACCTCATCATGGTGCCGGGCTTCGTCAAAGTGGACTTCGCCGACGTCCGCACCGTCATGAAGGAAGGGGGTATGGCCCTCATGGGCACCGGCATCGCCAGCGGCACTAACCGGGCCTCAGATGCGGCCGAAAAAGCCATTTCCCATCCCCTCCTGGAGGATATCTCCATCCGGGGGGCCCGGGGTATCCTCATCAACATTACCTCCAGCGAGGCCTGCTTCATGTTGGATGAACTCCGGGAGGTCTCCACCATCATCAAAGCCGAGGCTCACGAAGAAGCCCTCATCAAGTGGGGGGTGGTATATGACGATGGCCTGGGCGAGGAAATCCGGGTGACGGTCATTGCCACCGGCATCGGCCGGCGCCTCGACGTCGACAAGGGTCGGGATGTTTGGGAGGCCGCGCCCCCCCAATTGCCCATAACGGAAGACCTGGAGATCCCAGCCTTCATCCGTAAGGGCGGTGAAATTCCCCGGACTGAGGAGACGGAGTCGGGAGAAAAACGGTCGCCCTTGGGGATGGTGACGGGGAAAAAGTACGTGGTCCATCCCGATTTGCAGTATGAGGAGAGTGAGCTGGACACCCCGCCTTTCCTGCGCAAGGTGGATTGATGGGCTAGGCAGGGAAAAGTAGGTTGAGCATTTCTGGGCTTCAACCCTGCTGCCCACCCAGGGGGGAGGTTATGCGTCGAAGATACCTGGTTGTGGCCTCCCTGCTTTTGGCCGGCTGCTTTTTTCTTCCGGCGCCCGGAAAAGCCCAGGGAAAAGCTCCTGAGGTAATCCGGGGCATGCAAAAGGGCCCCGCCGAGCCTGCCGAAGCCGGCATCTCCTTGAAGGGGAAAGGGGCCCAAGCCAACCTTGCGGATGTCGACCCCTCCTATAAGCAGGGCCTGAAATATCTACAGCAAGGGAAATACAAAAAAGCCCTTAAAGCCTTCCAGGAAGCGGTTAAACGCCAGCCTAATTCTCCCCAGACCTATTATCAAATGGGCTTGGCCTATGTGGCCCAGGACGATCAGGACAAGGCCATCAAGAGCTTACAAAAAGCTTTGCGCTTGAACCCTGATTTTCCCGAGGCCCGGGTCAGCCTGGGGCAGATCTTTGCCCGGCAGGGACTCAAGCTTCTGCAGCAGGGGAGCCCGGAGGCGGCCGAACGTGCCTTGAAGCAGGCCATCGCACAAAACCCTCAGGACGGCCTGGCCTTTAACAATCTGGGGGTGGCTCTGGGTCAGCAAAACCGCGTCCGGGAATCCCTGGTGGCCTTTATGGAGGCGGTTTCCCTCGATCCCCAAAACGCCAACGCCCAATTCAACCTGGGGGTGACCTATTACCTTTTGGGCGACAAAGGCGGAACCACCCAGCAATATGCCGCCACCACCCTTCTGGACCCCAACACGGCCGATGAGCTCTTCGGCATCATCCAAAATACCAGGAAACCCCTCTTCCGTTTTTCATTTCCTGGTGGATTTTTACCTGTCGGCAGATAAGGACAAATCCTGCCAGCCCTGCGCCATCAATACCCTCCTGGACCCGTACGCGGCCGGTGACCTGGCCGCCCTCATCCAGTAAACGCGAAAATCTTTCGTCCGTCTCTCATTTCCTTCCTGCCTATCCCCCGGCGCAGGAGGTTCCTTTACCCCCCCGCCCTTGGTCTCTTGCCCAAGAATTGCTTTCCAGCCGGGCAAGCCTAGTACTTAATCGCCAAAGTTAGCGAACATTTAAAAGCCGTTTTTATTCCCCCCTTTTTTAAAGGGGGGTTAGGGGGGATTTGTCTATCCACTTGAAAATCCGCCTAAATTCTCCTTTTTCAAAGGGGGACTTAATGCGTTCCTGATCTTTAAGGAGGCTCCCAATTACTTACGCTGATTTTTGCAACCAAGTAAAAGGTTGTCGTCTCTCAAGCCGGGCCTCCCCATAGCCAAATCCAGCGGTTTGGGATAAGCTGGAAAAGAATATATTGCCGTTTATTCCGGGGACAATGCCGTGTCGGCCAAGCTCAAAGCCCGCTTGAAAAAACGTGTGGCTCAGGAAAAGGGGGCCATCCTCCGGGAGTGGGGGGCGCGCTGGCCCCTGGCCCTGGTCTTCCCGGAGATTTACCCCGTGGGCATGGGAAACTTGGGGGTGCAGACCATCTACCACCTCCTCAACGCCGAACCTCACCTGGCCTGCGAACGGGCCTTTCTCCCCACCCCGGAGGAGTGGCCGGAGTATCGGCGCACCCGCACCCCCATCCTCACCCTGGAATCCCAGCGGCCTCTCCGGGACTTCGCCGCGGTGGCCTTCTCCATCTCCTTCGAGGCGGACTATCCCAAGGTCCTGCAGATACTGGCCCAGTCCGGCATTCCTCTCCTGGCCACGTCCCGGGGGCCGGATGACCCCCTGGTGCTGGCCGGCGGTGTGGCCACCTTCCTCAACCCCGAGCCCCTGGCCCCCTTTATCGACGCCTTCATCCTGGGGGAGGGGGAAGTGAATGCCGTCCCGGCCTTGAGCTTCCTGGCGGACTCCCACAGCCGCCCCCGGGATGAGATGCTGCGGGAGTTGGCCCACACGGTGCCCGGGGTTTATGTCCCCGCCGGGTACCAGCCCCGTTACCATCCGGACGGCGCCCTGGCGGCCTTCGAGGCCCACCCGGGCTTTCCGGCCCGGGTGGCCGTCCCCCACGCCCTGGACCTGGCCGGGATTACCACCCATAGCCATCTTCTGGCCCCCCGGAGCGAATGGGGGGAGATGTTTCTGGTGGAGGTGGGCCGGGGCTGCTCCCGGGGTTGCCGCTTTTGCGCCGCGGGCTTCATCTACCGCCCGCCCCGGGACCGCCAGGCCGCTGACCTCCAGCCCTTAATCGACTCCGGGGTGCAGGCCGGCCGTAAAATCGGCCTGGTGGGCGCCGCGGTCTCGGACCACCCGGAGGTTCGGGAGCTCTGCCATAAAATTTTAGGGGGCGGGGGAGAAATGGGTATCGGGTCGCTGCGGGCCGACTCACTGGATACCGAACTGGCGAATGCGCTGGCCCAGGGGGGCGTCAAAACTGTGGCCCTGGCCCCGGAGGCGGGAAGCGAGCGTCTCCGCCGGGTCATCAACAAGGGGCTCACCGACGAGGACCTGGCCCAGGCGGCCATTGCCCTCACCCAGGCCGGCATCCGCCAGCTGCGCCTTTACTTTATGGTGGGCCTCCCCACCGAAACCCTGGACGATGTGCGGGAGATCGCCCACCTCACCAAACATCTGCAGCATCGGGCGGTCAAGGAAAGCCGGGGCAAAAGGAAATTCCGGCAAATCACTTTGAGTATCGCCTCCTTTGTCCCCAAGCCCTCTACTCCCTTCCAGTGGTCGCCCTTCGGCGACGTCAAGGAGCTCAAGCAGCGCCAGAAAGTGCTGCGCCAGGAACTTGCCGGGATCAAGGAAGTGCGGGTGCACACCGATCTCCCCAAGTGGGCCTACACCCAGGCCCTCCTGGCCCGGGGGGACCGGCGGGTGGGGGAGATGCTGCTTTTGGCCCAGGAGCACGGCTGGCCCAAGACCCTGCGGAAAAGCCCGGTGAACCCCGACTTCTTCGTTTACCGGGAGCGGCCGCCGGAGGAACTCTTCCCCTGGGACTTCCTGGACCACGGCCTGGATAAAAAATATCTGTGGGAGGAATACGAGCTGGCCCTGGCCGAAGAAGAATCCCCCCCCTGCCAGCCGGAGGTGTGCCGGAGGTGTGGTATTTGTGGGGGAGGGGGCCAGGGGTGATGATTAATTGCGGGGGGGGGGGGGGGGGGGGGGGGGGCGCCCGGGGGTTGTTTGTGGTTGTTTTTTTTTTGGTGGGGGGGGGGCGTTGGTTTTTTTTTTTTGGGGGGGGTGGGGGGCGGGGTGCCCCCCCCCCCCCCCCCCCCCCGCACCCCACCCCCATACAGGGAGCACAGGCTTCCAGCCTGTGCTAAACGGGCAGGATGCCCGGGCTCCCAGATTATCTAGCGGGCTGAAGCGGGGGATGTAGGGGCGGGTTTGAAACCCGCCCCTACCGGGCCATCCGGCTTACCCCTGGACCGCCACCAGGGAGAGGCCCAGGTGGTTTTCCAGGGCCTGGATTTTGGCCAGCTGCTCTGTGTTGACGTCGGCGGGTTTGAGCTCCGCTCGGCAGGAGAAGGCCAGGAGCGGCGTTCCCAATTCGTTTTCCAGGGTATTGATGGCCTTGAGGTCCTCGGCCCCCAGTTTGGTGGAAAGACTGCACAGCATGGACCTATCCTCCTTCCCGGAAGGTGCAAAACGTGTATCCCTATCTTAATCACTTGGGAAAAAATGTCCAGCCGTAAGTGGCAAAGCCCGCAGGCTGGCAAGCCGTTATGGTGAAGGGAATTCAAATCCTGCGCCTCGAAAAATTCTTGCCATTACCTCAGGTTGTGTCTTAATGAAAAGGAAACGCTAGAAGCTAGCAAAACCTTATTTCTGTCATCCTGAACGACGTGAAGGATCTCAACTCATTTATAATTCGAGATTCTTCGCTGCGCTCAGAATGACATTTTTGGAGAACCGCAGGTTTGCAATGGCTTCTAAAGCTTAGTTGCCTACAGAGGCGTAAGCATTTGAGTGCCTCCTTAAAGATCAGGAACGCCAAAGTCCCCCTTTGAAAAAGGGGGATTTAGGGGGATTTTCAGGAGGATAGACAAATCCCCCCTAACCCCCCTTTAAAAAAGGGGGGAACAAAAACCGCTTTTAAAAATTCGCTAACTTTGGCAATTAAGTACTAGAGCACCCAGAGGAGAACCCGACATGATGATCTGGTTTGACCAGCTGTCAGCGGGCTGGAAGATCGGTTCGGTTTTACTAGGACTTGTTCTCCTGGGATTTTTGTTTGTGGCCGTCTACTTAGGTCTTAGGATATTAGTGGGATGGCGTACACTGAAGAATATAACGAATGAAAAGGACCGGGGCAGCCTCAAGATTGAGATCATAAAAACTGGAGCCCAAATTTTGGGCGGGGTGTTTTTCCTCGCCACCCTGTATTTCGGCTGGCAGAACCTGGTGGTCTCTAAAGAGGAGCACAGGACGGACCTCTTCACCAAGGCTATTGAGCAGTTGGGGAGCGACAAGCTGGAAGTGCGGCTGGGGGG
Organism: uncultured Syntrophobacterales bacterium; assembly: GCA_965602785.1. GTDB lineage: Bacteria > Desulfobacterota > Desulfobaccia > Desulfobaccales > 0-14-0-80-60-11 > JBGSLA01. The sequence goes on from CBFDAH010000013.1 coordinate 26,673, forward strand.
CATCTACGCCCTGGAGCGCATCGCCCGGGACTCGGAAAAGGACCACTGGCCCATCATGGAGGTGCTCACCGCCTATGTGCGGGAGAACGCGCCCTGGCCGCCGAAAAAGACCAAAGTCGAAACGGCAAAACCAACGAGACCCAAAAAGAAACCCCAAAAGGCCAGCCAGCCAGAGCAGCCAAGCGCCGAGAAAGCCCCAGAGATAAAACCCAAACCCCGGACCGACATTCAGGCCATCCTCACGGTGCTTGCCCGGCGGCAGCGAAAGCATGAGAACCCTATGGACCAGAGCCTGGACTTGCGGGAGACGGATCTGAGGGGAGCCGATCTCCGGGAAGCCCACCTGGAGGTGGCTTTACTCCAAAAGGCCCACCTGGAGGGGGCGGACCTCACTGAGGCCAACCTGAAAGGGGCGCACCTCAGGGAAGCCAACCTGAAGGAGGCGGACCTCAAGGAAGCCAACCTGGAGGGGGCGTACCTCATGGAAGCCCACCTGGAGGGGGCGAACCTCAGTGGAGCCAAGCTGAAGGGGGCGATCCTCAGGAAGGCCCACCTGGAGGGGGCGGACCTCAGGGGAGCCCACCTGGAGGGGGCTTACCTCTATAAGGCCCGCCTGGAGGGAGCGAACCTCATAAATGCCGACCTGAAAGGAGCCAAAAACCTGGAAGACCATCAGGTGCGGCAGGCCCGAAACTGGGTTCTGGCCTTTCTCCCCGAAGCAATATTGGGTAAGCCGGGCCTGCCCCCAGGCCATAATCAGAAACTCAAATATAAAGACCTGAGCGGTTACAATCTGGAGGGTGCCGACCTGCGAGGGGCATATTTTTTTGAATTCAATCTCAAGCAGGCCAACCTCAAGGGAGCCCACCTGGAGGGGGCGAACCTCGAAGAAGCCCATCTGGAGGGGGCGGACCTTCATGGAGCCCACCTGGAGGGGGCAGACCTCACGCTAGCCAACATGAAGGGGGCGAATCTCAGGAAGGCCCACCTGGAGGGGGCGAACCTCAATTACGCCTACCTGGAGGGGACGAACCTTAAGGGAGCCCACCTGGAGTGGGCAAACTTAAGGAAGGCGAAAGGGCTGACCCGAGAGCAGATAGACTCGGCCATCATTGATGACAAGACCTTACTGCCTGACTATTTGCAGAAAAAAGGCCCCAAAAAAGCCAAGCCTAAATAATCTTTCGGTCAGCAAGGAAGGAATGTTGTAGACCATGGATAAAATCGTCATTGAAGGCGGGGTGCCACTCCAGGGCGAAGTGACCGTGAGCGGGGCCAAAAACGCCGCGCTCCCCATCCTGGCCGCCACCCTCCTGGCCCCGGGGGTGCACCGCTTGAACAATGTGCCGCCCCTGGCCGACATCCGCACCACCCAAAAACTCCTGGGCCTCATGGGGGTGCAGTTCGCCGAAGGCGACCCCCTGCTGGTGGACACCACCCGCCTCACCGGCTGGATGGCCCCCTACGAGGTGGTCAAGACCATGCGGGCCGCGGTCCTGGTCCTGGGGCCGCTAGTGGCCCGGGCCCGCCAGGCCAGCGTGTCCCTCCCCGGCGGCTGCGCCATCGGCGCCCGGCCCATTAACCTGCACCTCAAGGGCCTGGAGGCCCTGGGGGTAAAAATCACCCTGAACCAGGGGTACGTGGAGGCCAAAGCCAAAAAGCTGCATGGGGCCGAGATTATCCTGGATTTTCCCACGGTCACCGGCACGGAAAATCTCCTGATGGCCGCCACCCTGGCCAACGGGACCACCAGAATCGTCAACGCCGCCCAGGAACCCGAAGTCACCGACCTGGCCCGGTTCCTGGTGGCCATGGGCGCTAACATCGAAGGCATCGGCTCCGACGTCCTTACCATCCACGGGGTGGAGACCCTGCAGCCCACCACCTACCGGGTAATGCCCGACCGCATCGAGGCCGGCACCTATCTCGGGGCCGCGGCCATCACCAAGGGCCAGGTGACCATCAAGAACGCCCCCGTGGCCCAACTCACCTCCGTCCTGGAAAAGTTCCACGAGGCCGGGGTGCCCATTACCGCGGGGGAGGATAGCATCACCGTGCAAGGCGGGGGCAGAATCGCCAGCGTGGACGTGAAAACCCTCCCCTACCCCGGCTTCCCCACCGATATGCAGGCCCAATTCATGGCCCTCATGAGCGTGGCCAAAGGGGCCAGCGTCATCACCGAGACCATCTTCGAGGACCGCTTCATCCATGTGAGCGAACTCCAGCGGCTGGGCGCGGACATCACCATCTCCGGCCGCCAGGCCGTGGTGCGGGGCCGACGCCACCTCCAGGGCGCACCAGTCATGGCTACGGATCTCAGGGCCTCCGCCTCTCTGATCATCGCCGGCCTGGCGGCCCAGGGCACCACCGAAGTACACCGGGTCTACCACCTGGACCGGGGCTACGCCCACCTCACCAATAAACTCGCCGGTCTCGGCGCCCGCATCAAGCGGGAACCGGCGTGAGAAAGGTGGGGGAGGGGGCTAAGGGGTGATGATTAATTGCGGGGA
>CBFDAH010000014.1:0-28643 GCA_965602785.1 uncultured Syntrophobacterales bacterium
CCCGGAAACGGGGGCGACTGTGGCCAGAAGATAATCCCACTCAGAAAGTGCGTTCTGTCTGGGTGAATTTTCAGCAAAAAGGACTAATCAGCATGGGTGTAAAACAGACCGGAAGCTGCTTTAGTGTTTTGGTGGTGGGACTGGGAGCCTTTATTGCTGCTGGCTTGTTGTCAATACCCCTGCCTTGTGAGGCGCGGAAAATTTACCAGGACAAAAGCGGATATTTCCAATTTTCACCTCCCCCAAGCTGGATTCAGAAAGGTTCTTCCGGGGACAAACAAGGGGGAGTGAGGTTTACCTCCCCCGATGGCAAAGTAATTCTGCGGGTGAACGTCCAGCCGGCGGGGTCTTCGGAAAAAACCTGGAAAAATTTGCTCGACAGTAAAAAAGCTGCCAAGAAAATAATAGAAAAAGATTATCCCAAAGCCAAGGTGTCACTCCGTGAAACCGTTCTGGGAGGGATTAAATGCATTAAAATAATAACGGAGATTCCCGGCTCTCATGTGCAAGCAAATTTTGCATATGTGAAAAACGGTCTCCACTTCAATCTTTCTTATGCGGCCAGACGACAACAAGACATCGACCGGCACAAAAAGGCGGTCTTGGCTTCATTTCGTACCATCCAGCCCGGAAAATGATGAGGGGCAGCAACTCTTCGCAGGCCTCGTGAAGATGGGGCTACTAATTCGGTTCGGGTGAGCCGCCGCAAAATATGATAAAATAAAAAAGTACAGAAAGTCTGGTGAGGGGAGGGACTTCAACTTCTGGCGTCCCTGCCCCCTGGACTCGCTGCACCAAATTTACTACAGTGTTTGAGAGGAAGCTCTAATACAAAAGCCTTTTGGTAATCTCAGCGGTTTAAAACATTACCAGACCCGGCGCCTGGAAAGGCTCTACCGCCGTAAGGTGCCGCCCCGGGAACTGGTCACCCCGGAGCTGGCCCGGCAACTCGCCGAGATCTCCCGGGAGGTGCACCGTCAGGTGGGTATCCTGGTGGACCGGGCCGGCGCGGTGAGCCACGTGATCGTGGGGGACGCCAAGGGGCTCCTCATCCCTCACCTCCCCCGGGAACGTGGCGCCCGGGGCCGCCTCAAGGGCCTGCGCCTCATTCACACCCACCTGGACGCAAGTCCCCTGAGCCAGGACGACCTCATGGACCTGGCCCTCCTGCGCCTGGACGCGGTGGCCGCCCTGGCCGTCACTCCCGAAGGTCTCCCCGGCGCCGTTCAGGTGGCCCACCTCCTCCCTCATGAAGAAAACGGCTGCAACTGGGCCCTTATCACCGCAGACTACGTGACCCACCTGGACCTGGATTTCGCCGGCCTGATGGGCTCTTTGGAAGAGGAGCTGGCCCGGAGTGAAGACGGCCGGGGCCCTTCGGCTCGGGAGCGGGCCATCCTGGTGGGCGTCAGCGCCCGGAACCGGGATGAGGCCGAAGACTCCCTGGCTGAACTCACGGATCTGGCCCGTTCCGCCGGCCTCACGGTGGCCGCCACCGTCATCCAGCACCGGCGCCGGGTGGACCCCCGCTTCCTCATGGGCAAGGGCAAGCTCATGGAACTGGTCATCCAGGCCTTGCAGGTCGGCTCGGACCTCCTGGTCTTCGACGCCGAACTCACCCCGGCCCAGGTGCGCTCCATCACCGACTTCACAGAACTCCGGGTCATCGACCGCACCCAGCTCATCCTGGACCTTTTCGCCCAGCGGGCCCGGAGCCGGGAAGGCAAGCTCCAGGTGGAGATGGCCCAGGTGAAGTATCTCCTGCCGCGTCTGAGGGGCCGGGACGATGCCCTGTCCCGCCTCACCGGCGGCATCGGCGGCCGGGGACCGGGGGAGACCAAGCTCGAGATCGACCGCCGCCGCCTCCAGGAGCGCCTGCACCGCCTGAATCGGGATTTGGCGAAGGTGCGGGCCGAGCGCAGAGTCAGGCGGGAGGGACGCAAGCGCCATCAGCTCCCCATCCTCTCCATCATCGGCTACACCAACGCCGGCAAGTCCACCCTGTTCAACGCTCTGACCCACGCCGCGGTGCTGGCCGAGGACCGCCTCTTTGCCACTCTCGACCCCACCACCCGCCGCCTGCGCTTCCCCCGGGAACGGGAAGTCATCATCACCGACACGGTGGGCTTCATCCAGGACCTCCCCAAAAATCTCCTGGAGGCCTTCAAGGCCACGTTGGAGGAGCTGGAGGAGGCCGACCTCCTCATCCACATCATCGACTTGTCAAACCCGCGCTTTCCGGAGCAAATGGCCGCGGTGGACGCCATTCTGGCGTCTCTGGAGTTGATGGACAAACCCGTCCTCAAAGTGTTCAACAAGATGGACCTGGCGCCCCCGGAGCTTGCTGCTTTGCAGGCCCGCGTCCACCAGGGCGTGGCCATCTCGGCCCTGGACGACGCGACCTTCCCGCCCCTCATCGCCCGCCTGGAAGAGAGAGTGGAGGAACTGGCTCCCCGGAAAGGAGTTTTACCGGAGGCCAAGGGTGCCAACCGTCGAGAAGCGGCCTTTGATTAATACAAAATTTCCTTCCACCAGGTAATCTCGATAAAATCCGGATGCAAGAGTCTTTATGGTCGGTGGCACAGGCGCCTCGCCTGTGCAATGACACAGGTCCGTTTTTATTTTGCAGAAGGGTAGGGGTGGCCCAGGCTTCCAGCCTGTACCAGAAAAAAAACCGGCCAGAAGCCGGTGTCGTCAATTTCATTTCCAGAAGCAGGTAATTCACTAAAAATCAGGCCATATTGAGACTGGTGCAAATAGTCTTTTGGGAGAGGGGGGTGCCCACGGGCTAGAAGCCCGTGCTACCCGGGTCGCGGACCCCTGCCCCCTCTCCCAAACCCTCTCCCCCAACCCCTTAGGGGCGTAATTCATGGCACCCTCAGGGCTTGATAAATCAAGCCCCTACAGGGGGTTGGGAGGGGAGTCGTAGGGGCACGGCTTGCCGTGCCCAAGGGCGGGGGGCCAGTGGTCCCCCGGCCCGTCCCTCAAGATACTTTTGTAATAGTCTCATATTATACCAGCCAGCTCCGGGGTTCCACCGCCCAGCCACCCCTGTCCCCGGATACCAACAGCCAGCCACACCCCCGGGGACCCAGGCCGGGCCTGAGCTTCCGGGGGGTGCCCAGAAGGGCTTGCGGCAAAGGCCAGGCCGTGGAGGGGATGGAGAGGTTTTCGGTTTTCAGCTCTCGGTTTTCTGCTAGAGGTGAGTTATTACTAAAACCAGTAATACAGTTACTGACTCCTAACCCCTGACCCCTGAGCTCTGCCTGATGCATATGGCCGTTAAGACACAGGACATGGGGGAACTGGGCCAGTTGGCCTAAGAGGGGGTTGCTGTCTACGGTCCACTGCCCCCAGGGGCGGAAGACGGGTTCCAGGGGCGCGTGGGAGAGAACCACCAGGGGTTTTGTGGGCTCCAGGCGGGGGAGTTTGGCGGCCAGCCAACGGTTTTGCTCCTCCCCCAGGGCGAAGGCCGGGCCCCAGGCGGTGGGCTGCCAGGTGGTGGCCAGGCCGAGAAGGTGCATGCCCTTAAAGGAATACAAAAAGGGGCTTTCGTAAAACAAGCGCCGCCAAGGCCCGCCGCCTGCCAGGCCGCCGTCCCCCTCGCCGGGCACCGCCAGGAGGGGAGCCGGCAGATCGGCAAGGATCTCCCTTCCCAGAGCTAACGCCCCCGGGTCGCCGTCGTGGGCCAGGTCTCCGGCGAAAAGCACCAGGTCCGGCGCCGGCTTAAGGGCCCTGATTGCCGCCACCGCCCGGGCCAGACCTCGGGCCTCGGGGCACTTGTCGTTGCCGTCCCTGAGATGGGCATCGGCCAGACAAGCGATGCCTAGGTTTAGGGGTGCGGCAGATTCACCTGCAGGGGAAAAAAACCCTGGCCAGAGGCTGAAGGCCCACCCTGCCGCCATCCCGGAAGCCAACCTTTTAATGAATTCTCGTCGATACATAACTTCGTCTAATGAGTGCTGACCTCTATCTTTTTTGGAGTGGTTTGGTGGACAGCACCCTCTCCTCCAAGATTTTGCGATGGTGATGGAACTCCAGCATTAGTGCGGCTCGAGTCTCCAAAAAGGCCGAGTTTTGCCAATTTCTGATATTTCTGCAAGAAATTCAGCAAAATACTGTTTGCTATGGGAAACATAATCCGGCTCCAGTCGTTTTCGGAAAAAGTTGCCGGAGTATATTTTCACCAGGTCTTGCAAGGGAAAGATGCCTTCTTCGGTGGCGGGATCAAATCGAGCCCGGTTCCGGATGTGCTCTTCCGACCGGAAGAGATTCATGGTGCTTACGGCATGTGGCAGCCCTGCCAGCCATCGGGAGAAGGGGGTGGCCACATACGCCATGATGCTATCCGGAGTGGTGGTTATCACCTTTCCGTCTTGCATCTCCACCTGAAGCGACGTACCACAATCAAGACAAGGAGCTTTGATCTGCACCAGTTTTCCGGGAAAGAGCCAGCAAACTGCCAGCGCCTGGAAGCCTCACTGGGCGAACCATTTTTGCTCACCATGAATGGTGATGCGATACTGGGTGGGAAGGTTGCTGAAGGGCGCAAAGCTGCTGATATAGTCGGTATCCGGGAATAACCAGATTCCCACCACCCCAGCGGACATCAATTCATGGAGAGCTCGGCGGCCCTCTTCCATGGAGACCCCCAATTCCGAGGCAATCTCGGTATAGTGAGGAGCTTAGCCGGTTTCCACCAACCTATTTCGTATAATGCTGTAAGTTTTATCCAAGAGAGTCGGGGAAGCCATAGGGAAGTTCTCCTTTCCATAAAGATTTAATGATTATCTGCTCATCTGGCATCTTCCAGGTGAGCCCGGGCAGCAAGCCCGCGCTAATGTGTAAAGGGTTGGGAGGGCAGGGAATTGCGTTCCCTGGCCCTCCCCCACAATCTCTATAATACCCCCTTGGTCGACGGCACCCCCTGGGCCCGGAGTTCCGGTTGGGTGGCCATATCCAGGGCCCGGCCCATGGCCTTGAAGACGGCCTCCATGATGTGGTGGGTGTTGTCTCCGTAGGGCACCTCGAGGTGAATGGTCATGCCCCCATGCACGGCCACGGCCCGCCAGAATTCCTTCACCAGTTGCGGGTCCAGGGCCGCGGACACCGGGGCGAAGCGCACTTCGAAGCGGAGAAAGGGACGGTTGCTGAGGTCCACCGTGGCCTGGGCCAGGGCCTCGTCCATGGGCACCCGGGCCTCCCCATAGCGGCGCACTCCGGGCCGGGCCCCCAGGGCCTCCCGGAAGGCCTGTCCCAGGCAGATGCCCACGTCCTCCACGGTGTGGTGCTGGTCCACCTCCAGATCCCCCGCCGCCTTGATGGTGAGATCGAAATAGCCATGGGCCGCAAAGAGGTGGAGCATGTGATCCAGGAAGGGAATACCTGTCTGAATGTCCGCCTGTCCCTGGCCGTCCAGGTTCAATTCCATGTCGACTTCAGTTTCTTTGGTCTTCCGAGTCACCCGGCCTAAACGGCTCATGGGTTGGCCTCCCTTAACTGGCGATTTTTCCGCCATTATAATACACTTCGGTAGCTCGGTAAAACGGGAATTTGGGCGGCTTCTGCCCGGCGGGGAGGGCATTGTCCAGAAAATTCCCGTAGGTCCCCACAGGTTCTTTGTGGTAAAATAACGCGGATAATAAGGGAGAGGAAGGCGTTTCCCCGGTCGGTGCCAGACTCATGGAGACTGAACCGGCAGGCCCTGGGAGGGCCAGCCCTCTCCCCAAGGCACTATCCCACGATACTCCAGAAAACACGATGCTTCCCATGAAAAAAAATTCTCTCACAATATTCGGCTGGCTGTTTCTGAGCGCCATGCTCCTGGGGCCCCTGGGCGTCTCTTCTGCACAGGCCCAACCCCGGGCTGAAATTCCTGTCACCGTCCACGACTTCGGCCAGGTGCGGGAAGACCAGTCCTTGAGCCATACCTTTGTCATCCGCAACACCGGTGACAAAAAACTGAAAATCCTCGATGTGGACCCCGATTGCGCCTGCACCGTGGTGGACTACGACCGGGTCATTCCACCGGGGGGCGAGGGGACGGTTAAACTGGGCATCAAGCCCTTTTCCGTGGTCCACCCCTTTAAGAAAAAGACCGGTGTCAGGACCAATGACCCGTCCCGCCGTTGGGTGAATTTCGTTTTAAAAGGCGTGGCGCAGCGGATCATCGAGATCAAACCCAGCCACGTCGTCCGCTTGCGGGGCGATCCCTCGGAAGACCTGGCGGCTAAGGTGCGGTTCATCTCCAACCTGCCGTTTCCCTGGGAGATCACCAAGTTCGAAAACAAAATTCCTGACAAAGTCGAAGTAACGCTGAAGATGGAAAAGCCAGGGAAAATCTACGTCATGGAAGTGAAGAATAAGTACCGGGAACAGGGGCGCTACAAGGGCAAAATCTACGTATACACCAACGCCATTAAAAAGCCCAAGATAGTCATGCGGGTCATTGCCGACCTTTATTCGGAGTCGGCGGTGTCCCCGTGAAGCAGCAGTTCGTTTAGGAGGTGGATGGCGGTCTCCCGGGCCAGTTGGCGCAGGAGGAGTTCCTTTTCTTTGGGAGCCGGGGGACCCGGAGCCAACGGCGAGCTCGCCGCCACCCGGTCCCGGAAGGCAAAGACCACCTGCTCGTCATGAGTGATGGTTCCTGAAATGGTAAGGACGGCATGCACCCTGCCGGTCACTCGGCGGAAGCGATCGCCCCTGACCGACAGAGATTGAATGGTTCCGTCCAGGCGGTAGGCCTTTCCCTGGGGGCTGAGCTTGAGGCCCTGGGCCTCCCAGGCCCCGAGCAGCACTTCCTGGAAGAGCTTGGCGAACAGTGCGGCAGAAGCGCCGCCAGCCGCCGTGGCGGTGAAGGGGGTGAGGGCATAGGTTGCCTTTCCCGGCTTAAACCCAGGGGCAAAGTATGATTCTTTGATATACCGACCCGGCTGTAAGGTCAGGCCGGCCAGAGTGGCAGGCAGCGGCCGGGGGCCGCAAGCAGCCACAGTCGTTAGCATGGTGAAAATCAGGAGCAAGATGCGGAACATGGCCATCTCCATACCACATTCATTGACGTGATACCAAGGAATTTGGTCTAAGGTAACGGAAAGGAGAGCATATGGCACCGGATAAATCGGCTAACAAAAAGATCACCTTGTCCGTCATTAAAGCCGACGTCGGTGGTTGGGTGGGCCACAGCACCACCCATCCGGACATGTTGGCCCTGGCCCAAAAACACCTGGACGACGCGGTGAAACGCGGCTTTTTGGTGGATGCTCAGGCGCTCAACGTCGGCGACGACTTGGAACTTATCATGACCCATTTCCGTGGCGAAGACGACGAGGAGATCCACAAATTCTCCTGGGACACCTTCCTGGACCTCACCGAACTGGCCAAACGCTTGAAGCTGTATGGCGCCGGCCAGGATATGTTGGCCGACGCTTTCTCCGGCAACGTCAAGGGCATGGGCCCCGGGGTGGCGGAGTTGAGCTTCGTGGAGCGCGAGAGCGAGCCCATCATCATTTTCATGGCCGACAAGACCTCTCCCGGGGCCTGGAACCTGCCGATCTTCAAAATTTTCGGCGACCCCTTCAACACTCCCGGGCTGGTCATTGACCCCTCCATGCACCGGGGCTTCCGCTTTCGGGTTCTGGACGTCATGGAAAACAAGGAATGGATCCTATCTTGTCCGGAGGACATGTACGACCTTCTGGTCCTCATCGGCGCTTCCGGCAGGTATGTCATTGAGAACGTCTTTCGCAAAAAGGACAACGAGGTGGCGGCCGCGGCTTCCTCCCAGAAGCTGGGTCTCATTGCCGGCCGTTACGTGGGCAAAGACGACCCGGTGCTCGTCATCCGTTGCCAGTCCGGCTTCCCGGCGGTGGGGGAGGTGATGGAGCCCTTCGCCTTTCCCCACCTGGTAGAAGGCTGGATGCGGGGCTCCCATTACGGCCCCATCATGCCGGTTTCCTTTGCCGACGCCCGGCCCATCCGCTTCGACGGCCCGCCCCGGGTCATCGCCGCCGGCTACCAGCTCTGCGAGGGGAAACTCATCGGCCCCGTGGACCTGTTCAGTGATGTGGCCTATGATGAAACTAGAAAAGAGGCCAGCCGTATCGCCACCTACATGCGCCGCCATGGCCCCTTCGAGCCGCACCGCCTGGGCCTCCACGAAATGGAGTACACCACCCTGCCCCAGGTCATGGCCTTTATCTTCGAGAAATCGGCCATTCCCCGGCGCTCCGACCTGGAGGACGAACTCCAGAAGATGTTTCCCCACCTCAAAGAGATCAGGGTGGTGGACCCGGGGGTCAAGGACTTCGACGCGGTGCAGAAGACCATTGCCCGGGAAGCGGCCCACTATGTGGAGGAGATTGCCTGGGACGGCGCCAAGATCGGACTGTCCTGCGGCAAAACCCTGTACTATGTGGTCACCTATCTAGAGCCGGAGCGGCTCAGCAACCCCCATATTTATCCCCTATCCTTGACCCGTATCTTCACCATGCCCGGCCTCACCAGCAACGCCCTAGTGGGCATGATGAGCACCAAATACCCTGATGCCACGGCGTATAATCTCCCCTCCATGCCGGTAACGGACCGGAAGGAATACGAGAAGCAGGTCAAGGCCAATCCCGAGCTTCAGAAAATCTATAAAGATATTTGGGAAGTGGACATCATGCTCCTGGCCATCGGCCACCTGGCGGTGGACAAGCCGGGCTTCATGGCCCTGGCCCAACAGGAGTTGAACCTGAGCGCCAAGCAGCTGGCCGCCAAAGGCATGGTGGCGGAAATCAACCACACCCCCATCAATGCCAAGGGTGAGCCTCTGATTGACAAGAAAGACAAGAACCTGGCGGCGTTGACCCGCCGGGTCATCGGGGTGGGAGCCAAGGAGCTGAAAGACCTGGCGACCCAGGAAGAAAAATATATCGTGGCCGTGGCCGGCGGATTGGAGAAGACCGAAGCCATCCGGGCCTGCCTCAAAGGGCGCTTCTTCAACGTGCTCATCACCGACGCCTACGTGGCAGAGGCTCTGGTGCGGGAGTGATTCCATGCTACCAGGCAGGGACAGGCCGGGGATGGCGCCCGCCCCATAACCCGGGATGTTAGCTGTTCGTGCACTCATCCTGTGGGGCGCCATCCTGGTGGCCTTTATTCTCCTGAGCGCCCTGGGGTATGTCTGGATCGAGGGCTGGAGCTATTTCGACGGCCTTTACATGACAGTTATTACCCTCACCACCGTGGGGTATGGGGAGGTTAGGCCCCTGTCTCCGGCGGGCCGGACCTTCACCATGGTGATCATGCTGGCCGGGATCGGGGCCCTGGCCTACTTCATCAGTGGGCTGGTTCGGGTGGTGGTGGAAGGGGAAATCCATAAGGCCCTGGGGAAACGCAAGTTGCAGATGCACATCAAAAAACTCCAAGATCATTACATCATCTGCGGCTTCGGCCGCATCGGCGAGATCATTACCCGGCAGCTCCAGGAACGGCATATACCCTTCGTGGTTATCGAGAACGATCCGGAGCAGCTCCTTGAATTGGAAGGGTCAGGGTATTACTTTGTGGCCGGGGACGCCACCCGGGAAGAGGTGCTCCTGGAGGGGGGCATCGAGCGGGCCAAGGGGCTGGTGTCGGTAGTCTCCACCGATGCCAACAACGTCTTCATCACCCTGACAGCCCGGAGCCTCAATCCCCATCTGTTCATCGTGGCTCGGGGCGCCGAGCCGGGTTCGGAGCAAAAACTCCTCAGGGCCGGGGCCGACCGGGTGGAATCCCCCTATGAACTGGGGGGGCGGAAAATGGCCCAGGCCATCCTGCGGCCCAACGTGGTCACTTTCCTTGAGCTGGCCATGAAAGAAGATGTGGATCTGAGCATGGAGGAGATCGCCGTCTCCCCCGAGTCCTCTCTGGTGGGCCTGGCCCTCAAAGACTCGGGTATCCGCCAGAATTTGAATACCATTGTGGTGTCCATCAAACGGGCGGGGGGGGAGATGATCTTCAACCCCAGTCCCGGGACGCAGATATTCGCCGGCGACACCCTCATTGCCCTGGGGCTGCGGGAAAAACTGGTGACCCTGGAAAAGATGGCCGGGGCGCCAGAAGGGTGAGATTCAGGAGAATCGGCAGCCACCCCCCCAGCATACTTTATTTCAAGGCTTTTCATAACCGGAGGTTGGTATGACACACAGTACGATGGGCCGCGGCGTCAGGGTCACCTTTTACGGGCATGCGGCCTTTAAACTGTCCGGCGCCGGGGTGACGGTGCTCATCGACCCCTGGCTCAGCAACCCCCTCCTCGACACCCCCGTGAGCCAGGTGGGTAAGGTGGACTATATCCTGGTGACCCACGGGCACGCCGACCACGTGGGCAATACCGTGGAGATCGCCCAGGCCACCGGGGCCCAGGTGGTGGTAATTCATGAGTTGTCCATGCTTTTGGCCAAGCAGGGGGTCGCCCAGGTGGTGGGCATGAACAAGGGCGGCACCTTTAAGACCGACGGTTTGGAGATCACCATGACCCAGGCGGTGCACTCCTCCACCACTGAGGACGAGGGCCGCATGGTGCCGGCGGGAGACCCGGGAGGGTTTGTCATCAAGTTCCCCAATGGCTTCGTGGCTTACCACGCCGGGGACACCGCGGTCTTCAAGGACATGGAGCTCATCCGGGAACTCTACCACCCGGAATTGGTCATGATCCCCATCGGCAGCCACTACGTCATGAACCCCAAAGAAGCGGCCCTGGCCTGCCGGATGCTCCAACCCCATTTCGTTATTCCCATGCACTACGGCACCTTCCCGGTGCTCACCGGCACCCCGGAAGAACTGAAAGAATACCTGAAAGACCTCCCCGACATCCACGTCCTCCCCCTCAAACCGGGGGAGACGGTGGAGTAGCACAAATTGAGGGGAGGGCCGGGGGAACGCGGTTCCACCGCCCTCCCCTCAACCTCCCCTCCCAACCCCCTTTAGGGGGCCGGGAGAGTCGGGGGTTTGGGGGAGGGGGCAGGGGTTTGCAACCCCTGGCCCCCTCCCCCAACCAAAATCTTTCTAGGAGCAGATATGCGGCGGCGGAAGGTATGGCGGGTGTATCCGGAGCGGCCCGAGTTGCAGCGGCAGGTGAGTTCCCACCATCAGGTGCCGCCTCTCATCGCCCGGCTTTTAGTGAACCGGGGGTTGGCGGCTCCGGAGGACATCCTGGCCTTCCTGGAGCCCACCCTGGACCGTCTCTTGCCACCCTTCGGTCTTCCTGACCTGGAGGAGGCCTCCTCCCGTCTGGCCCGAGCCGTGCGGCAGCGGGAGCCCCTGGTGGTGTATGGCGACTATGACGCGGACGGCCTCACCGCCACCTGTCTCCTCACCCAGTTTTTCCGGGAGCTGGGTCTCCCGTGCTTTCCTTACATCCCGAACCGCCTCACCGAGGGCTACGGCCTCAATCAACCGGCCCTGGCGGAGTTGGCCGGCCAGGCCAAGCTCCTGGTGACGGTGGACTGCGGCGTCAGTGACCTGGATGAGGTCGCCTGGGCCCAGGAAAACGGCCTGGACGTCATCATCACGGACCACCATGAGTTGCCCCCGGAATTGCCTGCCGCCCTGGCAGTGGTGAACCCCAAACGGGGGGGAGAGGCTTACCCCTTCGAGATGCTGGCCGGGGTGGGGGTGGCTCTGCTCCTGGCCCTGGGGGTGCGGTCCCGTCTCCGGGAGGAAGGCTGGTTCAAGAGCCACCCGGAGCCCAACCTCAGGACCTACCTGGACCTGGTGGCCCTGGGCACCGCCGCCGACGTGGCGCCGGTCCTGGGGGAGAACCGCATCCTGGTGCGGGAAGGGATCAAAGTGCTGGAGGAGACCCGGTGTCCGGGGTTGTTGGCCTTGAAGGAAGCCGCTGGTTTGAATGGCCGCATCGTCACCTACCGGGATATGATCTTCCGCCTGGCCCCACGCCTCAACGCCGCCGGGCGCCTGGGCCAGGCCCGGGGAGCCCTCGAGCTGCTCCTGGCTAAAGATCTAACCCAGGCCCGGGGCCAGGCCAGAGTTTTAAACGACCTCAACCGCCAGCGCCAGGCTTTGGAGGCAGAGGTAATGCGCCAGGCCCTGGCCTTGATCCGCCAGCAAGGCCAGGAGCAAAGATCCGTCCTGGTCCTGGGCCAGGAGGGCTGGCACCCCGGGGTCTTGGGAATAGTCGCATCCCGCCTGGCCGAACAATTCCACCGGCCCGTGGCGCTGGCGAGCCTCAAAGAGGGCCTGGGCAAAGGCTCGGCCCGCTCCATCGAAGGCTTTCACCTCTTCAAAGGACTGCAAGCCTGTCACCGGCACCTCGTGAAATTCGGCGGACATGAAGCCGCGGCCGGCTTTACCCTGCTGGAGGAGAACCTCCCGGCTTTACAAGAAGCCTTGGAGGAGGCCCTGGCCGACCAGGTGGGCCTCGAGCCCCTGCGCCCCACCCTCAAGGTGGACGCCGAAGTGGATTTGGGTGACCTGGACCAGGGATTCTACTATCATCTGGAGCGCCTGCGCCCCTTCGGGCCGGGAAATCCCGAGCCGGTCTTTGTCTGTCAGGGGGTGGATTGTCTCACTTCCCGGGTGGTGGGAGAGCGGCACCTGAAAATCCAGCTCTCCCAGGAGGAGGTCATCATGGAAGCCATCGCCTTCGACCAGGCGGCTTGCCATCCCCTGTCCGGTCCGTTAGAGGTGGCCTTCAGCGCCCGCTTCTCCTCCTACTTGGGCCAGATTACCCCGGAACTTCGGCTTCTTGACTGGGTCCGCCCGAAGACTTGAGGCGGTACCGGGCCGGGAATCTCCCCAACTCCATCATTAAATCCATAAAAGGGAACTTAGCAAAATTTATCTTGACGAAGGGAAACGAAGGGACTGGTAATTAATTGCCAAAGTTAGCGAATATTTAAAAGCCGTTTTTATTCCCCCCTTTTTTAAAGGGGAACTTTATTTGTGTTCCTAATCTTTAAGGAGTCTCCAAATTACTTCCGCTGGTTTTTGCAAGTTAAGGACTAAGGGCCTCAGGCTCTGGCCCTCTCCCCGTGTAGCCTTGGGCCTTTCGCGCAATTCTAACGTGCAAAGATTGTAGCCCTTGCCCGGGGACTCTTTCTGTGATACAGGGTTAAAGAATTCAGGGGCAAGGAGCCCCCCGAGGAGGGAGCATGGCGGGCAGGGGAGTCAACAAGGTGATCCTGGTGGGGCATCTGGGGGCCGATCCGGAGCTGCGCTATACAGCTAGCGGCACCGCCGTGGCGAAGTTCAACGTCGCCACCACTGAGACATACACCAGCAAAGACGGCGTCCGCAACGAGCAGACGGAATGGCACCGCGTTGTGGCCTGGCGCAAACTGGCCGAGATCTGTGGGCAGTACCTTTCCAAGGGCAAACAGGTTTACCTTGAGGGCCGTTTGCGCACCACCTCGTATGAGAAAGACGGTGTTAAACGTTATACTACGGAGATCGAAGCCCGGGAGATGGTCATGCTAGGAGGCCCCGGTGACCGGCCCAGCAGCCGGGAATTCGAATCTCCCTTCCCACCGCCGGAGGGGGGCGTCCCGGAGGATGATATCCCCTTCTAGGAGAGACTGGGGGGGAGCCGAGAAAACCGCAGGCTAACGGCGAGACCCGCCCACCCGGTGTCCGGTAATTCTCCTTGACTGAAACCTGGGAGCAGGATGCCTGCGGCCAAGCAGGAATCCCCAGGTACGTTGAAGTTAACCCTCCAAAAGCTTGACGCTGTCGGCTACCCATGCCGGGGGGCGCGGCCCCGGAACGCGGCCTTCAGCATCGGCTCATGAGCGTTGTCCATGGCAAGCCGTCGCATTCTCAGGGAGAGAATCCTCCCCCACCTGAAAACCAGAGACTTTTCGGCGCTGACGGAATTGGCCGGGCAGGAGAAGGGAGTGGCGGAACTGCTCCTGCAGTTTCTCTATAACCCCCACGACCTCATGCATTGGCGAGCCCTGGAAGGATTGGGGCACGTGGCCGAAGCCTACCCGCAGCAGGTGCAGAAGGTGATCAGCCGCCTTCTCTGGCTCCTCAACGAGGACTCCGGCAGCTTCGGGTGGGGTGCAGCCGCCGCCCTGGGCGAGATCGGGCGGCACAATCTTTCCGTGGTGGCTCACATCGTCCCCATGTTTTGCGGGTTCCTGGAGGAGCCCTTCTCCCGGGCTCCCATGCTCTGGGGCCTCGGCCGGCTGGCCGCCGTGCACCCGGGTGAGCTCGACGAAGTACGTCCCTTCATTCTTCCCTGCCTGGCCGACGGCGACCCCCAGGTGCGGGGCTTAACTGTCTGGGTTTTAGGGCGGCTACGGGAATCGGAGGCCAGGGACCGGCTAAAGAATTTGTTGGGGGATGAGAGCCCCGTAGAACTTTATGACCAGGGTGAAATGCGCCGCAGTTCAGTGGCCCAGCTGGCCCGGGAAGCGCTGGCCGCTCTGGAATAAACTTGCCATTTACTGACCGGCGAAGTAAAAAAACAGAGTAATGATACAAAATCCTATTTTCGACCAAGAAAGGAAGATGCGCATATGTTCTGGCTGATTTTATTTTTTATCGGTGGAGTCCTGGTGGGCTATAAGTATCCCGAACAGGTGGGGAAGACCGTCGACAGCGGTAAAAAAATGTACAACGATGTGAAGGACAAGTTTACCAAGAAGGATACGCCGCCTTCGCCTTAGGGGGCTGCCACGGTACTTTTTTCTGGCGTCCAGGGAAACCAGGAGAGCCGGCCCAGTGACCTTGGCTGAGTGCTTTCCCATGCCCATCTGGCCGCAGTCCCCTCAAGAGCCTTAAGCCCCGGTCTAGCCAATCCCCTGATTTTTCTCGAAGACCGTCTTGGGTGAGATAAGGCTCTTTTCTTTTTTCACCTTTCCCAGCCAACCTGAGTGTCAGGGCCGGAGAAACCCCGGCGGGTGGGAGGGTGTTGTATTGCCAAGTTTCCTGGGAACTTGAGGGCAAGGCAGGGTAAGCCCCGGGTCCGTTCCCACCGCGGCCCGGCCTCAAGGCTTGAGGGCGATCACTGCAGCCTGGCGGCCGGTGACTCCGTCCCGGCGAAAGGAAAAAAATTCTTCCGTCCGGCAGCGGGTGCAGATACGGGCCACTTCGAGGTTCCGAGGCTTGAGTCCCGCCGCGGTGAGTTGGTCGAAGCTGAGCTGCCAGAGGTCAAAGTACCCTGGCCGCACCTGGTATTTCCAGAGCTTCGGGGGGAACTCCCGGCGGTAGTTGCGAAATTCGGCGCAGCAGGGCCCCAGCCCCGGGCCGATGGCGGCATGGAGATTCTCCGGGCGGCAGCCGCCATGCAGGGTGAGGCGGGTTACGGTCGCGGTAAGGACATGATTGACCTGCCCCCGCCAGCCGCAGTGGGCGTTGGCCACCACCCGACGTTCCGGGTCGAAAAACAGCACCGCCTGGCAGTCCGCCTGCTTGATGACCAGACCCAGGTCCGGTTGGGCCGTGATGAGAATGTCCACTTCGGGAATTTCCCCGGGAGGGACCGGAACCATGGCCTCAATGACGGCCTCTTGCCGGCCGTGCACCTGGGTGGCGCTGACGAGCTCCCTCAGCTCCAGGGCCTGCCGCACCCGACGCCGGTTTTCCTCCACCCGGGGCGCCAGGTCTCCCACGGCCAGGCTGACGTTCAAACTGGTGTAGGGACCGCGGCTTACCCCGCCCTGCCGGGTAAAGATACCGTGGCTAACCCCGGGAAAGGCCGCCAACCGGGGGAAGCTGTACCACCTGACACCGTTTGCCTCTGTCAGTTCCATGGTTCCGAGAAGTCGAGTTCCTTGAGATGGCGCCTTGGTGGGCCCAGGGGCCCGCCGGTTTCTAATCACTGTAACACGATTCGGGAAAGGCGCAGAGATGCCTGAAAAAAAAATTCTTATCGTCCAGCATATGGACTGGGAAAGGCCAGGGGGGCACCTTCTGGAGGCTTTGGCCGAGGCCCGGGTCGGCTATGAGATAGCGGAGGCCTGGCACGCTCCCCTGCCGCCTCCGGACCCCTTCGTCGGCCTCATCGTCCTGGGAGGCTCCCCCAACGTGGACCAGGAAGAAGAATTTCCCTACCTCAAACCCCTGAAGGCGCTGATCCGGGAAACAGTGGACTCCGGTCGAGCCTATCTGGGTTTTTGCCTGGGGCATCAGCTTTTGGCCCATGTGATGGGGTGCCGGGTGGGTCCGATGCCCCGGAAATCCGTGGGCTTCGTCACCGGCCATCTCACCCCTCGGGGGCGGGTTCATCCGGTTTTCCAGGGTCTGCCGGCAAATCCCCTGCTCTTCAAATGGCACGGCCAGGGAGTGTTCATGCCGGTGCCCCACGGTTTAGCCATTCTGGCCACCTCCCCGGCCTCCCGGGTGGAGGCTTTGGGGATCATCGGCAATCCCCGGGTGGTGGGACTGCAGTTCGATAACCACGCCACGGCCCAGGACGCGGCCACCTGGCTGGCCCACGACCGGGAGTGGGCTCTGTCCGGCACCAAGGTGGACCCCGAGGTTCTGCGCACCGAGGCCAGGGTGGTGGAAGCCTCTGTGGGACAGGAGTTCCGCCTCCTCATGCACAATTTTTTCCGGGTCGCCGGCCTGCCCTGAACTCCATCTTTTTTGTGGGGGGTCAGAGACCTGAGATCCCTCCCCTCCGCCCATCCCCTCCCCAACCCGCGGCAGGCGGCCTGAAAAGAAGCCAACGGCCCGGCTTTATGGCCACAAAAAAATAAGGGGTTGGGGAGAGAGTTTGTACTGGGGGCAGTGACTAATGTCCCCTGGCCTCCTCACCTAAAGTCTTCTTGCCTCATGCCCATTATTCCTAGCAACCCCCACCTGCTCTTCCTCACCCCAGGAGACTGCCCCGCGAGAGTAGGATCTTTGGCTGCTTAAATTGCTGCCAGGGCGGCCTTTCCGGAAGTGTTCCACCAGGACGGAAACTTTTTCAGGCTCATGGCATCAAACTTGAATATCTTATGAAATAAATTCTCTAAGGGGTTAACACCATGAAACGCAATAAACGCACTACCATCCTGGCCCATGAGGACCTGGCGCCTTTGACGGAGCAGATCCTGGCCAAAATGGGGAAGGAAGGCCTGGCCATCCGCGAGCGCCTCAAAAGCTTCTACCGGTCCCGGACTGTAAGCGGCCAGCCCGGTTTTGAGCAGCCTCTGGAGACCCCGGTCTGCGATGTGGCGGCCAACTAAGGGGGCGCTTCTTCAGGGCGGCAAAAATTTCCACCTGACTGGGTAAGTTTTGCCTTTCTCAAGTATGGGTGTTGGGGGGAGAAGTCTATACTTGCGACGGTACCATGGGTCTGAAGGAGCAGGGGCCGGGCGTCAGGGGGTTTCTGTTGACGGGGATTCACCCTCCCAGTATAGTGTCAGCAGGTCCCTCTTTGGAGAATCCCATGCCCACCCTCTCTTTGGCGCTGCTCGCAATATTGCTGGCTTTTGGATGCGGCGGAAAGGTGCTCACCCAGTGGCCCCGGCAAGAAATCTTCTCCACCTTCGTCCGCCACCATGAAGTGAAGCTGGGGATGAGCCGGGAAGAAGTGGAGGGGCTGATGGGCCCCCCGAAAGTCCGGGAGAAAGGGAAATACCGGGGAGGGAGCTACGAGCTCTACTTTTACCGCACCCATAATATGGACTATAAAGGGAGCGGCACGGTGCGGGGGGGCTTCACCCCCTTCGTCTTCGAGAACGGCCGTCTGGTGGGCAAAGGGAAAAGAGCTTATATAAGGGCGGTGGACCGACCCTGGTCGGAGGATACCTCTCCCGCACCCTCCCGCGATCCCTCCATTTTCCGGCGGAAGACTTGGTAGCAGGATAAAAAAACCGGGACCAGGGTCCCGGTTTTTCTTTCCAGCTGAGGCGGCCCAGAGCCTGCTCCGTGATACCTCAGTAAGGAATAACGCTCATCACACTCCCGCCAAAAGGATTCAAGCTCTTGATGTCGAAAAAGAACCTTCTCACCGGGCTTTCATGCACAAAGACAATGTCATTTTCCAGCAGGGGAGGATCGACTTCGATGCCCTGTCTGACGCGCTTGAGGTTCAAAGCCATGCTTATCCGTTCCCCGCTGTCGTTGAACCGGATCACGGACACCTTGGAGGAGGCCAGCTGGATATCGCCGCCCCCGGCCATAGCCACCGCCTGGGTCACGGTAATGTCATCCTTAACGGGCACGCTGCCCGCTCGTTTGACGGCCCCCAGGACATAGGCGTTCTTGGCAAAAGGCACGTATACCACGTCCCCATTTTTTATGGGAATATTCAAATCCAGGGAGCCCTCATTCACCAGCCGTTTTAACTCGATGACGATTGTTTCATAGCCGGGGCTGAAGGACTGGGCCGCGGCCACCTTCACCACCTTGCCTTTCGGTAGGTTCTTCGGTTTACGGATGACATGTATCATATCGCCGGCCTTGTCGTTCACCCCCCCGGCCATACCCAATATCTCCAGGAGGCTGCGGGGTCCGATGATTTCATAGAAATCCGGCTTGCTCACGGCGCCGCTCACCGCCACCCGCTGATGGCGATACTCCTTGACCACCACATTTATCTGGGGATTCTTGATAAACCTCTCCTCCCGGTAAAGCTCGGCCAGCTTCTGACTAACTTGATGGGGTGACAGGTCTCCCACCTTGACGGCGCCCACCAGGGGCATGTCGATATCCCCCTGGCCGTTGATCCGCACCTCTCGATACAGTTCGTCTTGCCCGAAAAAGGTAACCTCCAGAAGGTCTTCAGGTCCCACCTTATAATCCCGGTATCCGGACACCATGGCCCGATTGGCCTGGGTCATAAGTTTTTCCTGGAGAAGGTTTTTCTCCTTGCTGGTTTGTACATTGACGATGAACTGTTCCGGGGCAACCTGCCTGGCCGACCCGCCGCAGCCCCATACCAGGAGCGCCAGCCCTAAGATACCGAGCCAGATATGCCTAATTTCCATGTCGCCCTCTTCCTGTGAATATCTGCTGGGGCTCCCTGCGAGGTGAGAAGTCCGCCTCGGATATTAGGGTAGATGCAAGGGTCCCCGGTAATCATCTCAGCAACAATAATGCCACAACTATAACATATGGATAATACATATTAATATCATATAAATCAGCCTCCGCCAAGAGGGCTTTCTTGTTTCACCGGTTAAACGGCTTGTCCAATTTTTTGTAAAAACCCTGCCGTTCCCTTCCAGACCGGCGGCCAGGCGTAGTTCTGCTGCAAGCCTGCTTTGAGAGAGGTCCGGGGCCGCCAGCCCGGCCTGGTGAAAAGGCTAACCTGAGGGAGCTTCCGGGGGTGGCGCCGTCCCAGACTAAACCTTGCGGCTCCAGAAAATACCCATGTAAGGGCACCTCCGCCTGAGGGCTGGTGGCAGGGTTTTGCCGCAGCTCTCAGAAAAAACCCGCCCCGGGCGGGGACCCGAGGCGGGAGTGAGTTCATCAAGGTTTTCCTGTTATGATTAACTTTCCTCTTCGCCTATAGGTTCTTTCCCTGAATAAATCCAACCTTCATTATTATTAGGGTTAAATGCTAAGGTTAATGGTTTCTCGTTTCTCAGAAGATCGATGATGTCTGAGTAACGATGTAAAGGAAAATGGATAATTATTTTGTCATTAGCACTATCATATGTGTCTCCCGGACTATGTTGTTCTTTATGAAATCTCACATCTCCTTTCTTTATTCCTTGTTGATCATAAAGATAAATCCACACGCCAAAATATCTCTCGGAAGACCAAGAATAATGAATTACCTTGTACGTATCAATCTGCCGATAATAAGACATTTTTCCCTCCTTTTTGAAGCATGATATTTGTCGCTCTTAAACAAGACACTGAGGTAAGGGTGTTAAGATTTTGGTAGGAAAAAGTGACAAAAAAACAACAAAAAGGGTTAAATCAAGATTCAACTCGGGAATATAATTGGCGGGGACGACGAGATTCGAACTCGCGACCTCCGGCGTGACAGGCCGGCGTTCTAACCATGCTGAACTACGCCCCCGTTATACAGTTCAAAGTTCAAGGTTCAAAGTTTAAGGTTACTGGCCCGAGGTGCCAATCTGAATACCAAGGTTTGCGGTTTACCAGTAAGGGTAATATCGAAGACTGGTATACCCACCAATTTTGAACTTTGAACGAAAAGTTATTTTGGTAGGCGGAAGAGGATTTGAACCTCTGACCCCCGGCTTGTAAGGCCGATGCTCTCCCAACTGAGCTATCCGCCCCCGGCCCTATAATCTTCGCCAAAGAGAGGCCCTTCTGTCAAGGGGAAAAGCCCGCGTCAGCCGTGAAAAACAAAAGGGGTAAGCCTGCTGTGGCTCACCCCTTCTGGTTGTCAGGTTGACTGGCGGGGACGACGAGATTCGAACTCGCGACCTCCGGCGTGACAGGCCGGCGTTCTAACCATGCTGAACTACGCCCCCGTTACATAGTTCAAAGTTCAAGGTTCAAACCCGAGGTGCCAAACTGAATGTTCAAGGCTTGAGGTTTGCCCTCAATGGCATTCTTAACGGCTGGTAAAACCACCAACTTTGAACTTTAAACCTTGAACCTTGAACTAATATCTTAATGGGCCTGGTGGGTCGAGGGCGGCTCCCCTTCGGATACGTAGGCCGGGTCCGGCTCCACCGGCGGCGGCGCCGTCTGGAACAGGCTCTCCGGGTCTTCAACCGACAGGGCCTGCTTCAACACCTCGTCCATGTGCTCCACGGGTACCAGGTGCACCACCTTGAGGATGCGGGCCGGGATTTCCTTGATGTCCTTTTCGTTTTCCCGGGGGATGAGCACCGTCTTGATCTGGTGCCGGTGGGCGGCGATGATCTTCTCCTTCAGGCCGCCGATGGGCAGCACCCGCCCCCTAAGCGTGATCTCCCCGGTCATGGCCACTTCCCGTTTCACCGGGACCTTGATGAGGGCCGAGACGATGCTGGTGCCGATGGTGATGCCCGCGGACGGGCCGTCCTTGGGGATGGCTCCCTCGGGCACGTGCACGTGGATGTCAATCTTCCGGTAAAACTCCTCCGGCAGCCTCAGGGTCGCGGCCTTGGAGCGTACGTAGCTGAGGGCCGCCTGGGCCGACTCCTGCATGACCTCCCCCAGCTTGCCGGTAATGAGGAGTTTGCCTTTGCCGGGGACCACCACCACTTCGGTTTGCAGCAGCTCGCCCCCGAACTCGGTCCAGGCCAGGCCGTTGGTGAGGCCCACTTCGTCCTTTTCCTCGGTGCTGCCGAAGCGGTACTTGGCCACCCCCAGGAACTTGCCGATGGTCTGGCTGCTGACGCTGACCTTGTGCTCCTTGCCTTTCTCGGCCACTTCCCGGGCCACCTTGCGGCAGACGGAGGCGATTTCCCGCTCCAGGTTCCTGACCCCCGCCTCCCGGGTGTAGAGGCGGATGATGGTGAGGATGGCGTTCTCCGAGAACTGGATGTTGTCCTTGATCAACCCGTTGGCCTGGGCCTGTTTGGGAGTGAGAAACTGCTCGGCGATATGGAGCTTTTCCATCTCGGTATAGCCCGGCAGCCGGATGATCTCCATGCGGTCCTGCAAGGGCAAGGGGATGGAATACAGGTTGTTGGCCGTGGTGATGAACATCACCTCGGAGAGATCATAATCGCAGTCGAGATAATGGTCGTTGAAGCCGAAGTTCTGCTCCGGGTCCAGCACCTCCAGGAGGGCCGCCGAGGGGTCACCCCTAAAGTCGGTGCTCATCTTGTCCACTTCGTCCAGGCAAAAGACCGGGTTATTGCTCTTGGCTTTGCGCAGGGACTGGATGATCTTCCCCGGCAGGGCGCCGATATAGGTGCGCCGGTGTCCCCGAATTTCGGCTTCGTCCCGCACTCCGCCCAGGGACAGGCGCACGAAGTTCCGCCCCAGGGCCCGGGACACCGATTTGGCCAGTGAGGTCTTCCCCACTCCCGGCGGGCCCACCAGGCAGAGGATGGGGCCCTTCATCTTTTTCACCAGGCTCTGGACCGCCAGGTACTCCAGGATGCGCTCCTTGGGCTTCTCCAGGCCATAGTGGTCTTCGTCTAAGATGCGTTCCGCCTCGCAGATGTCATGGTTGTCCTTGGTCTTGTCATGCCAGGGGAGCGCCAGGAGCCAGTCGATGTAATTCCGGGAAACCGTGGCCTCGGCACTCATGGGGCTCATGAGCTTGAGCTTTTTCAGCTCATGTTTCACCTTGCCGTTGGCCTCGGAACTCATGCGCTTTTTCCGGAGACGGCGCTCCAGTTCCTGGATTTCCCCCTTGAGGTCCTCTTTTTCCCCCATCTCTTTCTGGATGGCCCGCATCTGTTCGTTGAGATAGTACTCCCGTTGGGTCTTTTCCATCTGTTTCTTGACCCGGTTTTTGATGCGGTTTTCGATGGAGAGAACCTCGTTTTCCTGGTTTATGAGGGTTAGCACCTTCTCCAGACGCTTGACCGGATCCAATTTCTCCAGGAGTTCCTGCTTGTCGTCGCTTTTCACGGCCAGGTGCCCGCCGATGGTGTCCGCCAGCCGGGAGGGGTCGTCGACGCCAGCCACGGTCTGGAAAGCCTCCTGGGGCACCTTCTTGTTCAATTTGGCGTAGGTTTCGAAGGCGGAGATCACCGAGCGGCGCAGGGCTTCGAGTTCGGAGGTTTGCTCCCAGTTCTCGAGGAGCTCCTCCACCTCCACCTGGAAAAAGTAGGGGTTGGCCACGTACTGACGCACCTTAGCCCGAAATTTTCCTTCCACCAGGACCTTCACGGTACCGTCCGGCAGGCGCAGCATCTGCAGGATGCTGGCCAGGGTTCCCACCCGGTGGATTTCGGCCTCCTTGGGTTCGTCCCGGCGGGCGTCCTTCTGGGTGCAGAGCAGGACGTACTTCTCCTGTCCCATGGCGTGCTCCAGCGCCGCAATGGACTTTTCCCGCCCGATGAACAACGGCACCACCATGGTGGGAAATACCACAATGTCCCGTAAGGGTAACAGCGGTACCGTGTGGACCTTTTTGGCCTCTTCCCCTCCGCCTTTGGTGCGATTCAGCCGGAAAATCATTTTTCCACCACCATCCCGGGCTTCTCCCAGGAAGCTTCGTCAGGAACGCTGTAGGTCAGTATGGGGGCCCCGTCCTTCATGATGAAGCCCTCGTTGATGACGCACTCCTGCACGTTCTGCAAAGAGGGGATTTCATACATGAGCTCGAGCATGGCCCCTTCCAGAATGGCCCTGAGTCCCCGGGCCCCGGACTTGCGTTTTAAAGCTTCCTGGGCCACGGCCATCAGGGCGTCTTCAGTGAACCTGAGGCTCACCCGATCCATTTCCATGAGCTTTTGGAACTGCTTCACCAGGGCGTTTCTGGGTTCGGTGAGGATCTTTACCAAGGCCGCCTTGTCCAGCTCATCCAGGG
Organism: uncultured Syntrophobacterales bacterium; assembly: GCA_965602785.1. Lineage (GTDB taxonomy): Bacteria > Desulfobacterota > Desulfobaccia > Desulfobaccales > 0-14-0-80-60-11 > JBGSLA01. The sequence goes on from CBFDAH010000014.1 coordinate 23,321, forward strand.
TGGCGATGACGGGCAGGCGCCCCACGAATTCCGGTATAAGTCCAAACTTCAAGAGATCCTGGGGGTGCACCTTGGCCAGAATCTCCCCCAGGGGTCGGTCCTTCTTGCTCTTGATGTCCGCCCCGAACCCCAGGGATTTCCTGCCGATGCGGGTCCCGATGATGTCCTCCAAACCATTGAAGGCCCCCCCGCAGATAAACAGAATGTTGGTGGTGTCCACCTTGATGAACTCCTGCTGGGGGTGTTTGCGGCCACCCTTGGGGGGGACCGACGCCATGGTGCCTTCGATGATTTTCAACAGGGCCTGCTGCACCCCTTCCCCGGAGACGTCCCGGGTGATGGAGGGACTGTCGCTCTTCCGGGCGATCTTGTCCACTTCGTCGATGTAGACGATGCCCCGGGAGGCCTTCTCCACGTCATAGTCCGCCACCTGGAGGAGATTAAGGATGATGTTTTCCACATCTTCCCCCACGTAACCCGCTTCGGTCAACGTGGTGGCGTCGGCGATGGTGAAAGGCACATTCAGGATTCGGGCCAGGGTCTGGGCCAGGAGAGTCTTCCCCGAGCCCGTGGGGCCCACCAGCAGGATGTTGCTCTTTTGGAGCTCCACCCCGTCCATGTCCACCCGGGAACTGATGCGCTTGTAATGGTTGTACACCGCCACCGACAGGATCTTCTTGGCCCGCTCCTGGCCGATGACATACTCGTCTATCAGCGTTTTGATACCCGACGGCTCCGGTATGGCCAAACGGGTCTGTTTGGCCTCTTCTTTCTCGTATTCTTCGGCGATGATGTCGTTGCAGAGCTCGATGCATTCATCGCAGATGTAGACCCCAGGTCCGGCAATGAGCTTTTTCACTTCACTCTGGCTCTTGCCACAAAAAGAACACAACAAATCGGTACCTTTGTCAGCACCGCGCTTACTCATACAGCTTGACCTCCCCAGAGCCGCCAGGGCAGGGGCCCCGCCCGGCCTGGTGTTGTCTGGACATTTTCCAGTTTATATATCGGCACCGGGCCCTACTTCCATTATCCCGGTGGGCAACATTTTCACGGAAAGTTCACACCTGCTGAGTCAACTCCCGGTGGATGATGACCTGATCCACCACGCCGTATTCTCTGGCCTCTTCACCCGACATGAAGTAATCCCTGTCGGTGTCCAGCGCAATCCGCTCCAGAGGCTGCCCGGTGTGGTCGGCCAGAATCTGATTCAACTCCTCCTTCAGGCGTAAGATTTCCTTGGCCTGAATGTCCACGTCGCTGGCCTGTCCGGTAAAACTCCCCATCACCTGGTGGATGAGAATACGGGAGTGGGGCAGCGCATAACGCTTGCCCTTGTCCCCCGCGGCCAGGAGCAAAGCCCCCATGCTGGCCGCCTGGCCCATGCAGTAGGTGGCCACTGGGCTCCGAATATACTGCATGGTATCGTAGATGGCCAGACCCGCGGTCACCAGACCGCCGGGGGAATTGATGTAAAAGTGAATCTCCTTTTCCGAGTCCTCCGCTTCCAAAAAGAGCAACTGGGCGATGACCAGGTTGGCTATCTCGTCGCTCACCCCCGTCCCCAGGAAGATGATACGGTCCTTGAGCAGCCGGGAGTAGATGTCATAAGCCCGCTCGCCGCGGCTGCTTTGTTCTACTACAATGGGAATTAACATGTTTATTCTTTCTCCTGATCCGGGGACCCGGCTGCCGGCTCGATCTCGGCGGCGTCCAGGATGAACGTCATCACCTTCTCGTCCCTAAGCTGCCTTCTCAGGCCCTCCATCAGGTTGTTGTCTTTATAAAATTGCCGTACCTGGGAAGCCGGTCGGCCGCTCCGCTCGGCCATCCGGGTGATCCCCTCCTCCAACTCCTCATCGCTCAGCAGGATATTTTCTTGAGCCGCGATTTTTTCGAAGATGAGGCGCACCCTGACCCGCCGCTCGGCCTGGGGCTTGACGTTTTCCAGCATCTTCTCCATGTTCAAGCCCTCCAGGTTCACACCCTGGCTTTGCATGAACTGGAACTGGTCCCGGAGGATATTCTCCTGATCCTGGCGCACCAGGGACGGCGGCGCTTCGAAGGGGTGGGCGATGATGAGCTGATCCAGCGCTTGCTCCTCTATCTTCCCCCGGCGCTCATTTTCCCTGTTCTTAATAATATCGTCTCCCACGGCCTGGCGCAAGTCAGCCGCGGTTTGAAAGTTGCCTCCCAGGTTCTGGGCAAAGGCGTCGTCCAGCTCGGGAACTGCCTTCTCCTTGATTTCATGCAGCTTTACCTGAAACTCGATAACCTTCCCCGCCAACATCGGATTGAAGAAGTCAGAGGGTAGGTCCACGGCGAAGCGGGTTTGGGCATCCGGTGTCAAGCCGATGAGGTTGCTCTCGAAGTCCCGGTTGAACTTACCGACGCCCACTTCGAGGTAGGTGTTCTCCGCCTTGCCCTCGGGCAAAACCTCGCCGGCGAAATACCCCTGGTAGTCCAGAGTTACGAAGTCTCCTTCCTTAACGCCCCGGTCCTCTGTGATGGGAGACAGCATGGCGTTGCTCTGGCGGATCTCCTCCAGGCGGGCCTCCACTTCACTGTCGGCGACCTCCACCCCCGGGTCCTCCAGGTTCAAGCCGGTATAATTCTCGGCGGCAAACTCAGGCGGTATTTCCACCTCCACCCGGTAGCAGAAGTCCTCCCCGGAAATCACCGGGGGCACGGGCTCAGGCCAGCTCAAGCCCACGGCCTCCAGAGACTTTTCCTGGAGGGCTTCCCCCAGGGAGCGGCGCACCAGCTCATCCGAGACCTCCTCCAGCACCTGCTTTTTGTAGTACATCTCCAAAACCGAGCGCGGCACTTTCCCCGGCCGGAAGCCCTTCACCTTGGCCCGTTTGCCCAGATCCCGGTAAGCCCGATCCAGGGCCGCGCTGACTTCGGCGGAGGGCACCACAATCTCCAGTTTGCGCTTGATGTCGCTGAGATTTTCCATCTGTACGTTGGTAACGGCTTCAGTCATTGGTTGTTATACTCTTTCCCCATTTCTTTTAATATATGGTGAAGCTGACGTCTTGGTCAAAGGGTGCGAGAGGGGGGACTCGAACCCCCACGGTCGTTCCGCTGGATCCTAAGTCCAGTGCGTCTGCCAGATTCCGCCACTCTCGCAGTTAGTTCAATAACTTCACTAAATGTATTAACTCTCCTACACCAAGTCAAGGTAAAGTGGGCCTACACGAGGCAAATTGTCTGTCAAGCATTGTTTCCCGCAAAAAATAGTGTTATTTTTTCTATGCGATCACACTCGTTACTTCGCATACTATATAATCAGCATTCTGGGGGAGGGGGTCAAGGGTCCCAGGCCCGTATCCCCTCCCTTTACCCTCTGCCCCACACCCGGTGGGGGTGTTTCCACCTGGCCTGAGCCTGCCGGCTAAAAAGCCCGCCTTAAAAATACACTTTACCGGGGATGGGGACAGGAGCTCGAGGGGAGGGTGGGGGACTTGCGTTCCCCGGACCTCCCCGCAATTTCAGGGAGGATAACGGTGGCTGAAACACCTGAAAAAAATGAACTGGAACAACTGCGGGAACGCCTCACCGTGATGCCCCGCCTGGTCTGGGACCACATGGACGCGGCCGAGCGCCAGGCCATCATGGAGTATGCCGAGCGCTACAAGTGGTTTCTGAACACGGCCAAGACCGAGCGGCAAGCGGTGCAGGAGATCGAGCGCCTGGCCCAGGCCAAGGGTTTCGTACCCCTGGCCGGCTCCGCTCCCGGCGCCCGCTGGTATTACAGCTATAAAGGCAAAACCATCGCTCTCGGGGTCCCGGGACGCCGGCCCCTGACTGACGGCCTGCGCATCATCGGGGCCCACATCGACTCTCCCCGCCTGGACCTGAAGCAGTATCCCCTCTATGAGGAAACCGACCTGGTGTTCCTCAAAACCCACTATTACGGCGGCATCAAGAAGTACCAGTGGCTGGCCCGGCCCCTGGCCCTGCACGGAGTGGTCCTCAAGTCCGACGGTAGCGTGGTGGAGCTGAGGGTGGGGGAGGACCCGGGTGACCCCGTCTTCACGGTGCTGGACCTCTTGCCCCACCTGGCCCGCAAGGTGCAGATGGACAAGAAGGTCACCGAGGCCTTCGAAGGGGAAAAGCTCAACGTTCTAATAGGCTCCCTGCCCATCGGCGACAAGGACACCAAAGAGCGCTTCAAGCTCTCTCTCCTGAAATATCTGGAGGACACCTACGGCATCACCGAGGAGGACCTGGTCTCCGCCGAACTCGAGGTGGTCCCCGCCGGGCCCGCCCGGGACGTGGGCCTGGACCGCTCTATGGTGGCCGCCTATGGTCATGACGACCGCTCCTGCGCCTATCCGGCCCTGGAGGCTATCCTTGAGGTCCAAGACCCGGAGCACGCCTGTATCGCACTTTTCTATGATAAAGAAGAAGTGGGGTCAGACGGCAACACCTCCGCCAAAAGCTGCCTCCTGGAGGACATGGTGGAACTTCTCCTCGAGCGGGAGGGCCAGAGCCCTCTGGCCCGGCGTCGGGTCCTGATGAATTCCCATGCCATCTCCGGGGATGTCACCGGAGCCCTGGACCCGGACTGGCAGGAGGTCCACGAGAAAAGGAACGCCGCCCGCCTGGGCTACGGCGTGTCCCTCACCAAGTTCACCGGCCATGGCGGCAAGTACAGCGCCAACGACGCCCACGCCGAGTACATCGCCTGGCTCAGGAAAATCCTCAACGAGGCCGGGGTCATCTGGCAGGCCACCCATCTCGGCAAGGTGGACGAGGGCGGGGGCGGCACCATCGCCAAGTACCTGGCGGTCCACGGCATGGAGATCATCGACTCCGGACCCCCGGTCCTGTCCATGCACTCGCCCTTCGAGGTGGCCTCCAAGGCCGACCTCTACATGGTCCTCAAGGCCTTTAAGACCTTTTTCACTGCCCCGGGGAGGTAACGGGCTCGGTTTTCGGTTGGGAGTTTTCGGTGTATAATAACTAGTCTAAAACTGGGGAGGGCTGGGGGACCTTAAGGCTCCCCCCCTCCCCTAACCCCCCTCTTCTCCCTTATACCGGTAGCACGGGCATCTTGCCCGTGCAGCATGGGCTGGAAGCCCGTGCTGCCGTTTTTTGGGGAAGTAGTTGGGGAAGAGGGTTGGGATAGGAGGGCCGGGGCTAGTAGCACAGGTGCCCCTTTTTCACTCCCCCGGGGAGGGAATAACGGTTTTCGGTTAGTTCTGTTTTAGGTTATATTTAGTATGTTTGGGGGGGGGGGGGCGGGGGCCCGGGGGGGCGGCCCCCCCCCCCCAACCCCCCCCCCCCCCCCCCAGGCCCAACCCCCGGGCAACAC